>NZ_JBVHXR010000008.1:249289-363723 GCF_055569295.1 Streptomyces sp. NPDC029292
CGGGGTGGGCTTCTGCGGTTGGCGGGAGGGGGTGGGGGGGGGGGGGAGGGCGGTTTTGCGAGCGGGGGGAAGAGGGGGGGGGGGGGGGGGCGCGGTCCCCCCCCCCCCCCCCCCCCCCCCTCCGCCGTCCCGCCCGGTGGCTTCAGCCGATGTGGTAACTGTCCCCGTACACCTTCCAGTCCAGCGGCGGGTCGAGGTTCAGATTCCGCTCCCGCAGGAAGACCCGCTGGGCGGTGTCCACCCGGCTGGTGTCCGAGTGGGCCTCCTCCTGCTTCATGGCCCACACCCGGGCGTCGAGGAAGGCGTTCAGATACGTCACCTCGTCGCCGCCCTGCGCGGGAGGCTGGGCCTCGTCCAGTGCGCGCCCGCGGATGCTGCTGAAGCTCGTGCTGTCGGTGCCGTCGCCGTGCATCACGATGGCGTCGTAGTACGCGAACTGGCCGAGTACGCCGATGCCGTCGGTCTTGCCCTGCCGGACGGCCGGGTTGAAGTAGACGCGGTCGCGCTCGTCATTCTGGGCCTGCTGGAACGCCGAGTCCTGGGCGGCCGTGCGCCAGTCGGCGGGGAAGCCGGGGTCCAGGCCTTCGTGGGAGTCGCTGCCGTTCACATTGCGCAGGGCAGGCAGGTACTTGGCGAGGACGTTGCCGGGCTTGCGTTGGGTGTAGAGCTCGACGAGGTCGAGCATGTCGCCGGTGCCGGAACAGAAGCCGATGATCCCGGCGGTGTAGCCGCGCCCGTCGCCGATGTCCTCGATGTACTTGTACTGCGCCGTCCAGTCCAGCGAGGAGTTCTCCGCGCTGGAGACCAGCTTCATGGCGATTTCCTTCTTCGCCGGGTCGTCCAGACCGGCCGGCGCGGCGGTCGCGGAGTGGGTCGCGATCACCGGACCTGTCACCAGTGAGACTCCGATCAGGGTGAGCAGTGTGCGACGCGAAGTGCGTATGTGGGGGGTGTGCACGGTACCTCCGATGGGGGAGTGTGTCGTTGCCGCGTACTGTTAGGAAAGTTTCCTACCAGAGTTTCCGAGTGACGTATACCCGTCAGGGACGGGCGAGTTGACGGTTCCGCGCCGACTGTCGAACCGTACTGGGCTACGGTCTGAGCGCACGGATCACGTAGGGGCCACGCACAGATCACGTATGGACCACGCACAGACACGCTCGCAACGGGGAGAGTCGGTCATGAACGAGTCGGGCCGCGTGGAGGCCTTCAGCGACGGCGTCTTCGCCATCGCCATCACGCTCCTGATCCTGGAAATCAAGGTCCCCGAGGTCGGTGAGCACGGAGGACTGTGGCACGCGCTGGGCGCGCAGTGGCCCTCCTACGCCGCCTACGTGGTCAGCTTCCTGGTCATCGGCATCATGTGGATCAACCACCACCAGGTCTTCAGTTACGTCGCCCGGATCGACCGCAAGCTGATGTTCCTGAACCTGCTCGTGCTGATGGTCGTGGCCGCCGTGCCCTGGCCGACGGCGATGCTGGCGGAGTACCTGCGCGAGGACAAGGCCTCGCATGTCGCCGCCGCCGTCTACAGCATGGTGATGGTCGCCATGGCCCTGACCTTCCAGGCGCTGTGGTGGCACCTCACCCGCACCGGACACCTCTTCGACGACCGCGTCGACGTCGAGGGAGCCCGCCGCACCCGCGTCCGCTTCGCCCTCGGCTCCCTCGCCTACCCCGCCACAGTCGGCCTGGCCTTCATCTCGGCCCCGCTGACCCTGGCGGCCCATGGCCTCATCGCGGTGTACTACGCCTTCAATCAGGTACCGGTGCCGACGCGAACGCCTGACACGGCTGTGCGGTAGGCGTTCACCGATGGCCAGGCGGCGCGCCAACTCCCGTACGCCATCCGGAAGGTAGCTTGCCTCCGTCGACATCGCCTCCACCGCGGTGCCAAGCAGGGCCATGCGTGAGTGCCGATGGCTGCCAGGCGGTCGGGCAGGGGCACTCGGGACCGTCGCACACGCAGGGGCCCTCCAGGTGGAGGTCGTGCGCGCGGGACTACCGCGAGCCCGTGTCGACAGAGGCCGCGATGCCCGGGGCCTCCGCCCTCTTCTCGCCGGGTGTATCGGGGCCCCGTGATGTGGTGGACGCGGACGTGGTCCGGCCTGCCGTCTCGGGTGTGCCCTTCGTCGTTGCGGAGGTGCCGCGCCCCGGCCGCAGGAGCGCCGCCGCCAGCACCAGGGCCGCGGCCGCGATTCCCGTGGCCACGGTGAACGCCAGCCGATAGCCGTCCGCCGTCGCCGCGACGAGTCGCTCGACTCCGGCTCCGGCTCCGCCTCGGCCTTCGCCGAGCAGGTGCTCCGTGCGGCTCGCCGCCAGCGTGGTGAGGATCGCCAGGCCCATTGAACCGCCCACCACCTGCGTGGTGCTGAAGAGCCCGGAGGCCAGGCCCGCGTCCTCCTCGCGGGCGTCCGACATGGCGAGTCCCGTCACCGCGGGCATTGCGGCCGCGAACCCGGCGGCGAGCAGGAGCAGCGGGGGGAGGACGTCGGCGACGTATCTGCCGTCGACCGGGGCGCGGCTCAGCAGGGCCATGCCCGCGGTGATGAGGACGAGTCCGGCGAGCAGCACGCGGTAGGGGCCGAAGCGGGCGATCGTCCGCGCGGACAGGCTCAGCATCAGCACCCCGATCGCGATCGGCGCGGGCAGGAACGCCGTGCCGGTGAGCAACTCGCTGTAGTCCAGGACGCGTTGGAGGTAGAGCGCGCCGATGTACTGGAAGCCGAACATCGCCGCGATCATCAGGATCTGGACCCCGTTCGCGCCGCTCAGCACGCGGGAGCGGAACAGGCGCAGCCGCAGCAGGGGGCGGGCGGTTCGCGCCTGGCGCACGGTGAACGCCACGAACAGGGCGAGCGAGATGGCCGCGAGGGTCAGGGTGCCGCCGAGCCCTCGGTCTCCGGCGCCCACGATCGCGTACACCGTCAGCATCAGCGCGCTCGTGACCAGCGCCGCCCCGGGATAGTCGGCGCCCCTGCCGAGACCGACTCCCTTGTCCGGGGCGAGAATCCGCAGCGCGGCCACCCACGCCACCACCCCGATCGGCAGGTTGATCAGAAAGATCCAGTGCCAGTTCAGCGCCTGTGTCAGCGCCCCGCCGAGGAAGGTGCCGAGTGCGCCACCCGCCGCGCCGACGGCGCTGAACACCGCGATGGCCCGGGCCTGTTCGCGCGGCTCGGGGAAGAGCGCGATGAGCATGCCGAGCACGACGGCCGAGGTCATGGCCCCGCCGATGCCCTGCACGGCGCGGGCCGCGACCAGGACGCCCTGGCTGGTGGCGACTCCGCACAGCACGGACGCCGCGGTGAACACGGCGAGCCCGGCGGCGAACATCCGCTTGCGGCCCACCAGGTCCCCGAGCCGCCCCACGAGGAGCAGCAGCCCGCCGAAGGGGATCAGGTACGCGTTCACCACCCAGGCGAGCCCCGGGCCCGAGAACCCGAGGTCGCTCTGGATCGCGGGCATCGCGACCGTCACGATGTTGCCGTCCAGGATCGTCATGAGCGTTCCCGCGCACAGGACGACCAGGGACGCCCAACGGGAGTAGGTTCGTGGTGTGGGTGACTCGGTGCGCTGCGACACGGCGACGACCTCCGCGGTTCTCCATAGGTGCACGACTGGTAACGGGGTTCATCGTCAGTGACCATGGGGACCGGCATAAGGAGGCACTTCGATGTCCCAGGGGAACACCGGTGTTACCTCGCAGGCTGTGCTCGCGCAGGCGTGCCCGGTCCGTGAAGTTCTTGACAGGGTCGCCGGAAAATGGAGCGTGCTGATCATCGTGGCGACCGCGCACGGGCCGATCCGCTTCACCGAGCTGGAGCGCAGTGTGGAAGGCATCAGCCGCCGCATGCTGACCCTCACGCTGCGCAATCTGGAGCGCGACGGACTCGTCACGCGCACCGTCCACCCGACGGTCCCGCCGAAGGTCGAGTACGAACTCACCCCGGTGGCCCGCGAGTTGCACGCGACCCTGCTCTCTCTGACCGACTGGGCCGAGCGGCACCGCGTCACGATCGCCGAGTCGCGCGCGGCCTACGACATCGAGCACCGGCCGGAGCTGGTGGACTCCTGAGCGGTCTCGGGGAAGTGAGGCACGCCCCCACGCCGCCCTGCACGGCACCTCGCCGCACTGCCGCATCACCCAAGTACGTCCAGTACGAGGGCGATACGGCAGCACGCCGATGCTCCCCCGTAGCCCTGAACGGGCACGGGAGGTGCCCCCAGCACCGGACGACGCGGGAACGCACCCCACTTCCCCGAGACCGCTCAGGCCGCGCACGGGACTTCAGGGCGTGGCGAGAGCCTCGGTCGGCGACAGCCGTGCCGCGCGGATCGCCGGGTACAGCCCGGCCAGGCCGCCGATCACCAAGGTGGCCACCTTGCCTCCGGCCGGCGCCCACGGCGGTACGACGGCCGGCCAGCCCTGGTAAAGGGCGTACCCGGTGGTGACGGCCAGGCCCAGCAGGGCGCCGGCCGCGCCGCCGAGGGCGGACAGCAGCAGCGACTCGGCGAGGAACTGCGTACGGATCTGGCCTCGCGTCGCGCCCAGCGAGCGGCGCAGCCCGATCTCGGCCCGGCGCTCAAGGACCGAGATGACCATCGTGTTGGCGACGCCCACACCGCCGACGAGCAGGGCCACCGAGCCCAGGCCCAGCAGCAGCCCGGTGAACGCCTCGCCCGCGGCCTGCCGGGCGGCGAGCGCGTCCGAGGGGCGGGAGACCTGGACCTCGCTCGGCGCCTCGGGGTTGGCGGTGGCGCCCAGCACGGAGCGGACCGAGGTGACGGACGCGTCCGCGGAGCGTGTGTAGACCTTGGTGGCATGACCGTCGAAGCCCAGCTCCGACTCGGCCACGGGCCAGCCGACCAGCGTCGCCGTGTCCAACTCTGGTGTCAGCGGCACTGGTTGGAGGATTCCGACGACCGTGAACCAGCTGCCGCCGACCAGTACCTGGATGTCCGGGCTCGCATGGCCGATCCCGAGCCGCGCGGCGGCCGTCGCACCGAGCACGGTCGCCGGGTAGCGGCCCGTGGCGCCGTTCAGCCAGGTGCCGCTCGCCAACTCGGCGCCGACCGTCGCCCGCAGTGAGGCGCGGGCCGCGTACACCGCGATCCCGTTGGTCTGCGCCTCGGGGATCCGGTCGGTGCGATAGGCCTTCGCGTCCGCCGCCCTGCCGACCGCCGACACGGACTGCACTCCTTCGATGCGGGACACCATCTGCTCAGCGGTGGACGGAAGTTGGGACTGCCCGCCGGTCAAGGTGCTCCCCGCTGACACCGTGAGCAGATTGGTGCCGAGAGCCGCGAGCGCGCGGTCCAGATCGGCGCGGGACGAGGACGAGATGCCGACGACGGCGACCATCGCCGCGATGCCGATCGCGATGCCGAGCGCCGAGAGGAAGGCCCGCAGTGGCCGGGTGCGCAGACCGACGGCGCCGACTCTGACGACGTCGGCGGGGCCGAGCCGGGCGGGGCGCAGTACCTCCGTGGTCATCGGACCACCTCCCGTGGACCTGCGGCCGTGGGGCCCGCTTCTCCCGCGACTCCCACCGCTTCGTCGGCCGAGTCCTCGACCACCCGGCCGTCCCGCATCCGTACCCGCCGCGGCAGCGACGCCGCGATCTCCCGGTCGTGGGTGATGATCACGACCGTGGTCCCGGTGGCGTGCAGATCGCGCAGCAGCCTCATCACACCCAGACCCGACACGGAGTCCAGCGCGCCCGTCGGCTCGTCGGCGAGCAGCAGCGGCGGGTCCCCGGCCACCGCGCGGGCCACGGCGACGCGCTGCCGCTCGCCGCCGGACAGCTCGTGCGGCTCGTGGTGCATACGGTGGCCCAGGCTCACCCGGCGCAGCGCCGCGGCCGCCCGACGACGGCGCTCGGCCGGCCGCAGCCCGGAGTACAGCAGACCGTCGGCCACGTTCTCCAACGCCGTTGTCCCGCCCGCCAGATGGAACCGCTGGAAGACGAAACCGATGCGCCGCGCCCGGAGCGCCGAGAGCCGGGCGTCCGACAGCGCGCCCGCGTCGTACCCCTCGACCCGGACGCTGCCCGAGGTGGGCCGGTCGAGGGTGCCGAGCATATGGAGCATGGTCGACTTGCCGGAGCCCGACGGTCCCACGATCGCGACGAGTTCGCCGCGCGCGATGGTCAGCGTCACCCCGGCCAGCGCGGTGACCTCGCCCGGATAGACCTTGGTGACATCGGTCAGCGAGATCATGCGGGTATCCCCACCTTCGTGCCCTCGGCGATCCCCTCACCGGTGATCTCCACCCGCCCGCTCGCGAACAGCCCCGTCTCGACAGGGACGTACGCCGTGGTCGACCCCCGTACGACCTCGACGCCGAAACCGCCTTCCCCAAGCGCGACGAGCGCGGCGATCGGAACGGTGAGGACGTTCTTGCGCTCGCCCGCCGTGAAGAAGACATGCACCGCGGCCAGTACGTAGGACGCGGCCGCCCTCTGCGCCTTGGCGCCGTCGAGCGCGACCGTCACCTTCACCTTGGTCGTCGCCTCCTGGTCTCCGCTGTTGCCGGGATCGACCACGGTGGAGACGTCCTGGACGCGCCCCTCGACGCGGCTGCCGTCCGGCAGTTCGACGGCGACCTTCGTGCCCTTCTTCGCCAACCGCTGGTCCGCGGTGTCGAGTTCGAGGCTGACGACCTGGGCGGTGCCGGTGTACGAGAGCACCTTCTGGCCGGGCCCCGTCGCCGCACCCTCCTGGGCGTCCAGGGAGTCCACGCGGACGGCTCCGGGAGCGAACACCACGCGGCCGAGCTCCACGACGCCGGTCTCGTCCAGGCCGTGGTCCTCCTGCCACCGCCGTACCGCGTCGGTGGTGGCGTCGGTGTACTCGTCGTCGACCGTGTAGCCGGAGTAGCCCAGCGCCTTGAGATTCCGCTCCAGCTGCTCGACGTCCGCCCCTTCGACGCCGGGCTTCAGATCGCGGTACGCGGGAGTCGCGCCGTACATCAGGGTTACGGGCTTGTCGTCCACCTCATACAGCGCCTCGCCCCGGGTGATCCTCTCGCCGGCGTCGGGGAGTCGGGTGAGGGTGCCGGGGACGCGGCCGGCCGCGGCGCTCGCCGTGCCGTAGCCGAGTTCGCCGTCCTCGGACTGGCTGTCCTTGAGGGTCTGGCGGGTCACGTCGGCGGTGGCCGGGGGGAGCCCGGCGGCGGAGCCGTCGCCGGAGCCGTCGCGTCCGGCGAGCCCGAGCCCGGCGGCGGCCGCCCCGCCGACCGCGGCGAGCACGCCCACGGCGATGACGGCTTTACGTCCGCGACGCCGGTGGCGGCGGGGGCGGTCCGGCTCGGACGGAGGGTGAAGTTCTGGTGAGGTGTCCTCGGGCACGACCGTCGTCTCACTCATTGCCGGCCTGGTCGTTGGCGGGGCCGCTGCCCGAAGGGGCGTACTTGTCGCACTTCTTCTGGGCCTTCGCGAAGTCGGGGTCGTCGGCGATGTCCTTCGTGATCTGGATGCCGCCGTTCTCGGGGTCGGGGAAGTCCTCGACGCCGTTGTCGCGCATGCACTGGGCGAGCTTGCGTACCTTCTGCTCCAGCTCGGGGTCGGCACTGGCGCCCCCGTTCTGCACGGGGTCGTACTTGCGGCAGTCCTTCATGGCCTTGTCGATCTGGCTCTTGGGCAGATGACCGGTGATCCGGATGCCCTTTCCGGGCTCCGGGTCCTCCACGTCCACGCCGTGCTCACGCAGGCACTGCGCGAACTTGACGCCCTGGTCCTCGCGCGAGCTCTTGCTCGCCGCCGCACCGGTCTTCACGGTGTCGCCGCCGGAGCCGCAACCCGAAAGCGCCAGCGCCAGCGCCAGGGCCAGCGCGGCGGGGAGGGCGGCCAGTGTGCCGCGGGTCCGCGTCCGCATCGCGTCGTCTCCTCGTCTCGGGGCCGGAGGGGCTCTCCGGCCGCATGTCAGGAGGCAACAGGAGCGGGTGTGGCTGCGCGGTCACGCCCACGCGGTCGACACGGCGTACGACGGCGCGGCGGCACTGGAACGTGCGACGGTCGTCGACTACGACGTGGTCGTCCTCGACCGGGACCTGCCGCGCGTGCACGGCGACGACGTGTGCCGCGAGCTGGTCGCCTCCGAGTCGACCGCGCGGGTGCTGATGCTCACCGCGGCGGCCGAGGTCACCGACCGGGTCATCGGCCTCGGTCTCGGTGCCGACGACTACCTCGTCAAACCCTTCGCCTTCGTCGAACTCACCGCCCGTGTCCTGGCGTTGGGCCGGCGCTCGCGACCCGCCGCACCTCCCGTGCTGCGCCGCGCGGGGCTCACCCTCGATCCCGCCCGGGGCGAGGTGTTCCGGGGCAGCCGATACGTCCCCCTGTCGAAGAAGGAGTTCGCCGTGCTGGCCGAGCTGCTGCGCGCCGAGGGGGCCCCGGTCTCCGCCGAGCAACTCCTGGAGAAGGCGTGGGACGAACACGCCGACCGTTCCTATGGACTGAGCGGGAGTGAGTCCTGTTGCCAGGATTCATGCTCAGCCGAACGCTCCGAACGGTGTTGGGCGTTCTGGTTGCCCGCGTTCGCTCCGCGTTCCGGCGGCACGCATCTGGTGCGTGGTCCGGGGATGCGGGGGCGGGGTCCCTCACGCCCAGAAGGTCCCGGTCCGGCCTGGGCGGTCCGATGCCCCTGTACATCGCTCTGGTGTGCAGGGGGCGGTGTCGTCCGTCGCCGGATCGGGTGGCCTTGGGCGCGCCGTCCGATCGCCACGGCGGCAGCGTCGTGGCGAGTCGTCTTACGTGTTGTGCTGGTGAGGGGCTTCTGCCAGTGCTGGGCGCCCCATTTGGAGGTGTAGGCCGGGTCCACGGCGATGACCGCGATGCCGGTCTGGTCGGCCATCGAGGTCAGCCGGGCACGGAGTCTGCCGGTGGGCATGCCGGAGATCAACTGCCGGAACCGGCGCTTGCGGCCGTGCTTCTCGCGGGTCTTCTCCGCGCCGAAGTCCAGGTCCTCCACCGCGATGGCCTTCACGCCGCAGGTCCTGGCCCAGTGCAGCAGCCGGGTGAGGGCGTGGCGGACCTGGGCGTCCCGGTGCTGCGCGGTACCCGTGAGGTCGAAGAAGAACCGGCGCGGGTTGCCGATCGGGTTGCCATGAACATCGAGACGCCAGGCAGCCAGGTGATCGGCGTTCGTATCGACGCCGATCACACCGTGCGCGAGGGCGGCGGGCATCGGGATGGTCTTCGTGGGCGGGATCTGCCAGGAGGCCGTCAGGTACCAGCGGCCCCGTGCCACGTCGTAGTGGATGCGGTAGGCGACGGCCCGGTTCGCCTCCACCCGGTCCGCCCACTCCTGGCCCCGGTGCGCAAAGCCGACCCGGCAGGCAAGCACGTACCGGCCGTGCTTGGCGTTGGCCAGATCGGCGAGCGGGGCCGGGAGCTTGATGCTCACCTCGCCGTCCGGGCTGACGCGGACCGTCTCATTGCCGTACCGCTTCCCAGCCTCGCCGTCGGCCTGCAGGAAGCAGCGCTCGGCCTCCCACCGCCGACGCCACTGGGCCTCGGTGAGCCCGGCGGCGGGCAGGTGGTGGCGGGTGCGGGCCAGCCGTTTGCCGCCCCGCACGACATGCACGGTCCCGGCCTCGCGGTCGGCGCGCGCACGTTCCAGCCGGTCTTCCAGCACGTGCAGGCGGCGGGACTTGGCATGCCACTCCCGCTTGCTGCGGTAGCCGCCGGGCGCCGTCTTCGAGCCCTTCGCGCCGACCGGCAGCGACAGCCGGTGCGCGATCGTACGGATCCCCGCCTCAAGGCACTGGATGTGGGCGAGCTGGCCACGTCGGGCGAGCGCCCACTGGTCGTGCGTGGCTTTGGTGATCGAACCGGCCCACCGGGACGACGAGACACCCGTCAGGCCCCGCTTACGGGCCGCCCACGTCTGCGCGGAGTACCCCAGACCATCAGCGCACCGCGCCCTCACATCCCGGGAGGCGAGCGAGCCGAGGTGCGCGCCCACCAGCGCGAGCACCTTCTCATCAGCGGGCGTGAGCTGCTTCAACCGGGTACGGACCGCCACCCTCGAGGGACCGGCAGCGACAAACGACGCCGCAAGCTCCCGCAACCCGCCCACCCCACACCCCCCATACAGCCCCTCGAAAACCCGCTCATCACACCCAACGAGCACCACCCGAAAAGGTCACACATTCGACAGACGCACTCTGATTCCCCTCCAGGGAGAGCAGCACCCAGCCGCCGGCCGGGAGCCTCAGTACTCACTCACACACGTCAGAACGCACTCACACTCAGTCAAACCCCAGCAGTTCCCAACCCTTCCGCCGCCTCGGCGTCGACCGTGTGGTCACCTCGAAGGGCGCGGGCCTCGGCCTGTCCATCGTCCGCTCCATCGCCCGCGCCCACGGCGGGGAGGTGGTCGCACACCC
Source organism: Streptomyces sp. NPDC029292 (assembly GCF_055569295.1). Lineage (NCBI taxonomy): Bacteria > Bacillati > Actinomycetota > Actinomycetes > Kitasatosporales > Streptomycetaceae > Streptomyces > Streptomyces sp. NPDC029292. The sequence continues at coordinate 259,683 of NZ_JBVHXR010000008.1, forward strand.
GCGCGAGGGCGGCGGGCTGACGGTGACGGTCACGCTTCCGGCGGAGGAGTTCAGAGCCCGAACGCCCCCGGATCGGAGGCCAGCGACTTGAAGACCGCTCGGGGGTCGGCGACAAGCCTGCGCTCCTGGAGGTCCATCAGCCCGCCGACCGCCGTCACCTCGGCGGCCACCGTGCCGTCCGCCTTCCGTATCGTCTGCCCGATCCGGAACGTCTTGCCCTCACCCCAGAGGAAACCGCACGTCACCTCGATCTCGTCGCCCGCGCGCAGCTCCCGCAGATAGCGGATGGTCGTCTCCAGGGCCACTGGGCCCACGCCGCTGCCTATCAGCTCGTTCTGTCCGATCCCGGCCGCGTGCAGTATCGACCAGCGGGCGTGCTCCGCGTACTGCAGATAGACGCTCTGGTTGAGGTGTCCCAGCACATCGGTCTCGTACCCACGGACGGTCACTGCGACGGAAAACGGCTCTGCCACGACTTCCCCTTCTACGACGGTCAGGACGGAGGTAAGACTACTGGGAACACCTGTGCGGGTGGTGATCAACTCCCTTGCGCTGTACGGCGTTTCAGGACGTCCAGGGCGCGCCGGAGGGAGGCTTCACACCCGGCGTGGCGAGGCCAGCACGTACCGTGCCCCCGTGCGTGGCTCGGTGTGCTCGCCGACCTGCCAGCCCGCCTTCTCCAGCGTGGCCGCGCAGGCGCGCAGCGCCCCGGGATCCGGCTCGCGCACGGCGACGGCCTCCGGCTGCGGCGTCGCCCTCACCCGGTAGCCGCCGTCCTCCGCCCCCGCGGGCCGGTGCCCCGCGGCCTCCAGCGCGAGCGCGGCGGCCCGCACCAGATGCGTACGCTCCCATCCGCACGGACGGTCGATGGCACCGGCCGGGTTGGTCATCCGGCGCAGCTCCAGGAGCCCCTGCCAGGCGCTGTGCACCTCGCGTATACGCGCGGGGCCGGGGTCGGCCGTCTCCTCGCCGCCGATCCGCGCGGCGAACACACCGGTCTCGGCCGCGACGGGGGCGGCCTCCACGGCGGCGACCGGCTCGGGCGTCTCCCGTATGCGATGTCCGGCGGGCGTCAGGAAGTGGTCGTGCGGCGGCCGGGGATGCCGGAAGGCGAGCTCGCGCTTCACCAGCGCGGCGAGCTGGGCCTCCGTGCCCTTCAGCCGCCCGGTGACGGGATCGGCGGCCTCGATGACGCGCCGCTGCGCTGCGGTCGGCGGTCGTGTCACGGCGCGCTCCCTCCCGCCGCCGGTCGTGTCCCGGCGGCTCCCTCAGCCGCCCGTCAGTTGCTCCCCGGGAGTCTGTCCTGCCGAGGGGGGCGGCTCATGGGAACAGTACGTGTCGGGTCTGACATTCCAGCCGGCCACCACATGCCGCCGGTGCTCCGTGCTGAGCCGGCTCATCGTCCCGGTGCCCAGCTGGAACAGGGCACCGGCCCCGGCGGGCAGCCCCAGCCGTCGCGCGGTCAGCACCCGCAGGAAGTGCCCGTGCGACACGACCACGACACTGCCCTCCGCCTCCGCGAGCGCCGCGTCGATCTTGGCCAGCATCCGCTCCGCGCGCGCCCCGACCTCGTCCGGGCTCTCCCCGGGGTGCTCGGGCGGGCCCGCGGCGACGCCGTCCGTGAACAGGAACCAGTCGGGCCTGCTCCGGTGGATCTCGACGGTCGTGATCCCCTCGTACCCGCCGTAGTCCCACTCGGACAGGTCCGCGTCCACACGCGGCCCGCCGACCCCGGCCAGCCGTGCCGTCTCCTGGGCCCGCTGCATCGGGCTGACGAACGCCGCCGCGATGTGGTGCCGGGCGATCAGCGGAGCCAGCCTGCGCGCCTGCTCCCGGCCGTTCTCGGTCAGCGGGACGTCGGTGGACCCCGTGTGCCGTCCGGACATCGACCACTCGGTCTCACCGTGCCGTACGAGGAGCAGGTCACCCATCGCCGTCCCTTCCTGTCGTTCCCCTCGTACGGTGTCATCGACTCCCGGCGGCCCGCAGGACCGACTCCGCCAGACGGCCGTTCTCCGGGGACGCGCCGTCACCCGAGGGGAACGCGAAACGGCGCCGTGTGTAGGCGCACGCGACACCGCTCGCCGGGTCCGCGAAGGCGAGGGACCCCGTCGCTCCGCTGCGCCCGAACGCGTCCCGCCCGAGGAACGGGTACCGGTCGGCCAGGATCTCGAAGCCCAGCCCGAAGTGGTCCAGCTGCCCGGTGACCAGGTCGGGGCCCGCCGCGTGGACCCGGCTGAACTCCGCCACGGTCCCGGGGGCCAGCAGCGCGGCCCTGCCGTCCAGCGCGCCGATCGCCGCCGCGTACATCCCGGCGACCCCGCGCGCGTTGCCGACACCGCCCGACGACGTGGGCCCCAGCGCGCGTACGGCGCGGGTGTTGGCGAAGGCCACCAGGTCGGTCGGAGGAGTGGCGTTCTGGTTGAAGGCGACGGCCTTGACGCTGTCGGGCGCGAAGGCGTTCGCCGTCAGCAGCGCGATCTGTTCGGGTGTCGGCACCAACGGCTGGACCTCGAGCCAGCGCGGCGCCGGCGCCTCGGGCAGGCCCAGGTGGAAGTCGAGGCCGTACGGTGCCCGGATCCGCTCCTCGTAGAGATCCTGGATCGACTTCCCGGTGACCCGGCGCACCACCTCGCCGGTGAGCGCGCCGATCACGAAGGCGTGGTAGCCGTACGCCGTTCCCGGCTCCCAGAACGGCTTCTGCTCCGCCAGGCGAGCCGCGAGCAGCCGGTCGTCGGCCAACTCCTCGATCGAGAAGCCGCCTTCGACCCCGACCAGACCGGCCTGGTGCGCCAGCAGCTCGCGCAGCGTCAGCCGGTCCTTGTCCTCGGCGGCGAACTCCGGCCAGTAGGCGGCGACTTCACGGTCGAGGGCGAGTACGCCCTCCTGCACCAGCAGCGCGACGACGAGGTGCGCCGCGCCCTTGGTGATCGAGTAGAGGCTCGTCAGCGAATCGGTCGTGCCGTCGCCCGCCCAGAGGTCCACCACCCGGCGCCCGCCCAGGTACACGTGAGCTGGGCGCCCGGCTGGTGCTCCTCCCCGGCCAGGAAGTCCGCGCGCTCCTCCCGAACGCCCTCGAAGCCCTCTTCCACGGTGCCCCGCACCTCGTACGACATCGTCGGTCCCCCCATCCGGGGATCACGTACGAGGTCGCCAACAGGCCGGGGAGAGTGGGCATTCCCTACTGCCGGTACCCGCTCAGGAACCGCCCGATCCGGCTGATCGCCGCGTCCAGGTCGTCGGCGTGCGGGAGGGTGAGGATGCGGAAGTGGTCGGGGCGGGGCCAGTTGAAGCCGGTGCCCTGGACGACCTGGATCTTCTCGCGCAGCAGCAGGTCCAGGACGAACTTCTCGTCGTCGTGGATCTTGTGCACCTCGGGGTCGATCCGCGGGAACGCGTACAGCGCCCCCTTCGGCTTCACGCACGAGACGCCGGGGATCTCGTTGAGCTTCTCCCAGGCGCGGTTGCGCTGTTCGTGGAGGCGGCCGCCGGGCGCGGTCAGCTCGTGGATGGACTGGCGGCCGCCGAGCGCCGCCTGGATGGCGTACTGGGCGGGGGTGTTGGCGCACAGCCGCATGGAGGCGAGCATCGTCAGGCCCTCCAGGTAGTTGCGCGCGTGCTGCTTCGGGCCCGTCACCACCAGCCAGCCCGAGCGGAAGCCGGCGACGCGGTAGGTCTTCGACAGTCCGCAGAAGGTGAGAACCACCAGGTCGGGGGCGAGCGCGGCGGCCGAGTGGTGCACGGCGTCGTCGTACAGGATCTGGTCGTAGATCTCGTCCGCGAAGACCATCAGGCCGTGGCGGCGGGCGAGGTCGAGGATGCCCTCGACGATCTCCTTCGGATAGACGGCGCCGGTGGGGTTGTTCGGGTTGATGATGACGACGGCGCGGGTCCGGTCGGTGATCTTCGCCGCCATGTCGTCCAAGTCCGGGTACCAGTCGGACTGTTCGTCGCAGAGGTAGTGGACCGCCTTGCCGCCCGCGAGCGTGGTGACCGCCGTCCAGAGGGGGAAGTCCGGGGCGGGGATGAGGACTTCGTCGCCGTCCTCGATGAGGGCCTGGACCGCCATTGAGACGAGTTCGGAGACGCCGTTGCCGAGGAAGACGTCGTCGACGTCGACCTCCAGGCCCCGGTCCTGGTAGCGCTGGGCGACGGCGCGGCGGGCGGAGAGGACGCCGCGCGAGTCCGTGTAGCCGTGCGCCCGGGGCAGCATCCGGATCATGTCCTGGAGGATCTCCTCCGGCGCCTCGAAGCCGAAGGCCGCGGGGTTGCCGGTGTTGAGGCGCAGCACGCTGTGGCCCGCCGCCTCCAGTGCGTCGGCCTGCTCGATCACCGGACCGCGGATCTCGTAACAGACCTCGCTGAGCTTGCTGGACTGCCGGAACTCCATGCGCTGCGCCCTCCGGTTCGGTGTGTTGCTTGGTTTTACCAAGTAGACGCTTGGAAAGTCCAACAAGATAGCTAGACTGCGTCGCATGTCACCTCGCCGAAGCTACGACCAGTACTGTTCCGCCGCCCGGGCCCTCGACGCCGTCGGTGACCGGTGGACCCTCCTGATCGTCCGCGAGCTGCTCGGCGGACCGCGCCGCTACACCGATCTGCACGCCGACCTGCCGGGCGTGAGCACCGACGTCCTCGCGTCCCGGCTCAAGGACATGGAACGCGACGGGCTGACGACGCGGCGGCGCCTTCCGCCGCCGGGTGCGGCATATGTCTATGAACTCACCCGTCGTGGGCGGGAGTTGCTGCCGGTACTCCAAGCGCTCGGGGAGTGGGGGGCGCCCGCGCTGGGGGAGCGGCGGCCCACGGACGCCGTACGGGCGCACTGGTTCGCGCTGCCGTTGCTGCGGGGGCTGGAGGGGGAGGGGCTGGTCGAAGTCCGCCTGGACGAAGGGGAGTTCCATGTGTGGCTGGGTGCCGAGGACGGGCCGGTGTACGGAGACGGGGCCGCCCCGGAGGAGCCGGACGCGCGGCTGACGCTCGACAGCGAGACGGGTGAGGCCGTGAGTCGCGGGACCTTGGCCTTGCTGGACGCGGTGCGTGAGGGGCGTATCGGAGTGGCGGGTGAAGGGGCCCTGGCCAAGGGGTTGCGGGAGGCGTGACGCCGCGGGCTGAAAGAGAGGCCCGTCGCGCACCCGAGTTGGATGCGCGGCGGGCCTCGGCCTCAGTCGGCGTCAGATGACCGGCGGTACCCGTGAAGGCCGCCCCGACCCGCGGGTCAGCGCGTACCCGCCGATGCCCGCCAGTGCCGCGAGGACGCCGCCGATCGCGGTCCACACCCATCGGTCGGACCACCAGCCGGAGGTCCAGCCGTCGGCCGGCTCGATCGAGGAGAGCGCGGCCGTCGAGGAGTCGGAGCCCGAGTCGGAGGTCTCGGCGGTCGTCGCGATCCCCGGGACCAGCGGCTTCGCGAGCGAGCCGTCCACCGCCGCCGAGCCGCCGATGTCCTTGGAGTCCACCTGGACCTCGGCGTTCACCGGCAGCCCCAGGTCGGAGGCCCCCAGACCGGTGGCGGTCAGCCGGATGTAGTACGTGCCCGGCAGCGGGTCGTTGGCCCAGCTCTCCGACCAGGCACGGACGGTGCGCAGGGTGCAGGACAGCTCCACGGAGGCCGCGTCCTGCGCCGCCGCCCGCGTCTGCGCCCCGTACTGGCACGCCTGGCGACGCCGCAGCCCGTCGTACACGTCGATCTGCCAGGTCTCCGCGGCGTTCCGCGTCGAGGCCTCCGGCAGCTTCACCGTCGCCTTCACGGTGGGCCGCTGCCCGGCGTCCGCGGGGAACGACCAGTACAGGTAGTCACCCGTGGAGCCACTGGCCGTGGCCTGCTGCCCCTGCTCGATCTCGGTCGCCGTACGGAACGACGTACCGGCCTGGGTGGGCGCGCCACCGTCGCTCGACGGGCTCGCCGAGGGCGAGGAGTCGGCGACGGCGGGCGCCGCGGCGACCCCGAGGAGCAGCACGGCCGCACTCAACACACGTCTGATACTCATCAGTTGGTCCTCCAGACCGCGACCCGCCAGCGCGAGATCCAGCCCCACAGCACACCCGCGAGGAAGCCGGTGAGCACGAGGGCGCCGAGCAGCCACCAGCCGCGCCCGAGACCGAACGAGGCCACGTCGCCCGACTGGTCGGGCCCGTCCACGACGTCGACCGTCAGCTCCAGCGGCAGTCCGGGCGTGGTCTTCACACCGGCGGCCGCCGAGAAGGAGTTGGACACCTGCAGACACACGACCTCGGCGGCGGCGTTCTCGTCGTCGCTCTCGGCCTTCGGGTAGCGCAGCCCGGTCGAGATGACATCGGTACGGCCGTTGCCCGCCGCCTCACCGCGGACGATCTCGCGTCCGTGCGCGGTGACGGCCCGCAGCAGCACCCCGTAGTCCGGGTTGACTTCGCGGTCCGCGGCGACGCTCACCGAGGCGCGCAGCTCCTGGCCCGGCTTGACATCCACGCGGTACCAGCGGTGCTGCGCGAACTCCTCGCGGTCGGTGTAGAGCCCCGACTTGAGGGTGGGTGCCTTCGCGCACTCGGCGGCGCCCTCCACGGCGACCGGAGTCACCACCGGATCGGCGGCCCGCTCCACCAACTGCCCGACCCGGTCGGAGAGTTCTTCCTTGTGCTGGACCGAGGTGTACGTGCCACCGGTCGCGTCCGCGATGCAGCTGAGCTGGTCGCGGGTCTTGGCGTCGGGCACGAGCCCGAGGGTGTCGATGGTGAGACCGATGCCCTTGGCCGCGATCTCGCGGGCCACCTCGCACGGGTCGAGCGGCTGGCAGGTGTCCTCGCCGTCGCTGATCAGCACGATGCGCCGGGTGCCGTCACCGCCGTCGAGGTCGTCGGCCGCCTTGAGCAGCGCGGGGCCGATCGGCGTCCAGCCGGTGGGCGTCAGGGTCGCGACCGCGGTCTTCGCCTCGGTACGGTCCAGCGTGCCCACCGGATACAGCTGAGCCGTGTCCTTGCAGCCCGTCTTCCGGTCGTTGCCGGGGTAGTTGGCTCCGAGGGTGCGGATGCCGAGCTGCACCTCCTCGGGTGTCGCGTCGAGCACCTCGTTGAACGCCTGCTTCGCCGCGGCCATCCGCGACCCGCCGTCGATGTCGCGCGCCCGCATCGAACCGCTGACGTCCAGCACGAGTTCGACCTTGGGAGCGGCCTGCTCCGTCGTTTCGTCGGCGACCGCTCCGGCCGGGAAGGCCATCCCGGCCGTCAGGGCGGCGAGCAGGGCGCAGAATCCTGCCGCCAGCCGTTGTCTTGTGATCATCGGCGGATCTTATTGATCAAACGTGCCGCGCTTCAAAACGAGGGGGTGAGGCGCAGGCCGGGGAGCTGCGCCCAGCTGTCCCCGGGAGTCCCCGGAGACAGCCGCATCAGGGTCAACGCCTTGGTCGGCAGCGGCCCGTCGAGCAGGGCCGCGAGGTCCGCGGTGCGCGGCAGATCGCCCACGACGGTTTCCAGGGCCTCGCGCAGAACGGCCGACGAGCCCGCCGTCGCCCCCAGCGCGCCCCCGACGAGAGAGCCGAAGAGCTTACGGCGCAGCGTGGTCTCGTCGTCCGTGACGATACGGCCGGAGAGGGGCGGGGCCGGGATACCGTGGCGGGCCAGCCGGGCCGGGCTGATCCGGATGTCGGCCAGGTCGCGGTAGACGAGCCGGACCGGGGCGCCCGCGGGGGACAGGACCACGAGCAGGTTCTGGCCGTGTGCCTCCAGGGCCACGCCCAGGTCGAGCAGGCGCAGGCCGACGGTGAGGACGAGCCGGGTGAACTCGGCGAGCCAGGCAGGGCGTTCGGGCAGGGCGGTCGGGGGGAGGGCGGCCACGGGCACGACCTGCTCGCCCGGCCCCGCGTACAGGTCCGGGGGCTCCCTCAGCACCGCCGCCAGATCAGGGCTGTCGGCGGTGACCGCGCCGAGGGTCCGGGTGATGTGCAGCGGCACGTCCGGACGGTCGGTCACCGCCTCCATGAACGCCGACACGGTCTCGGCCGTCGCCACCGAGTACACCGAGATGTCCCGCACGGAGGAGGTCAGCCGGGCGCTCAGAGCGGTCTTGACGTGCGGTCCGTCCGGCAGGGCGAGGGTGCGCAGGGACATCAACGGGTGGGCGGCGAACCCCTCCTGGACCGGATCGCCGAGCACATGAGCCGACTGCCAGGGGTGGACCGGAATCAGGACACGCTCCCCGTCCCGCAGCCACTTCGGCCACTCGCCCGTGACCAGACAGTCGTCCACCGCCACCAGCCCCAGCTCCACGACCGGCCGGTGCTCCGGAGCGTACGCGAGCTGCTCGGCCACCGAGAACCCCGGCCGCGAACGGCAGTTGGGGTGGTACGGATGCCCGTCGACCACCTGCTGCTCCCACGTCCAGCTCGCCCCGGGCTCGGCCGGGGTCCAGGAGGCGGGCTGACCCGCCCGGGACAGGGCCAGGGAGGCGACGCTGTGATCGAGTTCGGCCGCGAAGGCGGCACCGTGCGGAACGGCCAGGGCCGTCATGAGCCGGGCCGGACCGTCGTACGGCGTTTCGTCGAGCCGCACCTCGGTCACGTATGCGGCGGTGGCGTACGGGTCCGCGTGCGGGCCGTGCAGCCGGCGGCCGTCGGTCAGGTGGAGCGTGAGACCGTCGCGCCCCGTCTCGCGGCGCGCGATCCAGGGCATCGGCTCATGCGCCAGCGCACGCCACAGGCGCGTCAGCACGGCCGCCCGGGCACCGGGCAGCGCGGCCGCGTACGGCGCCGACAGGCCGGGGCGTACGGCGCTCAGCTCGTCGGCGAGCGTGGCCTCGGCCTCGGACGTGGAGGGACGGTGCACGGGCGGGCTCCTTGGGTACGGGGACTGCGTCGCGGTCGCCTGCGACGGCAGACATACTGATCACCAGTGCACCGTATGGACGAAAGATCGCGTGGACTCCATGCCTCCCATGCTCCCCCCGCTCTCGGGGAACGACTCTCCCGGGAATGACCTTCGCAGGAATGGACTCTCCAGGATCAGCCGGTCCGGGATCGGCCGGTCCGGGATCAGCCAGTCCAGTAACACCCTTGACGGCAACGACGTAGAAGAGGCCGCAGACGCGTACGCCGCCGCGCCGCTGCTCAATTGTCTGCTGCGGGAGGTGGGAGAGCCCGCGGACGGCGTCCCCGGTGTGTACCGGCTCCGGGCGAGTGGACGGCTGCTGCGGGTGCGGGGCGATCGGCGGCCCGGCGAGCCCGAGGTGTACGCGGGCGGGGCCTGGTACCGGCTCACCCACTCCGAGCTGGTCAAACTCACGGCGGAGGAGTTGCGCCGTCACACCGGCCTGTCCAACTCCGACCTGCCCGCCGAGATGATCGACAGCCGGGACGCGGTCGCCGCGCTGCTCGCCGCCCGCGCCCGCGCGACCCCGCCCGAGGACCCGTACCTGCGCTCCGAGCAGTCGCTGATCACCGGGCACCCGCACCACCCCGCGCCCAAGGCCCGCGGTGGCGGCCCGGTCACCGGCTGGCTGCCGTACGCGCCCGAGGCGTACGCCCGCTTCCCGCTGGAGCTGCTCGCCGTGCGCGAGGACGCGGTCGTCGAGGAGGGCGACACCTCGGCACTGGACGCCCTGGGTGATCCGCCGCCGGGCTACCGGCTGCTCCCCGCCCACCCCTGGCAGCTCGACCTGGTCGGCACCCGCCCGGAGATCCGGGACGCCTTCGCGGACGGCAGGCTCATGCGACTGGGCCGCACCCCACGCCCGCTCCGGCCGACGGCCGCCATTCGCACGCTGTACGCCCCCGAGGACGACCTCTTCCTCAAGTTCAGCCTCGACGTGCGCATCACCAACGACATCCGGCGCTTGTGGCGGCACGACCTGCTGAAAATGTGCCGCACCGACCAGGCGACCGCGGCGGCCTTCACGGCGCTGCGCGGCCCCGCCGCCTGGCTGAGCGACCGCGGCTACCGCACCGCGGACTTCGCCTTCGAGGAACTCGCCGTCCTCGTCCGCGACGGACTGCGCGACCACCTGGTCCCCGGTGCGACTCCGCTCCTCGCGGCCGCGCTCGTGGAGGGCTTCGACGGCAGTCCCCTCGACCGGCTCACCGACCCGTCCGCCTGGTGGGCGGCGTATCTGCGCCAGGTCATACCCCCCGTACTGGAGGCGTTCGCGCGGTACGGGGTCGTTGTCGAGGCGCATGTGCAGAACACGCTGGTGGCCGTCGACGCCGACGGCATGCCCGTACAGGCGCTGTTCCGGGACGCGGAAGGGGTGAAGCTGCTGCCCGGGGTGACGCGAGCGGCCGGCTGGGAACGGCTCGTGTACTGCCTGGTCGTCAACCACCTCGCCGAACTGGCCGCGCTCCTCGCCGAACACCACCCGACAGCGGACCTGTGGACCGCCGTACGACGGGAGTTGACCCGTTACGACGCGGAGCACGGCCTCCCGGAGATCGCGGACCTGCTCGCCTCGCCCACACTCCCCGGCAAGACGAACCTCCTGCTGCGCTGGACGGGCGCGGACGGCGCGGACGCCCGCTATGTACCGCTGCCCAACCCGCTGCGGAAGACGGCGAGTTGATCGTCGGCCCAGAGTTGGGCCGTGACCGGTGACGACAAGGCGCGGGGCGGCGGGGGCAGGTACAACAGCGGCAGCCGCGCATAGAGACGAGCGTGAAGCGGCGTCGTATCCGGTGATCGCCCTCGAAGACGGGCAGCAGATCGAGCACGCGATGCGGCGCGGCCGCCGACCGCACCGCGAAGAGCACACTCCTGAACCCCGCCGCGGACCCCCACCGGGCCTAGCCATCGGCTGCCCGCTGCCCGCTGCCCGCTGCCCGCTGCCCGCTGCCCGCTGCCCGCTGCCCGCTGCCCGCTGCCCGCTGCCCGCTGCCCGCTGCCCGCTGCGGGAGTGTTCATCCTAGTCTGCGAGGGTCTGTCGGGTATGGCTTTTCCGCAGGTCGGTCGGGGTATGTGAGGGTCGGCGGGCGGCATGTCCGCGATCGTGCCAGGGCCGGGCGGAGCGGAAAATGCCGATCACGTTTCCCGTCCGCTGCTTTACGCTGGCCGGTGTGCTGCGCGACGTGACCGCTGTTCGATACGTGACCCCGCTGAGGGCGGGCGGCTCCGTGCCCGGAGTCGTCGAGGCCGATGACCTGGGGACGTACGTCGTGAAGTTCACCGGCTCCGCGCAGGGCCGCAAGGCGCTGGTCGCCGAGATCATCGTCGGCGAGCTGGCCCGCGCCCTCGGGCTGCGCTTCCCCGAGCTGGTCCTCGTGCACTTCGACCCGGCGGTCGGCGAGCACGAGCCCCACCAGGAGGTCCAGGACCTGCTGCGCGCCAGCGCCGGGCTCAACCTCGGCATGGACTATCTGCCGGGGGCGAAGGACTTCACCCCGGAAGTCGCCGAGACCTTCGCCGTCGACCCGCTGGAGGCCGGCAAGGTGATCTGGCTGGACGCCCTCACGGTCAACGTGGACCGCACGGTGCACAGCTCGAATCTGATGATCTGGCCCACGTTCGGCATCGCGCCCCCGCACCTGTGGCTGATCGACCACGGCGCCGCCCTCGTCTTCCACCACCGCTGGGACGCGTCGTCGCCGGAGAAGGCGTACGACTTCCGGTGCCACGCGCTCGGCGGCTACACCCCGGACACCCGGGCGGCGGACGCCGAACTCGCGCCCCTGGTGACCGAGGAGCTCCTGCGCGCGGTCCTGGCGGAGGTGCCCGACGCCTGGCTCGCCGACGAGCCCGGTTTCGCGACCCCGGACGAGGCCCGCGAGGCGTACGTCCGCTATCTCCTCGCCCGCGTGCGGGCGTCCGGCGCCTGGCTCCCCACGGACTTCCCGAGCCGCGAACAGCTCGCCGCCGAGGACGCGGACCGCGCGGCGAAAACACAGCAGGGCCGCCCGAACTGGCTCAAGCGGGTCCCCGACCTGCACGGCAAACCGGCGGCGGAACAGGATTGGTCGGTGCACCTCGGATGACCACGCAAGACACCACCCACCGCGTCCAGATCGAGTACTGCACCCAGTGCCGCTGGCTGCCGCGAGCGGCATGGCTGGCACAGGAGCTCCTCACCACCTTCGAGACGGAGCTGACCGAGCTGTCGCTGAAGCCCGGCACCGGCGGCGTCTTCGTCGTCCGCGTCGGCGACGAGGTCGTCTGGGACCGGCGGGAGCAGGGCTTCCCGGAGCCGACCGCCGTGAAGCGCCTCGTACGCGACCGAGTGGCCCCGGAAAAGTCCCTGGGCCACTCGGAGAAGTGAGACGGGGCCGGCTCAGCCGGCCAGCTGCTCGTACGCGGGCAGCGTCAGGAAGTCCGCGTAGTCCTGGTCCAGCGACACCTTCAGCAGCAGGTCGTGGGCCTGCTGCCAGTTGCCCGCCGTGAAGGCCTCCTCACCGATCTCGGCGCGGATGTCGGCAAGCTCTTCGGCGGCGACCTTGCGGGCCAGCTCGGGAGTCGCGCTCTCGCCGTTCTCGAAGACGACCCCCGCGTTGATCCACTGCCAGATCTGCGAGCGGGAGATCTCGGCGGTGGCCGCGTCCTCCATGAGGTTGAAGATGGCGACCGCGCCGAGGCCGCGCAGCCAGGCCTCGATGTAGCGGATGCCGACCTGAACGGCGTTGACCAGACCGTCGTACGTGGGCTTGGCGTCCAGCGAGTCGATGGCGATCAGGTCACCGGCCGCGACCGACACGTCCTCGCGCAGCCGGTCCTTCTGGTTCGGCTTGTCGCCGAGGACGGCGTCGAAGGAGGCCATCGCGATCGGGACGAGGTCCGGGTGGGCCACCCACGACCCGTCGAAACCGTCGCCCGCCTCGCGGTCCTTGTCGGCCTTGACCTTCTCGAAGGCGACCTTGTTGACCGCTTCGTCGCGCCGCGACGGGATAAACGCCGCCATGCCGCCGATCGCGTGCGCGCCGCGCTTGTGGCAGGTGCGGACGAGGAGTTCGGTGTACGCGCGCATGAACGGAGCGGTCATCGTCACCGCGTTGCGGTCCGGCAGGACGAACTTGGTGCCGCCGTCACGGAAGTTCTTGACGATGGAGAAGAGGTAGTCCCAGCGGCCCGCGTTCAACCCGGCGGCGTGGTCGCGGAGTTCGTAGAGGATCTCCTCCATCTCGTACGCCGCCGTGATCGTCTCGATCAGCACGGTTGCGCGGACCGTGCCCTGCGGGATGCCGACGTAGTCCTGCGCGAAGACGAAGACGTCGTTCCAGAGCCGGGCCTCCAGGTGCGACTCCGTCTTCGGGAGGTAGAAGTACGGGCCCTTGCCGAGGTCCAGCAGGCGTTGCGCGTTGTGGAAGAAGTACAGGCCGAAGTCGACGAGCGCGCCCGGGACGGGCTTGCCGTCCGCGTCGACGAGGTGGCGCTCGTTCAGGTGCCAGCCGCGCGGTCGCATGACGACGGTCGCGAGCTCGTCGTTCGCCTTGAGGGCGTATGACTTGCCGGACTTCGGGTCCGTGAAGTCGATGTTCCGGGTGTACGCGTCGATCAGGTTGAGCTGACCGAGGACCACGTTCTCCCAGGTGGGCGCGGAAGCGTCCTCGAAGTCCGCGAGCCAGACCTTGGCGCCCGAGTTGAGGGCGTTGATGGTCATCTTGCGGTCGGTGGGGCCGGTGATCTCGACACGGCGGTCGTTCAGCGCGGCCGGAGCGGGGGCCACCTTCCAGGAGTCGTCGGCGCGGATGGAGGCCGTCTCCGGGAGGAAGTCGAGCGTGGAGGTGCGGGCGATCTCGGCGCGGCGCGCGGCGCGGCGGGCGAGGAGCTCGTCACGCCGGGGCGTGAACAGCCGGTGCAGCTCGGCCACGAAGGCGAGGGCCGCGTCGGTGAGGACCTCTTCCTGCCGGGGCAGGGGCTCGGCGTCGACGATGGCCAGCGGGGACGGCGCTGGTGCGGACATGAGCTGTCACTTCCTTCAGCGAGCTACTTACGAGCTACTTACGAGCTATGTACGAGTTGTGTACAAGCTAGGTACGAGCGAACCATGTGCGTCGCGGGTACGCCGTGGCACTGGGTGCCAGGGCCCCCGCAAACGCCGGATCACGCCCTCGCAGCTGTAGGGCGCTTCTGAACAGTGGATACTAGTTTCCTCATGGTGGAAGTTCAATGGTTTGTTGATGTCGAGATTCTCTGAGTCGACAGAAGGTGGCGCTCAGTGCCACGCCGTTTACTCAAGGTGGACGAGATCCTCCTCCGTGTCGATGTCGTACGCCTGCGCCACATCACCGCACTCGACGAGCGCGATCGCGTCCTCGTGGGCCTTGAGGTAGGCGCGCGCCCCGCGGTCACCGGTCGCGGTCGCGGCGATGCCGGGCCAGTGGTCGGCGCCGAACAGCACGGGATGCCCGCGCTCACCGCCGTACGCCGCCGCGGCGAGCGACCGAGGGGACTCGTACGCCGCGAGCACCCGGGCCACCGCCTCCTGTCCGATCCCGGGCTGATCGACGAGCGACACCAGCGCGGCCCGCGCCCCCGTGTCCGCCAGTGAGTCGAGCCCCGCCCGCAGCGAGGAACCCATCCCCTCCTCCCACTCCGGGTTGTTCACGAGAACGCAGCCGGGCAGTGACGCTTGCTTCCGTACGGCATCGGCCTGGGCGCCGAGCACCACATGGACGCGGGTGCAGCCGCCGGCCCGCAGGACTCCGACCGCGTGTTCGACAAGGGGCCGCCCTCGGTGCGACAGGAGTGCCTTGGGGCGCCCGCCGAGGCGCCGTCCACCGCCGGCCGCCAGCAACAGCCCGGCCACCTGGTCTTTGTTCTCCGCCATGTCCCTTGCATACCCGACCCGGCCGGAGCGTGCCCCGGAACCCGGGCGGGCCTTGTGGTGTCCATGGACTGAATTTCGGTCCTCGGAGTGGCGCCCACCGCGCTGGGTGGCGTTTACTGGCCCGCGTCCCCCGGCGCCCGACCACCGCCACGGGGATCTGGGGCAGAGGCACAAGGACTTGCGCACAAGGGCGTGCGAGCGGGGAGAGCTGTGTTGCGGAGCTTGGGGCAGAGGCCAGTGACCGGCAGGGACGAGGACCCGAGGGTGACGGAACTTAGTTCCGCCGTCTCCCGGCTGCGCCGTGAACTCGCCACGCATCCGGCGGAGTTCCCCGACCGTGGCATAGCCGAGGACGAGCTCGCGGCCCTCGCCGCGATGGCCGTCAGTGGCATCCCCGAGATCCCCCGCCTGCGCCGCTCGCTGCTGCTGATCGCGGGCGCGATCGGCTCGGTCAGCGCCCTGGCGACGGGCCTCGCGGACGTCCGCAGCGCGGTGGAACTGTTCGGGGAACCACCGCGACGGTAGCCCTTCGATTCGGGTGAACCGTGCCGTGGCGCGATGTCCCGGACGCGGCCCGGGCCGCAGGGTGGGGGCATGTTCGTCGCGTGGAGAGACCTCAGGTTCGCCAAAGGGCGGTTCGCCCTCATGGGGGCCGTGGTCGTGCTGATCACCCTGCTCGTGGGGCTGCTGTCCGGGCTGACCGCCGGGCTCGCCAAGGAGAACACCTCGGCGATCACCGGCCTGCCCGCCGATCACCTCGCCTTCGCCGCGCCGCCCGACGGCCAGTCGGTGTCGTTCACCAACTCGTCGGTCCCCCCGCGCGCGTGGCGGACCTGGGCCGGACGGCCGGGCGTCACCTCGGCGGAACCGATCGGCATCCGGACGCTGAACGCGGGCGCGGGGCACCGTACGGCCGCGGTCTCATCCTTCGCCGTCGCGCCGGACTCCGGGATCGCCCCGGACGGCGTCGGCCCGGACCGGGTCGTGCTGTCCGAGAAGGCCGCCACCGAACTGCGCGTCGGAGCCGGTGACCGCGTACGGCTCGGTGGCACCGAGCAGACCGTCGCGGCGGTCGCGGGCGACGCCTCGTACAGCCACACGCCCGTGGTGTGGACCGCGCTGTCCGGCGACGCCACGGTGATCGCCCTGCGCACCGACGGCGCCGACGGCCCCGGCCTCGCCGCGGGCGACCGGGCGGCGGGCACCCGGACCCTCGGCAAGGACGATGCCCTCACGGCCATCGGCTCCTACCGGGCCGAGAACGGTTCGCTCCAGCTCATGCGCGGATTCCTCTTCGTCATCTCGGCGCTCGTCATAGGGGCGTTCTTCACGGTCTGGACGATCCAGCGGTCCGGAGACATCGCCGTACTGAAGGCGCTCGGTGCCTCCACGCCGTATCTGCTGCGCGACGCGCTCGGCCAGGCGGTGCTGTTGCTCACCGCCGGAACGCTCCTCGGCGCCGGGCTCGCCACCGCGATCGGCGGGCTGGTGCGCGGCGGCGACGTGCCGTTCGTCCTCGACGCGCCGACCGTCCTCGGGCCCGCCGGCGTGATGATCGCCCTCGGGGCGCTCGGCGCGGGCCTGTCCGTCCGGCGGATCACCGCCGTCGACCCGCTGACCGCGCTGGGGAGTGCCCGATGACCCTTGTCCTGGACGACATCACCCTCACCTATCCGGACGGGGACGGCCGGCTGACCGCCCTCGACGGCGTGGACCTGGAGGCGTGCGCGGGCACGCTGACCGCGGTCCTCGGCCCGTCCGGCTCCGGCAAGTCCAGCCTGCTCGCGGTCGCCGCGACCCTGGTCGCGCCGGACCGCGGACGCGTCCTCGTCGGCGGTACGGAGACGGCGCGGCTGAGCCCCGCCGAGCGGGCCGTGCTGCGCCGGCGCGAGATCGGCATCGTCTTCCAGCAGCCGAACCTGCTGCCCTCGCTGACGGCGCTGGAGCAGCTCCAGGTGATGGGTCACCTGGACGGGCGGCGCCAAGTGGCGGACCGGGCAAGGGAGTTGCTCGCGGCGGTAGGGCTCGCCGAGCTGGCGCACCGGCGTCCGCACCAGCTCTCCGGCGGTCAGCGGCTGGGGGTCCCCCCAGGCCCTTAAGGCACTGGGGGAGCGTGAACATCGCTCGCGCGCTGGTCAACGAGCCGTCCGTACTCCTCGTGGACGAGCCGACCAGCGCGCTCGACCACGAGCGGGGCGCGGCGGTCCTCGACGTGCTGGTCCGGCTCACCCGCGAGCGCGCCACGGCCACCGTCCTCGTGACACACGACCGCGCCCACCTCGGCGAGGCGGACGCGGTGCGGGAGATGGCGGACGGGCGGATCGAAGTGCTGGTCTGACAGCAGCAGCAGCAGCAGCAGCGGCAGCCGCCGCTCGCGTCCCTGGACCGGTCAGGCCGCGGGGCCCGAGCTCGCCAGCGCCTCCGACAGCTCCGTCGCGACCTGCTGGAGCACGGGCACGATCTTGTCGGTGGCGGCCTCGGTGACGCGGCCCGCGGGTCCGGAGATCGAGATGGCGGCGGCGGTGGGGGAGTCGGGCACGGAGACGGCAAGGCAGCGGACGCCGATCTCCTGCTCGTTGTCGTCGACCGCGTAGCCGAGCCGGCGTACCTCTTCGAGCGCGGCGAGGAAGCCGTCGGGCGTGGTGATCGTCTTCTCGGTCGCGGCGGGCATCCCGGTACGGGCCAGCAGCGCGCGTACCTCGTCGGCCGGGGTGTGCGCGAGCAGCGCCTTGCCCACGCCCGTGGAGTGCGGCAGCACGCGGCGGCCTACCTCGGTGAACATGCGCATCGAGTGCTTGGAGGGCACCTGGGCGACGTAGACGATCTCGTCCCCGTCGAGCAGCGCCATGTTCGCGGTCTCGCCGGTCTCCTCGACGAGGCGTGCGAGGTAGGGGCGGGCCCACGTGCCCAGCAGTCGGGAGGCGGACTCCCCGAGCCGGATCAGACGGGGGCCGAGCGCATACCGGCGGTTGGGCTGCTGACGTACATAACCGCAGGCCACCAGCGTGCGCATGAGGCGGTGGATGGTGGGCAGCGGCAGCCCGCTGCTCACGGAGAGCTCGCTCAGACCGACCTCGCCGCCCGCGTCGGCCATCCGCTCGAGCAGGTCGAAGGCGCGCTCGAGGGACTGGACACCACCGCTCGGTGCGGATGATTTGGCGGCGTCGGTGGTGCTGGCGCTGGACGTCGGCACGGCGGCGGTCCTTTCACGGCTCGGAATCGAGAGGGGCGGCCCGAAGGGCCTCGAACGGGGCGGTGGCGGGTGACGGGTGGGCAGTTGATGCAGCCTACCCGGCGGTCGGTTGACTCCTGGCTTGTGCGTAGCTACGTTCTGCTTGATGGAATTCTAATTCCGCTTTGTGGAAACGTCCAGAGGGGGCGCGTTGGGGGCAGAGTGGAGAAGTGGACCCTTGACGGCGCGAGGGCTGGAGTGAAGACTCCTTCAACAGAACGTTGAATTCCGTTACGTGGAAGTAAACGGCGGAAGTCGACAGCGGCAGAGAGAGGGGTCCGGGTGTCCGACGACGGATGGGTCGAACTGGTGCTGCGCTCGACGCGCGTCATCACTCCCGAGGGGACACGCGCGGCCTCGGTCGCGGTCGCCGCGGGGAAGATCACGGCCGTGCTCGCGCACGACGCCGAGGTACCGGCCGGCGCCCGGCTCGAGGACTTCGGTGACGACGTCCTGCTGCCCGGCCTCGTCGACACCCATGTGCATGTGAACGACCCCGGCCGCACGGAGTGGGAGGGCTTCTGGACCGCCACGCGCGCCGCGGCCGCCGGGGGCATCACCACGCTGGTCGACATGCCTCTCAACTCCCTCCCGCCGACGACGACGGTCGACAACCTCCGCACCAAGAAGGACGTCGCCCGCTCCAAGGCGCACATCGACGTCGGCTTCTGGGGCGGCGCGCTGCCCGACAACGTCAAGGATCTGCGGCCGCTGCACGATGCGGGCGTCTTCGGCTTCAAGGCCTTCCTGTCGCCGTCGGGTGTGGACGAGTTCCCGGAGCTCGACCAGGAGCAGCTCGCCCAGTCCCTGGCCGAGATCGCCGGCTTCGGCGGCCTGCTGATCGTGCACGCCGAGGACCCGCACCACCTCGCCGCGGCCCCGCAGCAGGGCGGCCGGAAGTACGCCGACTTCCTCGCCTCGCGCCCCCGTGACGCCGAGGACACGGCCATCGAGAACCTCATCGCCCAGGCCAAGCGCCTCAACGCGCGGGTGCATGTGCTGCACCTGTCGTCCAGCGACGCGCTGCCGGTGATCGCCGCGGCGAAGGCCGAGGGCGTACGGCTCACGGTGGAGACCTGCCCGCACTACCTCACGCTGACCGCCGAGGAAGTCCCGGACGGCGCCAGCGAGTTCAAGTGCTGCCCGCCCATCCGCGAGGCCGCCAACCAGGACCTGCTGTGGCAGGCGCTCGCCGACGGCACGATCGACTGTGTCGTCACCGACCACTCGCCGTCGACGGCCGACCTGAAGACGGACGACTTCGCGACGGCGTGGGGCGGAATCTCCGGCCTGCAGCTGAGCCTGTCCGCCGTCTGGACCGAGGCGCGGAGCCGCGGTTACGGCCTCGAGGACGTCGTCCGCTGGATGTCCTCGCGCACCGCTCAGCTGGTCGGCCTCGACGACCGCAAGGGCGCCATCGCGGTGGGCCGCGACGCCGACTTCGCGGTCCTCGCGCCCGACGAGACCTTCACCGTCGACCCGGCAGCTCTCCAGCACCGCAACCGGGTCACCGCGTACGCGGGCAAGACCCTCAGCGGCGTCGTCAAGTCCACCTGGCTGCGCGGCGAACGCATCGTGACCGACGGCGAGTTCGGCGAGCCGACCGGCCAGCTGCTCTCCCGCCGGCCGTAATCCGCGCACCCGACCCGCCCCGCACCCGCAGCGGCCGATCTCGAAAGGCAGACCTGATCATCGTGACGGCGATTCCTCACTTCACCGGCGACGCGAACCCCTACGGAGGAGGCGACCCGTACGCGGACTACCGCACCGCCGACTTCCCCTTCACCCAGTACGCCAACCTCGCCGACCGGCAGCTCGGCGCCGGTGTCATCGCCGCCAACGACGAGTTCTTCGCCCAGCGCGAGAACCTCCTGGTGCCCGAGGCCGCCGAGTTCGACCCCGAGCACTTCGGCCACAAGGGCAAGATCATGGACGGCTGGGAGACCCGCCGCCGGCGAGGCGCCTCCGCCGCGCACCCGTGGCCGACGGCGGAGGACCACGACTGGGCGCTCGTCCGCCTCGGCGCGCCCGGTGTCGTACGCGGCATCGTCGTCGACACGGCCCACTTCCGCGGGAACTACCCGCAGGCGGTGTCGGTCGAGGGCGCGTCCGTCCCCGGCTCGCCGTCCCCCGAGGAGCTCCTCGCGGACGACGTGAAGTGGACGACGCTCGTTCCGCGTACGGCGGTCGGCGGTCACGCGGCCAATGGCTTCGCCGTCTCCGTCGAGCAGCGTTTCACGCACCTGCGCGTCAACCAGCACCCCGACGGCGGCATCGCCCGCCTGCGCGTGTACGGCGAGGTCGTGCCCGACCCGAAGTGGCTGTCCGTCCTCGGAACCTTCGATGTCGTCGCCCTCGAGTACGGCGGCCAGGTCGAGGACGCCTCCAACCTCTTCTACTCGCCCGCCACGAACACCATCCAGCCGGGGCGGTCCCGCAAGATGGACGACGGCTGGGAGACGCGTCGGCGCCGTGACAACGGCAACGACTGGATTCGCTACCAGCTCGTCGCCCAGTCGGAGATCCGTGCGATCGAGATCGACACGGCGTATCTGAAGGGCAACTCGGCGGGCTGGGCGTCTGTTTCGGTCAAGGACGGCGAGGACGGCGACTGGAGCGAGGTCCTGCCCCGCACCCGCCTCCAGCCCGACACCAACCACCGCTTCGTCCTCGCCGCGCCCGCCGTCGGCACTCACGCGCGCGTGGACATCTTCCCGGACGGGGGCATCTCCCGCCTGCGGCTGTTCGGCTCCCTGACGGAGGAGGGTGCCACGCGCCTGGCGGCGTGGCATCAGGAGTTGGGTGGCTGAGAGGTTTTTCGCCCCCGCCGCCCCAACCCCGCTCGTCAAACGCCGGAGGGGCTGGAGACAGCCCGTCCGGCATTTGAGGACGAGGCCGTTCAGGCTGATGGCGGAGGTCTGGCGGCGGCAGCCCCCAAGTACGGGAAGGGTAGGGGCGGCGGGGGCGAAACAAACCGCCCCTACGCCGCGTACCCCCCATCCACCGAGAACTCCGCCCCCGTGACGTACCCCACCTCCACTCCCGCCAGATAAGCCACCAAAGACGCCACCTCATCCGCCGCCCCGAAGCGCCCCAGCGCGGTCATCGCCGCCTGGCCCGGCGCATGCGGGCCGTCCGCCGGATTCATGTCCGTATCGATCGGGCCGGGATGCACGATGTTCGCCGTGATCCCACGCTCACCCAGCTCCCGCGCCAGTGCCTTGGTCAGTCCGATCAGGGCGGACTTGCTGGTGGCGTACAGCGTGCCGCCGGGCCCTGGCACCCGCTGAGTCATACACGTACCGACCGTGATGATCCGCCCGCCACGCCCCATGCGTGAGGCAGCCGCCTGAGAGGCCAGGAAGACGCCTCGTACGTTCACGGCCAGCACCCGGTTGACATCGGCGAGGGACAGGCTTTCCAGAGGGCCGAGCAGACCGACGCCCACGTTGTTCACCAGGACGTCGAGGCCGCCCAGCGCCTCCTCCGTGCGCCGCACGGCGCCGGCCGCCTCCTCCGCATCCGCGGAGTCCGCCCGCAGCGCGACCCCGCGCCGCCCCAGCGCCTCGACGGCCCGCACGACGTCCTCGGCCGCCTCCTTGCCGTGCACGTAGGTGAGGGCGACGTCGAGGCCCTCCCGAGCGAGCCGCACCGCCGTGGCCGCGCCGATGCCGCGGCTCCCGCCGGTCACGAGTGCCACCTTGCCGTTCATGGTTCCTTGGGAAGTCATGGATCCATCCCAGCGCCCGCGAGGCCCGGACGCTGGCGGCGAACGGACACCGAACTCGGGTCACGGAAATACCACCCCCAGATGACCGGAACTCTTCCCTCCGCTTCCCGCGTTCTCCCGGCGTGACTCTTCAGCAAGAAATCGTCGGCAACGCCATGCAGATGGCGGTCGTCAACCTGAACCCCGGCCAGACCGTGTACTGCGAAGCCGGAAAGTTCCTGTTCAAGACGGTGAACGTGACCATGGAGACCCGGCTCTCCGGGCCGTCCGGTGGCGGTGGCGGACAGCCCCAGGGCGGTGGCGGAGGCATGGGCGGCGTGCTGCGCCAGGCCATGGACACGGCGATGCAGGCCGGCCAGCGCGCCCTCACGGGCGAGTCGCTGGCATGCCAGTACTTCACCTCGACCGGCGGCGAGGGCACCGTCGGCTTCGCGGGCGTGCTGCCCGGCGAGATGCGCGCCCTGGAACTCGACGGCACGCGCGCGTGGTTCGCGGAGAAGGACGCGTTCGTGGCGGCGGAGTCGAGCGTGGACTTCGGGATCGCCTTCCAGGGCGGCCGGACGGGGCGCAGCGGCGGCGAGGGCTTCGTCCTGGAGAAGTTCACCGGGCGCGGGACGGTGATCATCGCCGGTGCGGGCAACTTCATCGACCTCAACCCCGCCGACTTCGGTGGCCGCATCGAGGTCGACACGGGCTGCGTCGTCGCCTTCGAGGAGGGCATCCGGTACGGCGTCCAGCGCGTCGGGGGCCTCAACCGGCAGGGGCTCATGAACGCCGTCTTCGGCGGCGAGGGTCTGTCCCTGGCCACCTTGGAGGGCAACGGGCGCGTCATCCTGCAGTCCCTCACCATCGAGAGCCTGGCCAATGCCCTCAAGAAGGCCCAGGGCGGCGACAAGCAGGGCCCGACGGGAGGGCTGTTCTCGACGAACGCCGGATGACGTCCGAGCGCGGGACGAGGCCCATCGGCCGACCGATGAGTTGCGGGTGCCTGTGGGGTCTGCACTGATGACAGCAGACCCCGCCCCCAGAGAGAAGGCACCCGCCATGGGCAAGCTCGTCTCCACCATTTTCGTCACCCTCGACGGCGTCTACCAGGCTCCCGGCGGCCCGCAGGAGGACCGCCGGGGCGGCTTCGAGCAGGGCGGCTGGAGTTTTCCGTACGGCGACGAGGACTTCGGCCGGTTCATCGGCGAGGTCTTCGACCGCGTGGGCGCCTTCCTGCTCGGCCGTCGTACGTACGAGATCTTCGCCTCGTTCTGGCCGAAGATGACCGACCCCGCCGACCCGGTCGCCTCCAAGCTGAACGCCCTGCCGAAGTACGTCGCCTCCGCCTCCCTCACCGACCCCGAGTGGGCCGGCACCACGGTGATCGGCGGCGACCTCGCCAAAGAGGTCACCGCCCTCAAGGAGCGCACCGACGGCGAGCTCCAGGTCCACGGCAGCGGAGCCCTCGTCCAGTCCCTGCTCGCCCTCGACCTCGTCGACACGATCCACGTGCTGACCTTCCCCGTCGTGCTCGGCGCCGGCCTGCGCCTGTTCACCGAGGGGGCCGTACCCACCGCGTTCAAGCACGCCGGCGGGCGAGTCACCGCCGCGGGCGTCTCCATCCAGTCGTACGACCTGGTCGGACGCCCGGAGTACGGCTCGTACGAGCTCCCGGAAAACGCCTAGCGGGAGATCATCCGGCCCGGTACGGTGATCGCTCCGCGTGCGAGCCGCCGACGTCTCCACCTATCCGATGGAGACCGGGAGAGCCGCCCACATGTCCTCGATCGCCGTACCGGGAGTCGTCGCGCCACGCCGCGCCTGGCTCACCGACCTGCCCGTCCTGCTCGTGGCGGTGGTGTGGGGCGCGAGCTATCTCGCGGCCAAGGACATCACCACCGCGCGGACGGTGATCGCCGTGCTGGTGCTGCGCTTCGGTGTCGTCCTGCCGGTGCTGGTCATCGCGGGGTGGCGCGCGCTGTGTGCCCTGACGGCCGCGCAGTGGCGCGGGGCCGCGCTGCTCGGGCTGATCCTGAGTGGCATCTTCCTCCTGGAGACGTACGGCGTCGTCCACACCTCGGCGACCAACGCCGGCCTCATCATCAGCCTCACCATGATCTTCACGCCGCTCGCCGAGGCGGTCGTGACCCGGGTCCGCCCCTCGCGCGCCTTCCTCGCCGCGGCCGGGATCTCCGTGCTCGGCGTCGTGCTGCTCACCCAGGGCGGCGGCTTCACCAGCCCCTCGGCCGGTGACCTGCTGATGCTCCTCGCGGCCCTCGCCCGGACCGTGCACGTGCTCGCCATGTCCCGCATCAAGTCCGTCCAGGGCGCCGACGCGCTGCCGCTGACCACGGTCCAACTGGGGGCCGCCGTGGCGGTGTTCGCGGTGCTGGCGACGGGCGCCGACGCCACGCCGTGGAGCACGGCCGCGGACTTCGGGGCGCGGGAGTGGGCCGGGCTGCTGTTCCTCTCCGCGTTCTGCACGCTCTTCGCCTTCTTCGTGCAGATGTGGGCCGTGCGGCGGTCCTCGCCGTCCCGGGTCAGCCTGCTGCTCGGTACCGAGCCGCTGTGGGCCGCCGCCGTGGGCATCGCACTGGGCGGGGAACGCCTCGGCGTGCCGGGGCTGCTGGGCGGCGTCCTCGTACTCGCGGGGACCGCGTGGGGGCGCCGGGCGGCAGGTTAACTCCCGGAAAACTCATCGGACTTGGCGGGAGAAATCAACTACCTTGACATTGACATGCCAGGGTCTACGCGCGTCATTCTATAGCCATGAGATTCCCCCCACGTACCACTCGTATCGGCACCCTCGTCGCCCTCATGTCCGCTCTGCTCATCGGCGGCACCGCCGTGGTTCCGGCCAACGCGGCGGCGACTGCCGTGGGCAGCATCTGTTACAGCGCGCTGCCGTCACAGGCGTACGACACGCTGGACCTGATCGAGTCGGGAGGCCCCTTCCCGTACTCGCAGGACGGGGTCGTCTTCCAGAACCGGGAGGGCGTGCTGCCCGCCCAGAGCACCGGGTACTACCACGAGTACACGGTCATCACGCCCGGCTCCTCGACGCGCGGCGCCCGTCGCATCGTCACCGGAGAGGAGACGCAGGAGGACTACTACACCGCGGACCACTACGTCACGTTCAAGCTGATCAACTTCAGCTGCTGATCCGCGGGTGATCCGGTCCGCCGGAAGTCCGGTCCGCGTTCAGCCGGGCTTCCGGCTCCCGGCGGCCGCGAACAGCGCGAACGACAGTACGAGGAGTGCGACGCTCGCGTAGATCTCGTAGCCGTCGAGGAAACCGAGCCGCTGTACGAGACCCCACCCGTGCAGTCGGCCCGTGAGTTCGTGCAAGAGGCCGAGAGCGCCCTGGACCAGGGCGACAAAGCCGAGCACCTCCAGTATCTGCTTCATACGAAGACCCTCGCCCCGCGGACCCCCCACATTCATCGGCCGCGGGGCGAGGCATGTCCGCCCCAAGTCGCGGGGCGTGGTGGCCGGGTTGGGACGAAAGTCTGAAGGGCCGCGACTTTGGTCGGTGATATCGGTCGCGGGGAGGTGGCGGCGGGCGTGCCTGCGTAGATTTGTCGACCGTGAGTGGTGACAATCCGGCGCGGGTGCCGAGGGAGACGGCGACCGCGGCGCGCGAGACCGCGTCTTCGCCGGAGGGACTGACCGGGCAGCCGGTGGCTCCGGCGCAAGCCCTGCCCGGGCGGCGATGGCTGCTGCCCTCGGCGGTGATCGCCGAGCTGGACCCCGGCACCGAGCGCGCGGGCCGGTCCGGACGGCCTCGGCGCACCGTGCGCGACTGGGTCGTCGACTTCGGATGCTTCCTGCTGGCCGTCGTCATCGGACTGGCGTCCGCGAACACACTGACCCACGACCCGAACACCCCCCACGGCCTGGCCGTCGCCGACCAGTTGCTCGGCGCGCTCGCCTGCGCAGCGGTCTGGCTGCGGCGGCGCCGGCCGCTGGGGCTCGCGGTCGCGATGGTCCCCGTCGGGCTGCTCTCGAACACCGCGGCCGGCGCCGCCATGGTCGCCCTCTTCACGCTCGCCGTGCACCGGCCCTTCAAGTACGTGGGCTGGCTCGCCGGTATCCAGCTCGCGCTGATTCCAGTCTTCTTCTGGCTGCGGCCCGACCCCGACCTGCCCTACGCCGCCGCCATCGCCGTCACCACGCTGCTCACCGCGGCGGTGGTCGGCTGGGGCATGTTCGTACGGTCCAAGCGCCAGCTCATGCTGAGCCTGCGGGACCGCGCGCGGCGGGCCGAGACCGAGGCGGCGCTGCGGGCCGAGCAGGCGCAGCGGCTCGCGCGCGAGGCCATCGCACGCGAGATGCACGACGTGCTCGCGCATCGGCTCACGCTGCTGAGCGTGCACGCGGGGGCGCTGGAGTTCCGGCCGGACGCGCCCCGGGAGGAGGTCGCGCGGGCGGCCGGGGTGATCCGCGAGAGCGCGCACGACGCCTTGCAGGATCTGCGGGAGATCATCGGGGTGCTGCGGGCCGGGGACTCCGACGACGCGGGGCGGCCGCAGCCCACG
Source organism: Streptomyces sp. NPDC029292 (assembly GCF_055569295.1). Taxonomy (NCBI): domain Bacteria; kingdom Bacillati; phylum Actinomycetota; class Actinomycetes; order Kitasatosporales; family Streptomycetaceae; genus Streptomyces; species Streptomyces sp. NPDC029292. The sequence continues at coordinate 285,881 of NZ_JBVHXR010000008.1, forward strand.
CTCGCCGCGCTCGACGCTCTGGTCTCCGAGTCCCGCTCGGCGGGCATGAAGGTCGTCCTCGACAACCGCGTCACCGATCCGGCCGCCGTGCCCGCGTCCGTCGGCCGCACCGCGTACCGCATCGCCCAGGAGGGCCTGACGAACGCCCGTAAACACGCGCCGGGCGCGGAGGTCACGGTGTCCGTCTCGGGCGCCCCGGGTGACGGACTCGTCGTGTCCGTACGGAATCCGGCGCCGCCGGGGGAGGTTCCGCACGTTCCCGGGTCGGGGCAGGGACTGATCGGGCTGACCGAGCGGGCGACGCTGACCGGGGGCCGGCTGGAGCACGGCGCAGAGGAGGACGGGGGGTTCCTGGTGCGGGCCTGGCTGCCCTGGGGGTGAGCGTCGGGAGACCCGGGCGGCCCGTCGCCGCCTCCCCGCTGCCCCGCGAGCGGCCCGTACGCCCCTCGACGGCGACCCGAAAACGACCGGGTGACGACCACGACCGGCCCTCGCCGAATGCCCGGCGGGCAGTAGCGTGAGCGCGGGCCCGGTGCGGCCCTTGTGGCCGGTGACGCGCGCCCGGGATCATGGGTGTGTGTCCCCTGGTGCTCCGCAGTTCAACGCCGCGTCGGTTCTCCAGGAGGTGAAGATGGTCCGGGCGGAGGGCTTGGTCCGGATCCGGGACCTCCATCTGCCGCTGCTTCGGCGGGCGTTCGCGTCGCTCTTCGCGGCCGTCACCGACGCCTGGCCCGTCGAGGTCGAGAACCTGCTGCGCGCGGCGGTGTCCCGGCTCGGCGGCGGCGAGCTCCAGGAAGCGGCCGCGTACACACTCGGCCTGGCGCCCGGCATGCGCGACCGGCCCGCGGCGGACCGGCGCCGGCTCGCCACCAAGGTGTACAGCGTCAGCGTCGAACGCTTCCGCAAGAGCCAGGAGGCCGCCGGCACCGCCGCGGACCGAGACGTGCGTCTCGTCGTACGCAGGCCGCTGATCGCCGACCTGGTGGCCGATGTCCTCGGTGCGGAACAACAGCCCCTGACAGCAACAGAGTTACCCAGTGGCGAGGAGAGAGGGCACAGGTGCGGGTGAACCCCTTCATGGTGCTGGCCGCCTTCGCGGCCGACTGGAGCAGGCTGTCGCGCCTGCTCGACCCCGGTGCGCGGCAGGCGCTGCGAGAGCGGCTCGCCGAGCTGCGGGCGGCGGGCGGCGACCGCGAGCCGGCCGCCGACCGGGCGGCGCGGACCGTACTCGACGCGCTCCCGGCCGACGAGGCGGCCCGACTGCGGCAGGACACAAGCCCGGGGCGGTTCGCAGGGGCGCCGTCGGCGACCCTCCACGAGGGGTACGGCACCGCGGACCTGTGCATGCTCGTGCTCGACGGCAACCCGATGGTCGGCCCCCTCCTCGGCCCCATCCGTGAACGACTCCTCCAGGAACCGGCGTCGCCGTGGGCCGAGGGCACGGATCCGCGGCTGATCGTGCTGTCGGGCGCGGACGGTCGCAGACGGCTCCCCCTCTTTCAGTTCGAAGCCGGGGCCATGCCGTGGAAGGTCGTCCTGGAGGTCAACTCCGTCCTGCGCGCCGACACCGACCCGTGGGGCGCGGCCGACTGGTGGCTGTCCCGCAGCGCCTGGTGGGGCGGCACACCGGCCGGCCTGCTGGGCCGCGGTCGCGACGCGGAACTGCTGGGCGCGGCACGGGCCTTGGTGGCAGCGGACGGGGAGGACTAGGCGATGGGCAAGTTCCCACCCCCCGAAGTCCTGCCGGGCGAACCGGGCCGGGCGGTCCTGCGGGCGGGCACGCCGGTGTACCGGGTGCACTCCACGCACCGGGAGCCCACGACGTACAACTCGCGCCCCTCGCACGCCTTTTACTACGGCGGCCGGTTCGACAGCACACCGTACGACCCGTACGGCTATCTCTACGTCGGGTTCGGTGTGGGCGCCGCCGTGTGCGAGGTGCTGCTGCGCTCGCTGCCCTTCGAGAGCGACGGGAGCCCGCGGTTGCTGCCACGGGAGGCGTTCGAGCGGCGCAGCCTGTCGTTCCTGCGGCTGGCCGCCGACGTCGACGTCGTGTCGCTGATGTCCGGCAGGGATCTCGCGGCGGTGGCGCAGGACTCCTGGCTGGTGCACACCGAGGGCGCGGACTATCCGCAGACCCGCGACTGGGGCCACTGGATCCGACGGCAGACCAAACCCTGGGCGCAGGGGTTCGTCTGGCCGTCCAAGCGGGAGCCCGCCGACCGGGTCGCGATCCTCTTCGACGACCGGGGCGACGCGCCCGTGCTCGAAGCCACGGGCGCTGACCCCATCGACTTCGGGACGGAGGACGGCGAGCGCTGGCTGAACGGGGTGCTCGCGCCGTATCGGACACAGGCCGCGCCGCGGTGGCGAGGAACGGAATTCTGAAGTGCCGCAGAGAACTTACGACTTGCACGCCCTGCTGTACGAGATCCAGCAGACGGCCGGTGGCGGCCTGACCGACGTCCAGGACCTGTCCCGGCTCACCTCCCTGGTCCTCGACCGTTTGGGCTGCGCGACGGCGACCGAGGCGTACGACATGCTCTACGCCGACTGGAAGGCTCTGCCCCGGGGCACCATGCTCTCCGGCATGCGGGCGGGGCAGATCATCGGGGTGCTCCCGCCGCTGATGTTCGACCGACCGGTCTTCGACCGCCAGCGGCAGGAGGAACTCCTCGGCGAGGCCCGGGAGTTCGGCCCCCAGGATGATCAGTGGCAGGCCAACATCGCGGCCATGAGCAGCTTCGCGGGGCTGAAGAGCATCGAGCAGCCCGCCGACATGGAGGCGTCACTCGCCCGGCTTGAGCAGGCCCGTGCCATGCTGCCGCCCGACAGCCCCGTACGGGACGCGATCGACATCAATCACGCCTCCCTGCGGGCGCACCTGGCCCAAGCCGGCGGCGGTGAGGACGACTTCGACTCGGCCGTCGAGGACCTGGCCCGCCTCGCCGAATCACCGGTGCTCAATGAGGAACAGCGGCTGGCCATGGCCGGACAGCTCGCCGTGTTCCGCTCGCACCAGGCCGGACGGCGCCAGGACGAGGCGGACCTGGCCGAACAGATCCGGCGGCTGGAGTCCGTCATCGCGCGGCTCCCGCCCGATCAGATGGACCGGCTCGGGATGGAGGCCCAACTGGACGTCGCCCGGAGTAACTTGACCGTGCTCCGTGCCCGCCGCACGGGAGACTACGAGCCCACCGCCGATGACCGGACGGCCGGCGCTCCGATCCACGAGGTGCGGCGGCGGATCGCCGGGCTGCCGCGGGACGCGCAGGTCGACCGGCTCAGCGAGGTGGGCATGGCACGTGGGGCACGTGCGGTTCTCGCCAGGGACCACCAGGGACTGGTCGAGGCCCTGGAACTCCTCGAAGACGCCATGGAACTGCTGGAACCCGACGACGACCGGTGGATCCGCACCGCGTCCACCCTGGGCACGGGGCACTGCGCGCTGGCCACGTTGTCGATCGCTCCGCAGGCGGACCGTCCCCACCACCTCGACCAGGGAATCTCCTGGCTCAGACACACCCGTCGGCTGGCCGGGGGCCCGGAGCATCCGCAGTGGGGCAGCACGGGGATCTCCCTGGCCACGGCCTACCGGTTCCGGGGCAGCCTGTTCCACGTACGCGACCCGCGTGCCAGGCGCCTCAACTACGACGAGTCCCGGCGCGTAGGCCTGGAGTCGCTGCGGGCGGTCGCCTGGAACGTCCTGCTCCAGTCCGGTACGGCGCACGCCGCCGAGACCGCCCGGCGCGCGGGTGAGAACGCGGTCGAGATGGCCCGGTGGTGCCTGGCCGACGGTGCCCATGCCGACGCCATACAGGCCCTGGACGCGGGACGCGGACTCGCCCTGCACGCGGCGACCGTGGCGGTCACCGTGCCCGACATGCTGGTCGCGCTGGGACAGTCCGGGCTCGCGGACGAATGGCGGGCGGTCGGCACCGTCGTCGTACCCGACGGAGGCGGGCCCATGGCGTTCACCGGCCAGGCGGCCGCCTCCGGGCCGTCCAGTCGGCTGCGGCGCCGTGTGCTGCGGGCGCTGGTCGCGTCACCGCTGCGGCGGCCGCTGCTGGATGCCCCCTCGCTGGAGGAGATCGGAAGGGCGCTGAGCGCCATGGGCGCGACGGCCCTGGTCTACCTGGTGCCCGCCGACGACGAGAAGCCGCGCCTGGTGGACCAGGTGTTCTTCGGCAGGCGCCCCGGCCACGGAGCGGCCCTCATCGTCTTCTCCGACGGCACCACCCGAGTGCTGGAACTCCAGCAACTCTCCGTGGAGGCACCCGAGTTGGCTGCCTACCGAGCCACCGGTACCCCCGGCCGCGACGCCGGTGGCCCGCCCACCGCGTCCGCCGCCGAACCGCCGCCCCGCGCGGACGAGAGCCGGGCCGCGCTGGAGCGGCTGTGCGACTGGGCGGGTACGGCGGCGATGCAGCCCCTGCTCAAGGAACTCCCGCGCGGCTACGGCAGAGTGCCCTCCGTGGTGCTGGTGCCCATGGCGGAACTGGGTGTCGTGCCCTGGCACGCGGCGCGTGTGGCCGGGCGGCGCCGGGCGCGCGGCCACGCCTGCCAGGAGGCGGACATCTCCTACCTCCCGTCCGCCCGTCTGCTGTGCGAGGTGGCCGCCCGGCCGGCGGCCGGCACCCGGCAGGCCCTCGTCGTCGGCAACCCGACCCGCGACCTCCATCACGCGGGCGAGGAGGCCGAGGCCGTCCACCGCACCTTCCACCCGGACGGCGACCTCCTTGGGCCAGGCGCCGCCACGCCCGCCGCCGTCACCGACTGGCTGCGCCGGCAACGCGGCGGACTGCTGCACCTCGCCTGCCACGGAGTGGTGCGCCAGGGCGAACGGAACAGCGCCTATCTCGCCCTGTCCGGCGGCCAATTGACCGCGGAGGAGCTGACCGAGGGCGTCACCCGCTACCGGCACCTGGACCTGGTGGTGCTCGCGGCCTGCCGGACCAATGTCTCCGGGCACGGCTACGACGAGGCGTACAGCCTGTCCACCGCGTTCCTCGTCGCGGGCGCGCGCTCGGTGATCGGCTCCCTGTGGCCCGTACCCGACGAGGCGACATCCCTGCTGATGTACATGACCCACCACTTCATGAGCCGCGACGGCCTGCCGCCCGGACAGGCGCTGCGCAGTGCCCAGTTGTGGATGCTGGACGACCGCCGCGATCCGCCGCCCGGGATGCCGTCCCCTCTGCAGGTCCGGGTGCGGCGGATCAGGAGCGACGACCTGACCGCGTGGGCCGGCTTCACCCACCTGGGGTGGTGAAGCCGGCTCCGGCGTCGCCGCTCAGGGCACCTCGGTGCGCACGACGACGTGGGCCGTCCCCCAGCGGCCCACGTCGTGCGCGGGGCCGCCGGCGTCCCGGCTGCCGCGCGGCGCGGTGAGCCGCACCAGCCCGGCGCCGTCCGCCGGGTCCGTGCCGCCGCGCGCGCCCGACGGGGCGTCGGGGGACCAGGCGGACAGCCGGAACGGGGCGATGTTCAGCTCGTTCTCGGCCACGATCAACTTCAGCCAGTCCCGGGCGAAGGCGCCCCGCACCAGCGCACGTCCCGGCGGCAGCCGCAGCCACACGGGCTCACCGCGGCGCGCCAGCCCCACCAGACCCTCCCCGATGAACTCTCCTTCGTACAGATGCGGCGATGCGCCATAACTGTCCGTCAGATTGAGCAGCACGCACCACAGTTGCCGTTCGGAATGGTTGTGGATGCGGACCGTCACCTGCGGCTCGCGGCCGTCAGGGGCGTACGCGCAGACGATCTCGCCGTCGGTGGAGTGCCCGACACTGCCCACCGACGTCCCCTCGACGGTGACGCGGACCAGTGACGACAGCCAGGGATCGGGGTTGTCGAGGTCCCGGAGGTGGTGCCAACGGGCGATGTGCGCAAGGCAGTCCGCGATCCGCGCCGCGTCCGCGGGCGACCGCAGCGGCAGCACGGGCACCGGATGCCCCGCGCCACCGGACACCCGCGCCCAGCCGTCCCGCTCCTCGACCCGCAGCGGCAGTCCGTCCCCGCCGGTGGACAGCGACGGCTCGCCCGCCAGAGCCTCCGAGAGCAGGTGTACGGCGCCCGGCTCCCCGGTGAAGGTCACGGTGGCCGGCGGGAACGCCAGCGCCGACGGCGTCACCCCGTACACCGACTCCCGTTCCTGCGGGCCGGGTTGCCAGCCCACCGGTTCCACCAGCGATGATTCCGGGAGCACTTGACGTACGGCGACGACGCGCGCCCCGCCCTCCTCGTCGAGCAGGGTGAACTCGGCCCCGACCGCCCGCAGCCCGTGCGCGTAACCGCAGTTGACCTCCCAGCCCGACGCCGTGTGCCGAAGCAGGAAGGGCGAACTCGCGACGGAGTCGCCGTGCAGGAAGCGACCGTCCTCCGGGCCGCGCAGCTCGGGATGCTGGACGGGGCCCAGCGCGCGCACGCGTTCCTCGACGAGCGCGTGCACCGTGCCGTACGTGGCCGTGGGGCCCAGTTGGTCGAGCGTGCGCAGCATCGCGTGGCTGAAGAAGCCGCGGACCCGCCCGTCGAGCAGGTCCTCGTGCGCGCGCTCCTGCGGGCGGCACGCGGCGAGCAGCACGTGCCGGCGCTGCTCCGGTCCCTGCCCGCCGCCGTCGCGGGAGCCCCGGGTGCCTTCCGTGCGCCACCCCGGCCGCCACGCCACGCCACGGACGGTGGCCCCGGGGATCCCGGCGCCGTCCCGGGTCGCGCCGCCCGCATGGCAGCAGTCGAGGACGGCGACGACATGCGTGCCGCGCGCGGCGATCCCGTCGAGCAGCGCGCCGAGCTCGGTGTCCTGCAGCAGCGCCTGTCCGCCCACGTCGAGGCTGTCGTGGCACACCAGCGCCTGGGACCTGCCGGTCGCCTCGCGCGGGTCGTCGGTGGTCCGCTCGCTGCCGTGCCCGCTGAACCACAGCAGCGCGGTGTCACCGGGACCGCTCGCTCCGAGGTGGTCCTCGACGCCGGCCAGCACGGCCGCCCTGGTCGCTTGCGCGTCGTACAGCGTACGGATCTCGGGCGTCGGCCCCCGCTGCTTCCGCAGCCAACTCTCGGCCGCTCGCACGTCGTTGACGCAGCCTTGCAGCGGTACGTCGGGGTAGTCGTCGATGCCCACGAACAGGGCGAACACGGTCCGCATGCGGCGATCTTGCCAGCATCCGGGGGCGCGGGCAGGGCGTTTCCCGGGCGTCCACCGGTCAACTGCGCACAACCCCATGTCCCGCCGCGCCCATACCAGTTGAATGGGCTGGATCACCGGGCCGACTCATCCGCACCGCTCAGCATCAGGAGCACCAGGCCCGGCACCACGAGCACCGGAAAGGACAGCAGCGTGAGTTTCGGGGGACACAACCCGTACCAACCGCCATGGCCGCCGAACGGAGGACCGTATCCGCCGCCCCCGAACACGGGACCGTACGTGCCGCCCCAGCCGGGCCCGCCGCCGTACGGCCCCTACCCGCCCCACCCCTATGTCCCGCCGCAGCCGCAGATCTCCCTCTGGCGGCGGCTGCGCGAGGACGAATGGCCGCCGCTGGGGGAGCTGTTGCGAGGCAGACGTCAGCGGATCCACGGCTGTGTGTGGGCGCTGCTGCTGTTCCCGTGCACCTGGTCCTTCTCGCTGCCCCTGCTGGCGTGCTACCCGCTGGCCCGCTCGGCCCGCCGCAAGGCGCGGCGGATCTTTCCCGGGCGCGGCCACCGCCGGATCGAGGACCCCGAGGTGATGCGCGTACAGCGGGCGCGGGCCTGGATCGCCGCCGTCATGTCCCTGGTGCTCCTGGTCGCGTACGGCAAACCGGCGGACATGGAACAGGTGCAGACGCAGTACGTGCTGCGTCTGACGATCACCCCCTGGCTGCTGCTCCTCAGCGCGCCCGTGGTGGTCGCGGTGCTCTTCCGCTGGGCGTCGCCGGAAGCGAGACGGGCCATGCGCCCGCGGCTGCGCGACGCCGGGCGGTCCGCCCTCTGGTACTTCGGCGCCTGCACGCTGGTGGTGTTGCTGGCCGTGGCGGCGGGCCTGGGCCAGCGGTACGTGTCAGCCACGGCGGAAGGCTGGATCTTCCTCATTCCGTTGATCACGTTCGCGATGTTCGTGCCCATGCTCTGGGTGGCGCTCTTCGTGGGCTTCTGCACCGGCCCCGCCGTCCGCGGCGCCTTCAACACAGCGGAGGCGCATGCGGCACTCCCGGCACTGCTCACCGGCGTCCTGGTCTGGGAGTTCGCGGCCATCGGCCTGGCTGCGGGCGGTCCGCCGCCCGGCCCGCCGCTGATTCAGATCGCCTCCCTCCTCGGCGGCCCGGCCTCGGTGACGGCCGTGGCCTGGTGGGAGATCCGCCGCCTGCGTACCCGGTACGGCGTGCAGCTGCGCGCCTAGGGAGCCTCCCGTGCCGGACAACCGTGATTACGTAGGCCCATGACTGCGATCAGACTGCTCCTCGTCGACGACGACCCCCTCGTGCGGGCCGGCCTGGCCCTCATGATGGGTGGCGCCGAGGACATCGAGATCGTCGGCGAGGCCGCCGACGGGAGCGAGGTCGAGGCACTCGTCGACCGCACCCGCCCGGACGTCGTCCTCATGGACATCCGGATGCCGACGGTCGACGGACTCACGGCCACGGAGAAGCTGCGCGGCCGCAAGGACGCTCCCCAGGTGGTGCTCCTGACCACCTTCCACGCCGACGACCAGGTGCTGCGGGCGCTGCGCGCGGGGGCGGCCGGGTTCGTCCTGAAGGACACTCCGCCCGCGGAGATCCTCGAAGCGGTACGGCGTGTCGCGGCCGGCGACCCCGTGCTGTCGCCCACCGTCACCCGCCAGTTGATGGAGCACGCGGCCGGATCCACACTCGACGCGCGGCGTTCCGGAGCCCGCATGCGGATGGCCGCCCTGAACGACCGCGAGCGCGAGGTCGCCGTAGCGGTCGGGCAGGGCAGGTCGAACGCCGAGATCGCCGGCGAGCTCTTCATGAGCGTGGCCACCGTGAAGACCCATGTCTCACGCATCCTCGCGAAGCTCGACCTCAACAACCGTGTACAGGTCGCCCTGTTGACGTACGACGCGGGGCTGCTGGAGGAAGACGGGCATTGAGGACGGGAATTGAGGACGGGACTGAGGACGGGCACTGGCGGGACTTCGCGGGCGTTGGAGAGGGCGAAGGGGGAAGCGTATGGCGGAAGTGATTGATCTGGGGGAGTACGGGGCGCGGTTCACCGAGGATCCGCACCCTGTGTACGCCGAGTTGCGCGCGCTCGGGCCGGTGCACCGGGTCCGGCTGCCACCGCCCGACGAACACCACGAGACCTGGCTCGTCGTCGGGTACGAGGAGGCGCGGGCGGCGCTCGCCGATCCGCGGCTGGCCAAGGACGGGGAGAAGATCGGGATCACGTTCCTCGACGAGCAGCTGATCGGGAAGTATCTGCTGGTCGCCGACCCGCCGCAGCACACTCGGCTGCGGTCGCTCATCGCCCGCGAGTTCACCATGCGCCGGGTGGAGACGCTGCGGCCGCGCGTCCAGGAGATCACCGACGAGCTGCTCGACGCGATGCTGCCGCGCGGGCGCGGCGACCTCGTGGAGTCGTTCGCGTATCCGCTGCCGCTCACCGTCATCTGTGAGCTGCTCGGGGTGCCGGAGCTCGACCGGACGGCGTTCCGCGCGCTGTCGACGGAGGCGGTCGCGCCCACCAGCGCGCAGAGTGAGCACGACGCGTTCGTCCAACTCGCTGCCTATCTCTCCGACTTGATCGAGGACAAGCGGTGCGCCGGCCCCGCCGACGACCTGCTCAGCAGCCTGATCCGCACGACCGCCGAGGACGGTGACCGGCTCTCCTCGGAAGAACTGCGCGGCATGGCGTTCGTGTTGCTGATCGCCGGGCACGAGACGACCGTCAACCTCATCTCGAGCGGCGTCCACGCCCTGCTCACCCACCCCGCCCAACTCGCCGCGCTGCGCGCCGACATGACACTCCTGGACGGCGCCGTCGAGGAGATGCTGCGCTACGAGGGGCCGGTGGAGAACGCGACGTTCCGGTACGCCGCCGAGCCGCTCGACATCGGCGGCACCACCATCGAGGCGGGCGACGCCGTGATGATCGGGCTCACCGCCGCCGACCGCGACGGGATCCGGTATCCGGCGCCCGACCGCTTCGACATCCGGCGCGACGCCCGCGGCCACATCGCCTTCGGGCACGGCATCCACTACTGCCTGGGCGCGCCGCTGGCCCGCCTCGAAGCCCGCGTGGCCCTGCGCTCCCTGCTGGAGCGCTGTCCGGACCTGGCGCTCGACGAGCCGCCGAGCGGCTGGCTGCCCGGGATGCTGATGCGGGGCGTACGCCGTCTGCCGGTGCGCTGGTGAGCGGCCCCCTGCCGCGAGAGGAGCGTCAATCGTGCTGCGTACGGCGGAGATCACCGCGGAGCTGACCGGCGAGGAGCTGCGCGGTGGGGACTCCCACCAGCTGTACTGGCGCGCCACGCTGGAGTTCGCACTGGACTGCTTCATCTGCGAGCGGACCGGCCGGACGACGGTCTTCGAGCGCGGAGCGGAGCGGGCGCTGTGCTCGGGCAGCCGCAGCGGATTCAAACGGCACTGCACGGCCGCCAGGATCGCCGCGTTCGACAGCACCAACGGCCGGGAGCGGCTGGCGGTCCGAGCCCTGCTCGACTTCTGGTGGGCGCCCTTCACGGACACCCGGGACGGCAACAAGGCCGCGGCGCCCACCAGCCACCCCTGGGTCCGGCTGCACCTCGGCTATTACTGCAAGGACGCCGAGGAGTCCGGCACCGACAGCATCCAGACGAACCTGGTGCGGCCGTACAAGCTGACGTGCCGGCACTGCGACCGCGTCCTCGGAGTCGACACGCGGAGCCCGGCGGTGCGCCTCCTCGTGTGAGGCGCACCGCCGGGGACGCTTCGCTCAGTCCCGGCCGCCCGGGATCTCCGCGAGGCGCACCGGACGCCGCTCCCGCCGCGACAGCTCGCACGCCTCGGCGATGCGCAGGGCGTGCAGGGCCTCGCGGCCGTCGCACGGGTTGACGCGTTCGCCGCGGACGACGTCGACGAAGGCGGCGAGTTCGGCCTCGTACGCCGGACCGAAGCGCTCCAGGAAGCCGGTCCACGGCTTGTCGGCGGGCGGCGGTCCGGCCGGTTCCGTGGAGCCGATCGGCGTACGGTCGTCCAGGCCGACGCCGATCTGGTCCAGTTCGCCGGCGAGCTCCATCCGGACGTCGTAGCCCGCGCCGTTCAACCGGGTCGCCGTCGCCGTGGCGAGCGTGCCGTCGTCGAGGGTGAGGACGGCCGCGGCGGTGTCGATGTCGCCCGCCTCGCGGAACATCGCGGGCCCGGCGTCCGACCCGGTCGCGTACACCTCGGTGACCTCGCGGCCCGTGACCCATCGCAGTATGTCGAAGTCGTGGACCAGGCAGTCCCGGTAGAGCCCGCCGGAGAGCGGGAGATAGGCGGCCGGGGGCGGCGACTGGTCCGACGTCATCGCCCGGACCGTGTGCAGCCGCCCGAGCCGTCCCGACCGCACCGCCTCGCGCGCGGCCGTGTAGCCCGCGTCGAAGCGGCGCTGGAAGCCCAGCTGGAGCACGGTTCCGGCGGCGTCGACCTCGGCGAGCGCGGCCAGCGTGCCCGGCAGGTCGAGGGCGATGGGCTTCTCGCAGAAGACCGGGAGCCCGGAGCGTGCTGCCCGACCGATCAGTTCGGCGTGGGCGGAGGTCGCGGCCGTGATGACCACGGCGTCCACGCCCCAGGTGAAGATCTCGTCCACGCCGGGCGCCAGCGTGGCCCCCAGGCGGTCCGCGAGCTCACGGGCCCGCGCGGTGTCCGCGTCCGTGACGATGAGGGATCCGTCGACCTCGCGGTGACGGCTGAGGGCGGTCGCGTGGAATGTGCCGATACGACCCGTTCCGATGAGTCCGATGCGCATGGGAACAAACTGAGGGCGAACCGGGCACCGTGTCAATGATTTGTCCGGACAATCGAACTTCACAACTTCCCGTCAACATCTCCCGGAGCTACGCTCGGGCCGTGCCGAAACCAGATGTGGATCCGACCGTGTCGCTCCAGCTCAGCGTCGACCGCAGCAGCCCGGTCCCGCTCTACTTCCAGCTGTCCCAACAGCTGGAGGCCGCGATCGAGCACGGAGCGCTGACGCCGGGCAGCCTCCTTGGCAACGAGATCGAGCTCGCCGGGCGGCTCGGCCTGTCCCGGCCCACGGTCCGCCAGGCCATCCAGTCCCTCGTCGACAAGGGCCTGCTGGTGCGGCGCCGCGGCGTCGGCACCCAGGTCGTGCACAGCCAGGTCAAGCGCCCGCTGGAGCTCAGCAGCCTCTACGACGACCTGGAGGCGGCGGGTCAGCGTCCGGCGACCCGCGTGCTCGTCAACACCGTCGTGGCGGCGTCCGCCGAGGTCGCGGCCGCTCTGGGCGTGGCCGAGGGCAGCGACGTACACCGTGTGGAGCGGCTGCGTCTCGCCCACGGGGAGCCGATGGCGTACCTCTGCAACTATCTGCCCCCCGGCCTGCTGGAGCTGGACAGCGCCCAGATGGAGGCCACCGGGCTGTACCGGCTGATGCGCGCGGCGGGCATCACACTGCACAGCGCCCGCCAGTCCGTCGGCGCCCGCGCCGCCACCGCGGAGGAGGGCGAGCGGCTCGGTGAGCCCGCGGGATCGCCCCTGCTCACCATGCAGCGCACCACCTTCGACGACACGGGCCGCGCCGTCGAGTTCGGCACCCACACCTATCGCGCCTCGCGCTACTCCTTCGAGTTCCAGCTCCTCGTACGGCCATGACACGGCTCGGATTCACTCAGAGCAAGCATGCGTCTCAATCGTAAGAATGTTCTGACAAATCCATTGACTGGTGTGCGGGCCCGGAGCTAGAACTCCCCTCAGCCGCAACGGGGCGGCGGGAGAGAGGGTGGTCACCCATGCGTACAGCCCGAACAGCAGCAGCAGTCATAGCCGCGATCGCGCTCGCGGCCGGGTGCAGCAGCTCCGGCGGCAAGGACTCCGAGAACAACGCGAGCGGCAGCGGGAGCGGCGGCAAGGCCGTCAGTACACCCCGGCTGAAGATCGCCATGGTGACGCACTCCGGTGAGGGCGACACCTTCTGGGACATCGTGCAGAGCGGCGCCAAGCAGGCGGCCAGCAAGGACAACGTCGACTTCCTGTACTCCAACGACAAGGAAGCGAACGGGCAGGCCCAGCTCGTCCAGGCCGCGATCGACAAGAAGGTCGACGGAATCGTCGTCACGCTGGCCAAGCCCGAGGCCATGAAGGACGTCCTCGCCAAGGCCGAGCAGGCGGGCATCCCGGTCGTCACGATCAACTCCGGCGCTGAGTTCTCCAAGCAGTACGGGGCGCTCGTGCACTTCGGCCAGGACGAGTCGGTCGCCGGCGAGGCCGTGGGCGACGAGCTCAACAAGCGTGGTCTGAAGAAGGCGGTCTGCGTCATCCACGAGCAGGGCAACGTCTCGCTGGAGCAGCGCTGCGCGGGCGTGAAGAAGACCTTCAAGGGGTCCCTCGAGAACCTCAACGTCGACGGAACCAATGCCCCCGCCTCCCAGTCCTCCATCGAGGCGAAGCTCCAGGCCACGAAGGACATCGACGCCGTCGTCACGCTGGGCGCCCCCATCGCCGCCATCGCGGTGAAGGCCAAGACCGACGCCGGCAGCAAGGCGGAGATCGCCACCTTCGACCTCAACGCCGAGGTGGTCAAGCGCCTGAAGGCCAAGGAGGTCGGCTTCGCGGTCGACCAGCAGCCCTACCTGCAGGGCTACGAGGCGATCGACGAGCTGTGGCTCTACAAGACCAACGGCAACGTGATCGGCGGCGGCAAGACGGTCTTCACGGGCCCGGCCATCGTCACCGAGAAGGACGTGCCGCAGCTCGAGAAGTACACAGCGCGCGGTACCCGATGAACGGGTGCATGATCCCCGTGTCCGATACTTGGACGGACCAAGTATCAGATCAAGAAGGGCACGGCCTCGTGGCACGCACTCGGACCTGGGTAAGCATCGCGCTCGCAGGGGCGCTGGGGGTGTCCCTCGCGGGATGCAGCAGCACCGGCGGGAAGCGGGCTGAGGACGCCCGCAAGGCGGCGGCCGCCCAGGGCAAGGCCGCGGTGAACACGCCCAAGTGGACATTCGCGATGATCACCCACTCGGGCGATGGTGACACCTTCTGGGACATCGTCCAGAGCGGGGCCAAGCAGGCTGCCGTCAAGGACAACATCAACTTCCTGTACTCGCACAACGCCGAGGCGCAGCAGCAGGCCCAGCTCGTCGACGCCGCGGTGGACAAGCAGGTCGACGGCATCATCGTCACGCTCGCCAAGCCCGACGCCATGAAGGCGGCCGTCGCGCGCGCCGAGAAGGCCGGCATCCCCGTGATCACCGTGAACTCGGGATCCGAGGAGTCCAAGGCGTTCGGCGCGCTCACGCACATCGGCCAGGACGAGACGGTCGCGGGTGAGGCCGTCGGCGACGAGCTGAACAAGCGAGGCCGGAAGAAGGCCCTGTGCATCCTGCACGAGCAGGGCAACGTCGGCCACGAGCAGCGCTGCGCGGGTATCAAGAAGACCTTCGACGGCACCGTGCAGAACCTCTACGTCCAGGGCACCAGCATGCCCGACGTGCAGGCCTCCATCGGCGCCAAGCTGCAGGCCGACAAGTCCATCGACTCCGTCGTCACGCTCGGTGCCCCCTTCGCGGACACCGCGGTCAAGGCCAAGAAGGACGCGGGCAGCAGCGCCGAGATCGACACCTTCGACCTGAACGCGAAGGTGGCCTCGGAGCTCAAGAACGGCACGCTCGGCTTCGCCGTCGACCAGCAGCCCTACCTCCAGGGGTACGAGGCCGTGGACCTGCTCTGGCTCTACAAGTACAACGCCGACGTCCTCGGCGGCGGCAAGCCGGTCCTCACCGGACCGCAGATCATCACCAAGGACCAGGCCGCCAAGCTGGAGGAATACACGAAGCGGGGGACCCGATGACCGCTACCGCACCCGCACCCGCGCCGTCCCCGGACACCAAGGTCGACGAGCGCCTCCTGAAGACCTCGCCACTGCGCAAGCTCATGGGCCGCCCCGAACTCGGCTCGGTGGTCGGCGCCATCGCGGTCTTCGTCTTCTTCGCGATCTTCGCGGACAGTTTCGTACGGGCCGCGAGCCTGAGCACGATCCTGTACGCCTCCTCGACCATCGGCATCATGGCCGTGCCGGTCGCGCTGCTGATGATCGGCGGCGAGTTCGACCTCTCCGCGGGCGTCATGGTCACCAGCTCCGCACTGATCTCCTCGATGTTCAGCTACCAGATGACCGCGAACGTCTGGGTCGGCGTCCTCGTCTCACTGGTCGTCACACTGGCGATCGGCGTCTTCAACGGCGTCATGCTGACCCGGACCGACCCGCCGAGCTTCATCATCACGCTCGGCACCTTCCTGATGCTGACCGGCATGAACCTCGGCTTCACCAAGCTGATCAGCGGCACGGTCTCCACCAAGTCGATCTCCGACATGCAGGGCTTCTCCTCCGCCAAGGACGTCTTCGCCTCGACGATCACCATCGGCGGCGTCGACTTCAAGATCACCATCCTGTGGTGGCTCGGCCTGATCGTGGTCGCCACCTGGATCCTGCTGCGGACCAAGGTCGGCAACTGGATCTACGCCGTCGGCGGCGGCGAGGAAGCCGCCCGCGCGGTCGGCGTCCCGGTCAACAAGACCAAGATCGGCCTCTACATGGGCGTCGCCTTCGGCGCCTGGATCTCCGGCCAGCACCTGCTGTTCTCGTTCGACGTCGTGCAGTCCGGCGAAGGCGTCGGCAACGAGCTGATCTACATCATCGCGGCCGTCATCGGCGGCTGTCTGATCACCGGCGGCTACGGCTCCGCGGTCGGCGCGGCGGTCGGCGCGCTGATCTTCGGCATGGTCAGCAAGGGCATCGTGTTCGCCGAGTGGAACCCGGACTGGTTCAAGTTCTTCCTGGGAGTGATGCTGCTCCTGGCGACCCTGCTCAACCACTGGGTCCGCAAGCGCGCGGAGGCGACGAAATGACGACGGACGCGGAAAAGACGACCGACGCGGCCTCCACGGAGGGCTCGGCACTCGTCGAGCTCGACGACGTCAGCAAGTACTACGGCAACATCCGCGCCCTCGAGGACGTCTCGCTGGTGGTGCACGCGGGGGAGATCTCCTGTGTGCTCGGCGACAACGGCGCGGGCAAGTCCACGCTGATCAAGATCATCGCGGGCCTGCACCAGCACGACTCGGGCACGCTGCGCATCGAGGGCGAGGAAACCCGTCTGTCGTCCCCGCGTGAGGCCCTGAACCGCGGTATCGCCACGGTCTACCAGGACCTCGCCGTCGTGCCGCTGATGCCGGTCTGGCGCAACTTCTTCCTCGGCTCCGAGCCGTCGAAGGGCACGGGCCCCTTCAAGCGCATGGACGTCGACTTCATGCGCAGGACGACCCATGCGGAGCTGCTGCGCATGGGCATCGACCTGCGCGACGTGGACCAGCCCATCGGCACCCTCTCCGGCGGCGAACGCCAGTGCGTGGCGATCGCCCGTGCCGTCTACTTCGGCGCCAAGGTCCTCGTCCTCGACGAGCCCACCGCCGCCCTCGGTGTGAAGCAGTCCGGTGTGGTCCTCAAATATGTGGCCGCCGCACGGGACGCCGGACTGGGTGTTGTGTTGATCACCCACAATCCCCATCACGCGTACCTGGTGGGTGACCGCTTCGTGCTCCTGAAGCGGGGCACGATGTTCGGCAGCCACACCCGTGACGAGATCACACTGGACGAGCTGACGCGCCAGATGGCCGGGGGAAGCGAGCTGGACGATCTACGCCACGAGCTGGAACGCGCCCCTTAGGGGCGCGGGGCTGTGACATTTGCGGCTCCGCCGCGGGGCGCGACCAGCCACGGACGGCCCGCAGTGTACGGACGGCGTGGGGCTGCCCGATCCCACTCCTTGTGGGGCGGCACCGCTGGGCTCGGCGGAGGCTCCCACAATGCAGCCCCGCGGCCGCGTAGGGCACAATCGGCCCGATGAGCACCTACCGCGACCTCGCACACCGCGGCTCCGCGCGGGCCACCGTCCTGCGGACCGTCGGGACGCGCGAGCGCCGTTCCCACCTGACGGCGCCCCGTGTCCCCACCGTCGGCATCGACATCGGCGGCACGAAGGTGATGGCGGGCGTCGTGGACGCCGACGGCAACATCCTGGAGAAGGTCCGCGCCGAGACGCCGGACAAGTCCAAGAGCCCCAAGGTCGTCGAGGACACCATCGTCGAGCTGGTCCTGGACCTGTCCGACCGGCACGACGTGCACGCCGTCGGCATCGGCGCGGCGGGCTGGGTCGACGCGGAGCGCAACCGCATCCTGTTCGCCCCCCACCTGTCGTGGCGCAACGAGCCCCTCCGGGACCGCATCTCAAGCCGCCTCGCCGTCCCCGTCCTGGTCGACAACGACGCCAACGCCGCCGCCTGGGCCGAGTGGCGCTTCGGCGCGGGCCGCGGCGAGGACCACCTCGTCATGATCACGCTCGGCACCGGCATCGGCGGCGCGATCCTGGAGGACGGCCAGGTCAAGCGCGGCAAGTTCGGCGTCGCGGGCGAGTTCGGCCATATGCAGGTCGTGCCCGGCGGTCACCGCTGCCCGTGCGGCAACCGCGGCTGCTGGGAGCAGTACAGCTCCGGCAACGCGCTGGTCCGCGAGGCCCGCGAACTCGCCGCCGCGGACTCCCCGGTGGCGTACGGGATCATCGAGCACGTCAAGGGCAACATCGGCGACATCACCGGCCCGATGATCACCGAGCTGGCCCGTGAGGGCGACGCCATGTGCATCGAGCTGCTCCAGGACATCGGCCAGTGGCTCGGCGTCGGCATCGCGAACCTGGCCGCCGCCCTGGACCCCTCCTGCTTCGTCATCGGCGGCGGTGTGTCGGCCGCCGACGACCTGCTGATCGGCCCCGCCCGGGACGCGTTCCGCAGGCACCTCACGGGCCGCGGCTACCGCCCCGAGGCCCGTATCGCCCGCGCCCAGCTCGGCCCCGAGGCCGGCATGGTCGGCGCCGCCGACCTCGCCCGCCTCGTCGCCCGCCGCTTCCGCCGCGCCAAGCGCCGCCGCGTGGAGCGCTACGAGCGGTACGAGCGCTACGCGGAGACGCGCCGTACGACCCAGGGGACGCCGTGACGGCCTCGCTGCCGCGCCAGGCGTCGCCGCCGGACGAGCCGCAGCGACCGCCCGAGGACCCGCGCCACAAGTTCCGCCGCCGCGCCCTGACGCTGCTGATCATCGGGCTGCTCATCGGCGTCCCGGCCGGCTATCTGGTGATCTCCGCCAACCAGAGCCGCAACAGCGGCAAGGACAAGGAGGAGAAGTACTCGGCGACCGGCCTCACCTATGGCTGGCCGTCGAAGGTCCAGCGCCGCCTCTACCAGGTGCCGGTCCCGCACCCGGCCGCCAAGGTCGCCTTCTACGAGACGAACAACTGGAAGACCAGCCGTCTCTACGTCCAGTTCCAGACCACCAACGCCGGCCTGGACACCTTCCTCGCCGACATCGGCACCAACCGGAACGCGCTGAAGAAGGACGACATCACCATCAGCGCCCGCGACCAGAAGGTCACCGGCTGGAAGTTCTCGGTCCCCGGTCAGTGGTCGGGCCTCGTCCACGAACAGAAGAACCCGGCGCCCACGCACGACATCATCGTGAACATGGCCAATCCGGTGTACCCCATGGTGTACGTCGTCTCGCGCACGGTTCCGTGACGAGCCGGACCCCGGCCGGTCGTCGGGGCCGATTGTCAGACCCCGCCCGTAGAGTCGAAGACAATTGATTCGACTGAGGGGCGGGAGGTGACCGGGCGTATGGGGGACGGGGTGGATACGGTGGCCGAGCGGGCGCTCCCCCTGCGGCTTGCCGCCGTCTTCCTGCCCGCGCCGCTGCCGCGCGAGGGACGGGTCGCCTTCTGGGATCCCGACGGCGGGCCGCTGCCGTCCCGTGCGCACCCCGAGAGGGTGCCCTCGGGCGAGCAGACCGAGCTGACGGTCGTACGACCGCACGGTCCCGGAGTCCGCAGAGGCACCGTCCCCGCCGTGACCCTGCCGATCGCCGAAGCCCTGCCGCTGCTCGCCGGGGCGCGCCGCGACCCCGCCGCGCACCCCGCCACGGCCTGCTGGGGCGCCGCCGCGCTGCACGCGCTGCGGCTCGTGGCGCGCGGGCGGCTGCTGCCGGGGCTGACGGGCGAAGGCTTCGACGCCTGGCGCGCGGGCCCGCTGGATCCGGAGGACATCGCCCACCTGAGGGCGGTGGCCGCGGCTCTCCCGTACGAGGGGCATGCCGTCCCGCTCCCCGGCAAGGGCCCGCTCCGGCTGCCCGAACCGGAAGCGCTGATGCGGTCCTTCCTGGACGCGGTCGCGGACACCCTGCCGCGCACCCCGGCCGCCCCGTACACCTCCGGCAAACCCTTCGCGGCGAGCCGGCCGCAGCGGCTGCCCGGCGCCCACGACTGGGCCGCCGAGGTCGCCGCGGGCATGGACGCGGGCGTACGGATCTCGCTCCGCCTGGACCTGTCCGCCTACCAGCTCTTCGACGACGGCGAGGGAGCGCACCGCGCGGGCGCGGCCGTCGTCCAGGTGCACAGCCTCGCCGACCCCACCCTCGTCGTCGACGCCACGGCGCTGTGGTCGGGCGAGGCCGACGCGACGTTCGGCCCCCGCGCGCGCGTCGACGCGGCCCTCGCCGTCCGCCGCGCGGCCCGGGTCTGGCCGCCCCTGGACCGGCTGTCCGAACAGGACGTGCCCGACGTACTCGCGCTCTCCGAGGAGGAGTTGTCCGATCTGCTCGGGATCGCGGCGTCCCGGCTCGGTGCGGCCGGAGTCGCCGTGCACTGGCCCCGGGACCTTGCCCACGACCTGAGCGCGGCGGCGGTGGTGCGCCCCGCGCCCGGGTCGGCGACGGACGGCACCGGATTCTTCGAGAGCGAGGAACTGCTCCAATTCCGCTGGCAGTTGGCCCTCGGCGGCGACCCGCTCACCGAAGCCGAGATGGACACCCTCGCCGAGGCCCACCGCCCGGTCGTACGGCTGCGCGACCAGTGGGTGCTCGTCGACCCGGCCCTCGTCCGCAAGGCCCGCAAACGCGAACTGGGCCTGCTCGACCCGGTCGACGCGCTGTCCGTCGCGCTCACCGGCAGCGCGGACGTCGACGGCGAGACGGTCGAGGCGGTGCCGGTCGGCGCGCTGGCCGCGCTGCGCGACCGGCTGACCGCGGGCGTGACTCCCGTGGAGCCGCCGCCCGGTCTCCAGGCCCGCCTCCGGGACTACCAGCTCCGCGGCCTCGCCTGGCTGGACCTCATGACCTCCCTCGGCCTCGGCGGCTGCCTCGCCGACGACATGGGACTGGGCAAGACCGTCACCGTCATCGCCCTGCATCTGCGGCGGGCGCGCAGCGAGCCGACCCTGGTGGTCTGCCCGGCGTCGCTGCTGGGCAACTGGCAGCGGGAGATCGCCCGTTTCGCGCCCGGCGTCCCCGTCCGCCGCTTCCACGGACCCGACCGCACCCTTGAGGGCCTCGACGGCGGCTTCGTCCTCACCACCTACGGGACGATGCGGTCGGCGGCATCGCGGCTCGCCCAGCAGACGTGGGGCATGGTCGTCGCGGACGAGGCGCAGCACGTCAAGAACCCGTACTCGGCGACGGCGAAGGCGCTCCGCACGATCCCGGCCCCCGCCCGCGTGGCGCTGACCGGCACCCCCGTGGAGAACAACCTCTCCGAGCTCTGGGCCCTGCTGGACTGGACGACCCCCGGCCTGCTCGGCCCCCTCAAGTCCTTCCGCGCCCGCCACGCGCGCGCGGTGGAGAACGGCGAGGACGAGGAGGCGGTGGCACGCCTGGCCCGGCTGATCCGCCCGTTCCTGCTCCGCCGCAAGAAGTCGGACCCCGGGATCGTTCCCGAGCTGCCGCCGAAGACGGAGACGGACCACCCCGTTCCTCTGACGCGCGAGCAGGCCTCCCTCTACGAGGCGGTGGTGCGCGAGTCGATGCTGGCGATCGAGACCGCCGACGGCATCGCGCGGCGGGGCCTGGTCCTGAAGCTCCTCACCTCCCTCAAGCAGATCTGCAACCATCCGGCGCTCTATCTGAAGGAGGACGCGCGGGCCGCCGCCCACGGGCTCTCCGCCCGCTCCGGCAAACTGGCCCTGCTCGACGAGCTGTTGGACACCCTGCTCGCCGAGGACGGCTCGGCGCTTGTCTTCACGCAGTACGTGGGGATGGCCCGCCTGATCACGGCCCACCTTGCCGCGCGCGCCGTCCCGGTGGAGCTCCTCCACGGCGGCACTCCGGTCGCCGAGCGCGAACACATGGTGGACCGCTTCCAGAGCGGTTCGACCCCCGTCCTTGTGCTGTCCCTCAAGGCCGCAGGCACCGGCCTGAACCTCACCCGCGCCGGCCACGTCGTCCACTTCGACCGCTGGTGGAACCCGGCCGTCGAGGAACAGGCCACCGACCGCGCCTACCGCATCGGCCAGACCCAGCCCGTCCAGGTCCACCGCCTCATCACCGAGGGCACGGTGGAGGACCGCATCGCCGAAATGCTCGAAGCGAAGCGCGCGCTGGCCGACGCGATCCTCGGCTCCGGCGAGGCATCCCTTACGGAACTGACCGACCGCGAGCTGTCGGACCTGGTGTCACTTCGGAGGTCCACGTGAGCGGTTCCACGGACGAGTCGCGCCCCGCCGACGAGGCCCGTCGGGCGCTGCGGGCCGCGCGGGAGCGTGAGGCACGGGCGACCGCGGCGGCTGACGATCAGCCGGGTTCGCCGCCTGCCCGTCACACGGACGGCCCGCCGCCCGAGGGGGCTCCCTCCCCAGGAGCGAGGCCGGGCGACGCGGCACGGGAGGCTTTGCGACGCGCGTCCACGGCCGGTAGATCCGCTGGTGCTGGTGCTGGTGCTGGTGCTGGTGCTGGTGCGGGTGCGGGTGCGGGTGCGGACGCCGTGGCGGCTCCGGCGTCCGGCGGTGCTGTGGGCGGCCCCGGCCCGGAGGAGCCTCCCACGACGGCGGAGGCCGCCCCGGCGGTCCGTCCCGGTGACGGCGCCTCGGGGAGCGCGCGCCCCGGTGACATCGCGCGCGAGGCGTTGCGCGCCGCGCGCGGCGAAGCGCGGCGGGCGCGGACGGACGCCGCGTCCAACGGGGTTACGGATGCCGGAGCCAGGGGGGTCACGGACGCTGGAGCCAGGAGGGTTACGGAGGCTGGAGCCAACGGAGTTGAGGATGCGCGCCGGTCCGCCGCCTCCTCGCCGACGCGTTCCCGGGCTCGACGAGACCCGCGGAGCCACGATCGGGGGGCCCGGGCCCGGGACATACGCGATCTGCTCGCCGGGGCCTTCGAGCTGCCCGAAGCCATCCACGCGGCGCCCCACGCCGCGTACCCGAAACCGCCCCGCAGCCCACGCGAGGCCGCCCCGGACGAGAACCGGGAGCCGCCCTACAGCGCACGCGAGGCCGCCCCGGACGAGAACCGGGAGCCGTCCGGCGGCGCATCCGAGCCGACCCCCGATGACGCCGCCCCCGTACAGGCAGGCGCCGTACGCGCGATGCCCCGTGACAGTGACGCGCACCCGGGGCCGATCGGTGCCGCACGCGTGGCGACCCCGGACGCGCACCCGGAGTCGACCGGCGCCGTGCGCGCGATGCCCCGTGACGCGCACCCGGAGCCGACCGGCGCCCCGCGTGTGGGGCCCTCGCCCGTGCACCCGGAGCCGGCCGGGTCACGTGGCGCGCCTCCGGCCGGACGTGTGCCGCGGTCGATGGGATCCCCGGGGCGTGACGGCGAGTTGCGTCGTACCTTCGCCGCCTTCCCGGTGCGGGCGTCGGACGCGGACGGCTTCGCGGAGACGTGGTGGGGCCACGCGTGGGTGAGCGCCCTGGAGGAGGGGGCGCTGGACGCGGCGCGGTTGGCGCGGGGGCGGGCGTATGCCGGGAAGGGGCACGTCGATGCCATCACGGTCACGCCGGGGCTGGTGCTCGCCTACGTGCACGGGAGCCGTCCGCGGCCGTATCGCGTGCAGGTCAGGCTGCGGACACTGGACGACGGCGACTGGGACCGGTTCCTCGACGCCGCCGCCGAGCGGCCCGGCCACATCGCCGCGCTGCTCGACAAGGAGATGCCCAAGTCGCTCGCGGAGTGCGGGATCGCGCTGCTCCCCGGCCCCGGCGAGCTCGAACCGCACTGCAGTTGCCCCGACTCCGGCCACCCCTGCAAGCACGCGGCCGCCCTCTGCTACCAGATGGCACGCCTGCTGGACGAAGACCCCTTCGTGCTGCTCCTGTTGCGCGGCCGGGGCGAACGCGAGCTGCTCGACGCGCTGTCCCGCCGCAACGCCGCCCGCGCGGCCCGCGCCGCGCAGGAACAGGAACCGGCGCCCCTGCCCGGCGTACGCGCCCGAGACGCCCTCGCGCGGCGCACACCTGCGCCGCTTCCCGCGCCGCTGCCGCCGCCCGCGCACCCCGAGCAGCCGCCGACCTATCCGGGCGGGCCGGGCGGCCCGGACCCGTTCGCGCTCGACCAGTTGGCCACGGACGCGGCGTCCCGCGCGTACGCGCTGCTCACCACGGGCCGCGACCCGGTGGCGGATCTGACACTCTGGCAGGACGCGGTGCGCCTGGCCGCCGCCCGCCCCGGCTCCGGCCTGACCGCCGCGACCCGCGCGCTCTACTCCTCGCTCGCCTCCGCCACCGGACGCACCACGGCCGACCTGGCGCGGGCGGTCGCCGCCTGGCGGCAGGGCGGCTTCGAAGGGCTGGCCGTCCTCGAAGAGCCCTGGGACCCACCGGCGGGCCGTTTCGACCGCGCCCGCCCCCTCCTCCTCGCCGCCGACCTCCCCGCCTTCCGTCCTTGGCGCAACCACCTCACCCACCCCCGCGGGCACGCCCAACTCCGCCTCGGTCACAACGGCCTCTGGTACGCCTACGAATCCGAACCGGGCCAGGACGACTGGTGGCCCCGCGGCACCCCCGATCTCGACCCGGTCGGCGCGCTGACGGGCCTCGGCGCACCGGGCGAGCTCTGACGGCGAGGTGGTCAGGGCTGTGCCGGACGCGGACTGGCCCGATTCCCCGGCGAGTTGAGCCCCGGGCTCGTATCATGGCGCCCATGATCCTCGGCGACCACCGCTCCGCCCCGCGGTCCCGCGCGCAGCTGTCGCGCGGTTGTTGTCGCTGATCCTCGCCACGGCCGCGGTACGCGTCACGGCTGCCGCACTCCCGCAGCAGACGCCGTAGCCACCTCCTGGTTCAGGCACCCACGGAGTGCCGCCCCGAGCGCCGTCCCCTCGCACGGTCGACATCGCCGTGCCGCGCGCGTTCGCCTCCCGCCTCCCGCCTCGTACGGTCCGAAAGGCAGGCCCTTCCATGTCGCACGTGTCCCGCCCCGAATCCACCTACGACCGCCGCAGACTCCGCCAGTGGCTGGCGGGCGATGCCCGTGCCGACGGAGTCGCCCGGCGCGACCTGCTCAGGCTGCTCGCCGCGGCCGGACTCACCGCGGCCGCCCCGGCAGCCCTGGCCGCACCAGCCGCGGCCGCCACCGAGGGCTCCGCCGGGAGCACCGCCACGGCCGCCGCCCCGGGCATCGTCAAACCCCTCCCCGACGACTGGTTCACCGTCCGCGGCACCAACGCCGAGACCAAGTTCCCGTCCCTCGCCGGCACCGGCTACCACACCCCCATAGACCACTTCTTCGTACGCAACCACACGGCCACCCCGGTCCTGGACGCGGGCACCTGGAAGCTGACCGTATGGGGAGACGGCCTCGCGGGCGACGAACCCGTCGAGTTCACGCTGGACGAGCTGAAGGGGCTCCCGGCCACCACCCGGACCGCGTTCGTGGAGTGCGCGGGCAACGGCCGCAGCTTCTTCACGACGCAGCAGGGCCAGACGGTCACCGGCACGGCGTGGACGCTCGGCGCGATCGGCACGGCCCGCTGGAAGGGCGTCAGGCTGGCCGAGGTGCTGCGCCGGGCCGGGCTCACGCACCGCGCCGTGGACATCATGCCGCGCGGCCTCGACGCCGAGTACGTCACCGCGGACGGCACGAACCTCGGTCATGTCCGCCGCCCGCTGCCGCTGTCGAAGGCGCTGGACGACGTACTGCTGGCGTACGAGATGAACGGCGAACCGCTGCCCCCGGACCACGGCCACCCGGTGCGCCTGCTCGTGCCCTCCTGGGTGGGCATCGCTTCGATCAAGTGGGTCGGCGACATCGAGGTGGCCGCTCAACCCCTGTACTCGCCCTGGAACACCGACTTCTACCGGCTGTTCGGCGACGCCTACCCCGAGGGCGGCAGCACGCCCCTCACCCATCAGACGTTGAAGAGCGCCTTCGAGCTCCCCTGGAACGCGAGTCTCCCGGTCGCCGAGGACCACCGCCTCACCGGCCGTTCCTGGTCCGGCGCCGGTGGCGTCGTCCGTGTCGACGTGAGCACCGACGGCGGTACGACCTGGCGCCGCGCCCGTCTGCACGACGCCCCGCGCCGCGCGGGCTGGGTCCGCTGGTCCACCGACTGGCGTCCGGCGACTCCAGGGACGTACACGCTGCTGGCCCGCGCCACCGACACGACGGGCCGCAGTCAGCCGCAGACCACGGCCCTCAACACGCAGGGCTATTTCTTCGACGCGGTGGTCCGGCACCCCGTCCTGGTGGCCTGACCAGTTGTGACGGACCGGTGTGGGCGGCGTGGACAAGCGGGGGCCATGTCCGCCCTCAAGGTGCGGAAGTTAGCGTGGTGTGGTGAGTGCACGACGGCGCCCGCCGAGCGCAGCGCCTCACCGTGCGGGTGACGCCGAGCAGGTCGACGAGATTGCGGGCCGGGCATGCACGACGGCGCCCGCCGAGCGCAGCGCCTCACCGGCGAGGCCGCCGTTGATGCTGAGTCCGAGCGCCGCGGGGTTGGTCAGCGCGTCGGCGTGCAGCACCGGCGCGGCGACAAGGAGCCCGGCATCGGTCCGGTCGGCCGGCTGTCCCGCAGGCATCGGGTCCGCGGGTGCCGGGTCCTTCTCACGCGCCTGGGTTGCCACCTCGGCCATCTCACATCCTGAACGTTCATGAACGTGCCGGTCGCGCGAAAAGACACGCGCGTCGGGCAGTCCATCCGGAGCGCCGGCCCCCGCCAACGAGGACGCGGCCTTCCGGGTGACCCGTCACCGCGTGGCGTCGTACCACCGCCCCACGCACCGCCGGGTCAGCCGCCCGAACCCGGTGAAGACCGCCACCCCGAGCAGCGATGCCACGAGGACCGAGGCGAACAGTTCCGGGGCCTGGGCGCGGGCCTGGTAGCGGCTGATCAGGGCGCCGATCCCGGGCTCGCCCTGCCGGAAGAAGAAGTCGGCCACGATCGCGCCGACCACCGCGAGCCCCGCGGAGATCCGTACGCCCGCGAAGATCGCCGGCAGGGCCGCGCGCAGTTTCAGCTGGGTGAGCACGACCCACCTCGACGCCCCCTGCAGGGCGAACAGTTCGCGCTGCGCGCGTTCCACCGACTGCAGCCCGAACAGCGTGTTGGACACCATCGGGAACAGCGCGATCAGTACGCAGACGACGACCCGTGCGAAGAAGTCGAAGCCGAACCAGAAGCCGATCAGCGGCACGAGCGCGAGCACTGGGATGCACTGCAGCATCACCGCGTACGGGAACAGCGATCGCTCCACCCACCCGGCGTGGTTCATCGCGATCGCCCACAGCACGCCGATGACGACCGCCGCCGCGAGCCCGGTGAACGCCACCTGCGCCGTGCTCAACAGCCCGTCCGCTATCTCGCCGCGCACATCGGCGTCGAGGAACGCCTCGGTGACCACGGTGTGCGGCGCGGGCATCAGGAAACGCCGGGCCGGGTCGAGTACGACGTACGTGATGAGGTACCAGACGCCGACGATCCCGGCTGCGACGAGTAGCGGCGGCCCCACCTTGCCGAACTGCCGCCGCAACGCTGCCGATTGAGACTTCTTCATGCCGCGTACCCCTCCCGCAGTGCGGTGCTGATGCGTTCCGACAGTGCCCCGAACTCGGCCGTGAACCGCAGGCCCGGATCCCGCTCGATCCCGAACGGCACGTCGACGGTGTCGACCACCCGGCCGGGACGCCCTGACATGACGATCACCCGCGTCGACAGATAGAGCGCCTCGCTGACCGAGTGGGTGACGAACACACCGGCGAACCGCATCTCGGCGAACAGCCGAAGGACCTCCTCGCCAAGGCGCTGCCGCGTCAACTCGTCGAGCGCGCCGAAGGGTTCGTCGAAGAGGAACAGGTCGGGTTCGAGGGTCAGCGAGCGCGCCAGTGAGACCCGCATCCGCATGCCGCCGGAGAGCTGGTGCGGCAGATGGTCCTCGAACCCGTCGAGACCGACCGTCGCCAGGGCCTCGCGCGCCCGCTCCCTGCGGGCCGGCTTACCCGCCCCCGTGAGTCGGGGGAAGAGCGCCACGTTGTCGAGCACGCTCAGCCAGGGCAGCAGGGTCGCCTCCTGGAATACGTAACCGAGGCGCTTGGCGTCGACGATCGCCTCGCCCTCGCTGGCCCGCCCGAGTCCGGAGGCGATCCGCAGCAGCGACGACTTGCCGCAGCCCGACGGTCCCACCACGGCGACGAACTCGCCGCGCCCCACTTGGAGATCGACGGACTCCAGGGCCGTGGTGCCGCCGGGGTAGGTGAGCCCGACGCCGCGGAAGTCGAGCATGAGATCCGACATCGTCACGTCACCCCTTCTTGCTCTCTGCAAGCCCGATGGACGGGTCCAGGAATTGGTCGGTGGCCACGTCCTGCGCCTTCAGACCGTCGGCCGGCGCGGTGCCGTTGCGGGTCAGGATCGGGGTGGTGATGTCGAGGATCTTCCGCACCCGCGCCTGGTCGAAGTCGCCGATGGTGCGGTCGTCGCCGTTGCTGACGATGCCCTCCGCGAGCTGCCGCTTCGCGGAGTCGGCGGCCTGCCCCTTCGTGTAGACCCAGCCGGTGTCGAAGGCATCGACAGCCTTGACGATCAGCTTGTTCACCGGGGCGGGGTCGGCGAAGTAGTCAACAGTCGACTGCTGCACGACGGGGATCAACTTCTTCAGGCACTTCGACTGCGCGGTCACGTCCTCGCTGCGTACGGACAGCGCCACGGCGTACAGCGGATACCCGGTGTCATTGATCAACTGGTGGGCGACCGGCTTGTCCCACTCCTTCAGGTCGTGCTCGTAGAGATACGGCTCCACGGTGGCGAAGCCCTGTTGGGCGTCCTTGCCGCCGGCCGCGAGGAAGGCCGCGGGCGAACCGTCGTAGCTGGCGTCGATCTGGTCACGGCGCAGGATGCCCTTGCCGAGGAGATAGTCCATCCAGGTCGCGCCGTCGAAGTACCGCACGGTCGCGTCCGTCTTCCCAAGGTCCTTGATCGTCTTGACCTTTGGATACTTCTTCGGGTCCCACATGATCATCCAGGGGGCCTTGTCGAAGGTGGCGAAGACCTGGGTGACGGGCTTGTCCGCGGAGTTCTGCACGGCCTCGTCGGTGTTGACCCAGCCGAGCATGATGTCGGGGTCGGTGTACATCTGCACCGGCACCGGCTGGTTGCCGATCGCCGGGCCGCCCGCCCGTATCTCCACGTCGACGCCGGTCCAGGAGCCGCCCGCGAAGAGCGGCCCCCGCACCTGCTTGGCGGAGGAGTCGATGACCGGGTCGGGCCCGAGCAGCTTGTACAGGCCACCCTGCTCGGCCTGTGGGTTCCAGTCGGTCTGGATGACCACCTTCTTCGGGCAGACTCCGGACAGATCGGTGGAGCCGACCTTGTACTTGTCCGCGCTGCGGAGGCCGTCGGACCCGGCGCCCGAGCCGGAACCGCAGGCCGCGGTGAGGAACAACAGCGCGGCGGCACAGAGCGCCGCTGGAAGAGCGGGGCGAACGGGGCGAACGGGGCGAACCGTCATCCTGGTGACTCCTTCGGTGGGCCGGGTCACAGCGAGTCGATCTCGGTGCGGTGGGCGGGCGGGGCTCCGGCGCCGTCGCCGTCCCGTGAACTCAGGGCGAAACGGTCGCGGCTGGTGACGTAGAAACTCGCGCCGAACCGCCCCACCGGGTGGTAGTCGGTGAGCCGTACGTGCCAACGCTCCGGGTCGATCAGCCCTTCGCGGGCCCACAGGTGCTCGATGCGGCCGAAGTAGATGTCCCGGCTCGCCGTCTGCAGGCGCTCGTGCAGGGTGCACTCCAGGGCGACCGGCGCCTCGGCGATCCGCGGCGGCGCGACCTGGGTGGTGGGGGCGGCGGTGAGGCCGACGTGGCGCAGTTCGTCGACCTCGGGCGGGTGGGCGAAACCGCAGTCGTGCATCTGCTGCGCGAGTGCCTCGTCGACGAGATGGACCACGAACTCACCGGTCGCGTCAATGTTGATCGCGGTGTCCTTGCGAGCGCCGCCCACCCGCCGGTCGAGGCTGATCATCACCAGCGGTGGCTCCTCGCCGACCATGGCGAACATGCTGAAGGGCGCCGCATTGACCACCCCGTCAACGCTGACGGTGGTGACGAACGCGATCGGCCGCGGGACGATGAGACCGGCCATGAGCTTGTAGCGCTCGTAGGCACTCAACTCGCCCATGACGACGTGCGTTTCACGTGTGGGAACAGATGCGGTGGGCACGGATACGGTCCGCTCAGCCATGGCTGGCCACCCACCACGACAGGAGTACGTCGCGCAGGGCCCCCGCGTCGTCGGTGTACAGATCGGACCGACGCACGGAATCCAGCGCCGCCAGCTCCTCCTCGCCGAGTTCGACCGCGAGCTCCACCGTCCGGACTGGAGTGCGCGGGAAGTCGGGCACATAGGCCGGGTCGCGCTCCAGGCTCCGCTCGGCGCGGATGTGCGGCTGCCGGAACTGGTCCGGGGTGCGCTGGGTGTCGTACGCGAGGACCTCGGGCGCCGTATCGATCTCGGCCCGCGACGCGGTGTACAGGACGGCGAGCACCGGGGAGAGCGTGTAGTTGCTGGTGCTCATGATGTCGTTGCCGCAGATGTTGGGGACGACGAGGACGTCCATCAGGGCGAGCAGTTCGACGTGGTCGCCAGGGGCGGTCCGCTGGCGCACGATCTCGGCCTGCCCGTCGACGACCCGGGTCGCCATGAAGAGGTTGAACGAGTCGTGCACGTCGTCGGGGGTGAGCCCGTACTCGCGCTGCGCCTCGGCCTGGATATCGGCGCAATTGGTGTGCTCGGCGAAGCCGTGCATGGAGGCGTACATGGTGGCGCTGCACCGTGGGAAGAGCGTGTCGTTCAGGTCCGCGGTGTCGGTGAGCAGGTACATCATGGCGCGCTCGCGCGGCGGCGCGGACCACAGGAAGTCGCCCTGCCCCGGGTGGAGTCCGTGCAGCGTACGAGTACGTCCTACGTGCATGGCCTCGCGATAGTCGTGCAGGTTGAACGCGTTGAGGTCGACACATTGATTGCCGTACAGCTGCTCAATGCGCAACACGTGTCCGGCCGGCACCTCGATGGCCTTGCCTGTACCGGGGGCGATCTCCCAGCGGGCCACTTCCTTGCGTTCGCCCGGGGGCTCCTGGGCGAGTCCGTCGAACCAGCGCCATGGGCGTCCGGTGATCCGGGGATGCGGCCGCTTCCGTATCCCCGCGGCCGACTCGGCCAGCGCGAGCCGCACCAAGTCGGCGCGGGAGACGGCCTCTTGGGCCGTGACGGAGGCGTCGACGAGTTCGAGCTGCTGGTCGGTCAGGCTGAGCACCACGTGCGGCATCCGGGCTCCTTGCTGCGCTGTCCGCGCTGTTGCGCTGCCGGAACCGGCCGCGTTGTTTCTGTATACTGAAATGGTGATTTCCGTATACGAGCAGCAGAACGTTGCGCCCGGATCACCGCTTGATTTCCGCCAGGTTGCCAGTCCGCATGGGAGGTTCGGAACGCTTTTCCGTATACACAACGGCTAGAGTCACTCCATGCATCCCTCAGTCGACCGCCCCGCGCAGCGCGCCGAAGCAGCCTTTGTGAGCCTGCGTACAGCCATCGTCGAAGCGGCGCTGCCGCCCGGCATGAAGCTGCCCGAGGACACCCTGGCCGCGCAGTATGGCGTCAGCAGGACACTGGTGCGGGCCGTGCTTGCCCGGCTCGTCGCGGCCGGGCTCGTCGACTCGGGCAAGGCGAAGTCCGCGATGGTGGCGAGCCCGAGCGCCGAGGACGCCAAGGCGGTCTTCGAGATGCGACGCTGTCTGGAGCAGGAGGCGATCCGGCTCGTGGCGGCGCAGTGGGACCCTGCGGCGTCATCAGCGCTGCGCGAGCACGTACGGGCCGAGCGGGACGCGACGAACCGTCGCGACCACCGCCTCTCCGGCCGCCTCGCCGCCGAATTCCACGTAAAACTGGGCGAGTTCAGCGGGAACCCGCTCCTGGAGCGCTACCTCACCGAGGTCGTCTGGCGCTGCGCCCTGATCCTTTCGATCTACGGTCATCCGCACGACCAGATCCAGTCCATCACCGAACACGAGGAACTCATCGACCTGTTGGACGCGGGGGACGCCGAGCGCGCGGGCCGGCTCGCGTTCCAGCACATCGCGGCGGTGGAGGAGCGGGCGCTCGCGCGGACGGCACAGACGGCGGCCCCGGATCTCAGCGCGATCCTGAGCCGGTACTGAGCCGGCTGCGATCACGGCCTTCAGGGCACCTCCGGGCAGCTCTCGGGGCTCGCGAGGGAGCGCACGAGCGAGCGGGCGCCGAGGCGGAACTGATCGAGCTTGTCGACGATGGTCTGCCCGACGGGGGTGTGGCCCCAGATGCTGATGCCTTGATGCGTGGTCGGCTCCCATGTCGACTCATCGACGACGATCGGTTCCAGCCGACCTCCCAGTCGAGGCCGGAGGCGTTCGGGCGCTCGAATCCCGCTCTCCGATCCGCCCGCTTGACCGCCCCCATCCTCTTGGCGCTCAGCGCCTCGACCGCGTGCAACGCCCAGGAGAGGGATGACTACGGCGCCCTCTCCACGTCGCGGTGCACCCCGGAGTTGCAACACGGCACGTTGTCCGAGCCGTTGACAGTTCAGAGCGTGTCGTGGCCTGCAACCTCGACCGACTCACCGACGACGGACTGCTGGTGCTCGTCACGGGCGGTGCGACCCCCGCCCTGCGGTCCTACCGGCTGGCCTCCTGACTGAGGCCGGTATAACTGCGACGGGCAGGCTCTCGTCGTGCAGCGCGATACGTAGCAGGCGATCCCCGGTTAGCGAAACCGGGGATCGTTCAGAGCATGGCCGAGAACGCGCTGCGGCGGGTCCGTTTGTACGATGCCCGCGCGAGTTGCTTCACCTACCCCGTGGTGGTGATCGTCAGGCCAATGCGGCGCTCCATCGCATCGTGTTCACCCGTCTGCGGGTCGACCCGCGCACGCAGGACTATTACGAGCGCCGGATCAAGGAGGGTAAGACCCGGCGCGAAATCGTCCGTTGCCTCATTGGGCAAGTATTGATGCTGCGGCCCAATCCATGGGTTGTGACTCCCTCGGTGGGTGTTGGGGGACGGCCTCGTTGCCGTGCTGCGCTCGACGGCCAGTTTGAGTTTTGCCGCCCCTGACACGCCGGGGCCCCAGACCGGCGTCAAGGACATGCCCGACCGAGGGCCGAACAATGAGGAACCGGCAGCTGGGTCTCGTCACCTGCGGAGTCAACCACCAACTCCGGCAGAAGGGCTGGGATTGATGTTCGTCGGATGGGACTGGGCCAGCGCCAGCCATGACGTGACCATCATTGACGACCGCGGCATCGTGATCGACCACTGGGCCTTCCAGCAGCTCTTCGTCCTGCGTGGCCTGTCGCCTGACGACACCGACCACCGTCTGCCGCACCCGGCGCCGCAGACGCCGGGAGCCGAGGGCGGGCAGTGAGATCAGAGCGACCCTGTGCTCAGGGTCGACCTCGGTGCTGACCGGGTTGCGCTCCATCCGGCTCGGCAGGTCGGTGAGGAAGACGCCGATGTCCCAGTTGCCGTCCTCCAGACGGGTGCCGGCGATTTCGGCCACGTCGGACACGTCGCCCTGCTCGTCCGCCACCAGGGGCGCCGTCACGGTGTCCGCCTGTCAGCGGATGCCCCTGGCGATGCGGCGGCACCCGTTCGGCAGCACGCCGCGCCTGCGGGCCGCCGCACCCCTAGCATGCTGACTGTGCGACCCATTCTCCCGAAGATCGAGGGCGGCCGGGTACAGGGCCTCCTGCAGCTCATCGAGGACGGCATCCACCTCGTCGTCGCGGCGCTCCTCGTACTGCTCGCGGGGCTCCTGACCGTCGGGGTCGTCCACGACGTCATCAGGTCGATCCAGGGTCCGTACCGCGAGGAGACGGTCGTTCTCTCCGCCCTGGACAACGGCCTTGTGCTGTTCATCGTGGCCGAGCTGCTCCACACCGTCCGCCTCACCATCAGGAACCAGACCCTCGACGCGGAGCCGTTCCTCGTCGTCGGCCTGATTGCCGGCATCCGCAAGGTGCTCATCGTGACGGCCGAAGCGGAGAAGTCCTTCCGGTGGAACGTCGAGGGGATCGAACTGCTCATCCTGGCGGGGCTGATCCTCGTGATGGCGACAGCGACGTACGTGTGGCGGCGCTCGACGCGGCCGGGAGACTACTTCCCGCTCCAGGAGGCGCGGCGCTCCCCGTCGCCGGCGCCGTCACCCACCCCGGGGCGCGGGTCCTGATCCGTCACCTTCCGCCGCCGCGGCCGCCCGCACCCGCTGCTCCTCGCGAGCGGAGCCGACGTCCCGTTCCAGGGGTGTGCGGCTCACGGCCGTCGCAAGGTCCTCCAAGGCTTGCTTCTGCAGTTCCGCCCCGCGCCGCACCACCGGGCTCCGGTCCCCGGCGGCGGAGCCCTCCCACGCGTGGAGGGCCTCCTCCACGCGCCCCCAGTC
The DNA here is from genome assembly GCF_055569295.1 of Streptomyces sp. NPDC029292. Classification (NCBI taxonomy): domain Bacteria; kingdom Bacillati; phylum Actinomycetota; class Actinomycetes; order Kitasatosporales; family Streptomycetaceae; genus Streptomyces; species Streptomyces sp. NPDC029292. The sequence goes on from NZ_JBVHXR010000008.1 coordinate 319,794, forward strand.
CGGATTCCTGTGCTCGCGCACGTCGACTGCCGCCTGCGCGGTGTCCGCCTCCAGTGCCTCGGCGAACCGCTCCGCCTCGGGGACGAAACGGCTGTCGGCCCGTGGGACGTGGCTCTCCATGAGCATCGCCGCCCGGCCGAACCCCTTGAGCGCCTCCTGCGCCTCCTCCGCCTCGCGCGACGTCAGACCCCTGGGGCGGACCGGTTCCTGCCTTGCCCGGTCGTATGCCTCCTGCCAGGCGGCACGTGCCTCCCTGCTCGCCAGCAGTGCCCTGCGCATGTCGGCGCGATGCTCCCGGGTCGGTTCGGCGTAGCTGCGGAGCACCGCGGCCGCGTAGCGGCCGTTGGCGGCGAGCCAGTCCGCAAGCCGGCCCGGCAGCCGGGGCGTCTCCCATGCGGGGAACACCACGTACGCCAGCATTGCCAGGGCCCCGCCGAGCAGGGTGAGCACCACCCGCTCCGGGACCGTCTGCTCCCATGCCTGGCCGCCCATGCCGAGCAGGAAGACGACGTACGCGGCAGTGAAGCACTGGGAGTAGGCGTAGCCGGTACGGATCAGCGTGTACGACAGGCCCGCCGAGACCACCGCCAGCGCGCCGAACACATGGGCGTCCGGGCCCAGGGCCCGCACCATCACGGTGGCGAGCGCGACCCCCGCCAGGGTCCCGGCGAGACGGGCCACCGCGCGCGCGTACGTCCGGTGGAAGTCCGGCCGCATCACCATCACCGAGGTGATGGGCGCCCAGTAGCCGTGGCCCAGGGGGAGCCGGGCGGCGATCAGATAGCCGAGCGTGGCCACCGCCGCCAGGCGGACGGCGTGCCGGAACACGGGCGAGTCCCGGCGGAGCTCACGGCGGACCGCCCGGACGACGACCGGGACCAGCCGGAACATAGTCGGGCGCACCAGGAACTGGGCGCCCGCGGGGCCGGGCGGCGTGGGAGTCCTCCCGCGCGCGCCGCCGCTCCCGGCGATCTCCAACGCCTCGCCGAGCAGTTCCACGAGCCGCTCGGCGGCCTGCCGGGCGGGCCCCTCCAGCACCTCGTGCTCCTCGTCGACGCGCAGCACGTCCGTGCTCCTGGGCGGCACCTCGGCGGGAGTGCCGCGGCGGATCGAACGGGCGGCCGCATCCAGGACGTCGGCGGCCGCGTCGAGCAACTCCCGCGCGCGGTCCCGCCCGGGTCCCTCCGCCGGGGCGCCGACGTCCGGGTCGGCGAGCGCGGCGACGACCGGCCGAATACGCTCGGCGAGTCCCCGGGGGCCGTGCAGGACGGGGGGACGGGTGCGGGCCTGTGATGGCGTCACGGCGGCCGCGTCCCGGGCCGTCATCAACGGCTCCGGGTCGAACGGGGCGGTCGGGTCGTGCCGCAGCCGGCGGGCGTAGTCCGCCACGGCGGCCAGGGCGTCGGCGAGCGCGTCACGGTGCGCCCCCCAACGGCGGATCGGGAACAGCAAGATCAGCACGGCCTGTACCACGCCCCCGAGCGCGATGACCCCGGCGTGCTCCAGGGCTCGCCCGACGCTCGTGGGCAGGGTGATGGTCACCAGCATGCTGCCGACGGTCGTCGCTGCGACGATCCCAGCGGTCGATCCGACGGCCCACGCCATCCCCGCGACAAAGGCCCATACGGCCAGCAGTGGGAGGAACGTCACGAGTCGTCCCGCCGCCAGGTAGCCCACGAAGGTGCTGAGTGCCAGACCCGCGCCCGCGCCGAGCGCGATCACCTTGCGTGGACGCCAGGTGCGCTGGAAGGTGGCCCCACCCGCGGAGTAGGCACCGAGGGCGGCGGACGCGGCGTACGCAGGAGAGACCAGCCACAGCGCCGGCCCGATGACGATCGCCACCCCAGCAGCCGTGCGCAGCGCGAGCAGGGGCTCCAGCCGCGTCTCCTCGATCGTGAGCCCGGATCGCACGACCTCCCCGAAGGCCCGCAACCACGTCACGGATGTGAGCCTAGCCGGAACGTTCTGCCGGGTCGCGTCGGCCGCGCCGCCGCCTCCTGGCTGCGCTGTGCTCGGCGGGCGTGCGACCCCGGGCCGACCTGCACTTCACAAACCGGCACTCTCGCGTACAGGGCGATCGATGACCGCACCCCCAGCGCCGCCTGTTCAGCCCAGCGGCCGCGGCTCGTCGTCGTTCTCGTGGCCTATCCGGGGTGGCCGACGGAGGTCGCGAGACGGCTGAAGAAGGGTGACGGACCTGCCCTACCGGGACAACACCCGCCCTGTCATCGCCATGATCAGCCCGCCGGAGCAGATCGCGCTGCTGTCGCTGCCCATGCTTAGCCTGATGCGCGTCGCCCACCGGCTGAGGGGAGCGGCCCTCGGCGTGATCGGAGCGCTGATCCCGGAGTCCGGCAACGCCCTGCCACCCGAGTTGACTTCCGCGATGGGCACGAACCGGGGAGGAGCCAGCCATGGGGGCCGGACTGATGGGTCGGCTGTCCGCGGGACAACGACAGCGCCTGCGCTGCCCGCCGTCGCAGGCGTGCTCGGCGGACCGGCCGATGCTGGCACTGCTCAGCGCCCGGTGGTCCTGTGCCGGCGGCCGGCTCTTCGAACGCAAATGTTGGACATGGTTGGCACCTGTCCGTCGTACATTTCCACGATCATCACGCTCGGCAACCACCGCGCCTCACGGGCTCAGTCCGCGAGGTCGGGCTTGCCGAACAGGACCGCGTAGCTGGAGGGGAGTTGGCTGATGATCTGATTCAGCTCTCCGCCGGTGACAGCGTCGGCGACGGTGGTCAGGACCGCGCTGGCGTCCCACTGCGCCGTACGCGGCCGGGCATGGGTGCGCTCGGCGACCCGGCGGTAGAACTCTTCGATCCCGAAGCCCCGCGCCTGCTGCGGCGTGGCATGGTCCAGAACCTGTCCCAGCGGGCCGGGCAGCTGGGATGCGAGGTCCTTGACCTCTCCCGGGCTGATCCGTTGGGCCAGCACTTCCAGCACGGCGTTGGTGACGTCCGCGGCTTCGTCCTGGTCGTTGTATTCGCCTCGCTCGCGTACACGGGCGAGGAATCCGTCGTATTTCATCGCTGCCATCCTTCTGCCCGCTCCGGTCACCGCTGGTCATGGAGGTCGCCCGGTGCGCTGTCGGGTCTGCCGGGTCCGTCCGCCGGCGCGTAGCTGCCGTTCGCGAGGCCCTTGGCCCGGGACTCCCGCACGGACTCACGCAGGGCACGGCGGAAGCGCCCGGGGCCCCAGGAACGGCCACCCACCACCTGTTCGAGTCGGTCGCGGCTGGTCGGGCCGGTTTCTTGGAGCGCGTGGGTGATCTGTTCGATCTCGTCGTCGAGGCGTTGTTCGGCCATGGCGGACGTACGGCTTGCCGTGCCAGCGGTGCCGGCCATCCCCGGCGAGTACAGGGTGCTGCCCGGTCCGGTGCCCGGGCGGTAGCGGCGGGCTCCGGCGCGCTCCCGCTCCCGGCGGCGGGCGGTGCGGTCGGCGATCCGCAGTTCCCGCTCGTGCGCGGCCTGCCGAACGTGCGCGGGCCGGAGGCGGTCTCGTGCGTCCTGCGGCGCGGGCTCGTTGCGCCAGGCTGCCTCGGTTTCCTCAGCGGTGAGCGGCCGGGCGATGTTCTCCAGGGACTGTTGTTCGGCCCGCACACCGAAGAAGACCTCGGCCACCCCGCCCAGCGCCATGACTGCCGCTCCGATGAGGAAGCCGATGGCCACCAGGTCGGCATCGCCACTGTGAATCAAGTGGCCGAACAGCAGCGGGCCGGTGATTCCGCCCACGGCCGTGCCGATCGCGAAGAACAGTGAGATGGACAGGGCCCGGGTCTCCATGGGGAAGACCTCGCTCACCGTCAGGTAGGCCGAGCTCGCTCCCGCGGACGCCACGAAGAAGGTCAGCGAGACCAGCAGGAAGAACGACCATGTCGTCAGGGAGCCGTTGATCAGCAGGAAGGCGAGGACGGCTGCCACGACGGCCGAGCCGAAGTAGGTGCCCGTGATCATCGGCTTTCTGCCGACGGTGTCGAACAGTCGGCCGAGAAGGAGTGGTCCGAGGAAGTTGGCGATCGCGAAGAGGGCAAGGAAGTAGGGGATCGAGCCGGAGCCGATGTCGAAGAAGCCGTTCAGGATCGTGCCCAGGTCGAAGACGATCGCGTTGTACAGGAACGCCTGTCCGATGAAGAGCGCCAGACCGAGAACGGCGCGACGCGGGTACCGCCGCAGAGCCACGCCGGCGATCTCCGTGAACGGGATGACGTCGCGCTGCCGTACGGTGACCGCCTCGCCCGGTTCCGGCAGCTCGCGGCCGCTCTCTTGGCGCACCTCGGCCTCGATCCGGTCGACGATGCGTTCGGCCTCGGCTTGATGCCCGTGGATGAACAGCCAGCGCGGACTCTCCGGCACATGGCGGCGGACCAGCATGATGCCCAGGCCCAGAATGCCGCCCAGGCCGAAGGCCAGCCGCCAGCCGAGGTCGGCTGCCAGCAGACTCTCGTTGAGAAGCAGCACGGCGACCAGGCTGCCGAGCGCCGCACCGACCCAGTAGCTGCCGTTGATGGCCAGATCCACCTGCCCGCGGTTGCGGGCCGGAATCAGCTCGTCGATGGCCGAGTTGATCGCGGCATACTCTCCGCCGATGCCCATACCGGTGATGAAGCGGGCGAGGCAGAGGTACCAGGCGTCGTGGGCGAACGCGGTCGCGACGGTGGCGAGGATGTAGATGCCGAGCGTGAGCATGAACAGCTTCTTGCGCCCGTAGCGGTCGGTGAGTCTCCCGAACAGGAGAGCGCCCGCACATGCGCCTGCCACGTAGATGGCGGCGGCAGTGCCTATGTCGGCGCTGGTCAGGTTGATGCCGCTGCCCGGCTCGGTCATACGGGCGGCAACCGCCCCGACGATCGTCACTTCGAGTCCGTCCAGAATCCAGACGGCTCCCAGACCGACGACGATCCGCCAATGGAATCGGGACCACGGCAGCCGGTCAAGCCGGGCGGGAACCTTGGTCGTGACGACACCGAGCTCGGCGGTGGTGGTCATGCCACGCCTCCTCGTTCAGGACCATGGGCTGTTGCCTGGAGAGGGGCAGAACGGGCCGGAATGGACAGGTCCGCATAGGGTGGTCTGCTGTGCTGCGCTGCCACCTTCTGGGACACCGTTTTCGCTTTCTCCATGAGGGCGACACGATGCTCTGGCACTGCGCGCGTGGGTGCGGAGCGGAGGGAATCAAGCGATATCCGACGGCCCAGGACGCCGAGCGTTACGCACGGGCATTCGACCGCGAGGACCAGGCGGACATGGGCCGGCGAGCACCGCTGGGTCTGCTCCCCCTTCGGCTGCTGCGCGCCTGGCGTCTGCGGCGCTGAAAGGAAGCCGATGGGGAGCCGCGTGCTGCGTCTCCGCCGCCGTGAGGGGTTGTGATGTCGGACGTCGTTCATGAGCCGCCCCGGGTGTCGAGCCTCGCCGGCCCGGCCGCGGTGCCGGATGGGTGCCCGGAACCGCGGCGTTCGCGTCTCAGCCGCTGCTCTCGGTACTTTCACTCGTCTCGCTGATCTCGACGTGCCGCGGCTTTGCGACCTCGGCCTTGGGGACGGTGATGGTGAGCACCCCGTCCGACATCTGCGCATTGATCTTTTCGGTGTCGACCTCTCCGGGCAGCCGCAGCCGGTACTCGAAGGCTCCGGTGCGGCGGGCGCTCCGGCGCAGGACGCCTTTGCGTTCCTTCTCCTTGATCTCTCCGGTGACCACCAGCTCCTGGCCGTTGACTTCGACGTCGATGTCCTGCATTGCGCCACCGCGGTGGCGCCGGACGGGCGTGGTCATTCCCATCGCTTCCTTCTCGTGATCTCGTCGCCCGCTGGGTGTCATGCGAGCCAAGCGGACTCCTTCGGACGGGTGTGCGGTGAGCTGTCGGTGCCGCCGTGCGCGGCCGTGTGGCCCAGGTAGCGGTGCACGAAGTGGATGCTCATCGCGCCTTCGCCGACCGCGGAGGCCACACGCTTCACCGAGCCGCTGCGGACGTCGCCGGCGGCGAAGACGCCAGGCAGGCTGGTCTCCAACGTCAGGCAGTCGCGGCCCTGGCTCTGCCACAGTTCGGGAACGGAGCACGCCTGCGCCTCCGCGCCGGTGAGCACGTAGCCGCGCGCGTCGAGGGCGAGCGCGCCGGACAGCCACTCGGTGTGAGGGTCTGCGCCGGTGAAGACGAACAGGGCCCGCACCGCGAGGTGGCGATGCTCGCCCGTACGGTGGTCGACCACGGTGACCGCCTCCAGCGCCTTGTCGCCGAGTGCCTCGGTCATCTCGGTGTGCAGCAGCACGCGCACCCGCGGGTGGCGCTCGATCTGATCGATCAGGTAGCGGGACATGTGCGCCTCGAGGCTCGGCCCACGGACGAGCAGATACACCTGCGGTGCGTACCCGGCCAGGAAGAGCACGGCCTGGCCCGCGGAGTTGCCGCCGCCGACCACCGCCACCGGGTCGGTACGGCACTGCTGGGCCTCGTAGACGGTCGCCGAGTAGTGGACGCTCGCGCCCTCCAACGGCTCGATGCCGGGCACATGGAGGCGGCGGTAGCGGGCGCCGGTGGCCAGGACGACGGTACGGGCGGTGATCTCGCTGCCGTCGGCGAACCTGACGGCGTAGTGGCCGTCCCGCGGTTCGAGCCGGGCCGCCTCCGCCGGGACGCTGATCCGGGCGCCGAACTTGCCCGCCTGGAGCACCCCGCGCTCGGTGAGTTCGGCGCCGGAGATGCCGGAGGGGAAGCCGAAGCAGTTGTCGATGCGGGAGGACGTCCCGGCCTGGCCGCCGGTGGCCATCGCCTCGACCACGGTCGTGCCGAGGCCCTCCGAGGCGGCGTTCACCGCGGCGGCGAGACCGGCCGGACCGGAGCCGACGATCAGGAGATCGCCGCGGCCGTTGCCCGACGGCAGGGGCGGCAGGCCGATGAACCGGGCCAGTTCGGCGTTGCTCGGATTGCGCAGCAAGGTCGTGTCCCGCCAGATCACCAGCGGCGTCTGCTCCGGACCGACCGCGAAGCGGCGCAGCAGCGCTTCGGCCTCCTCGTCCGTCTCCAGATCGATCCAGCGGTGCGGCAGCCGGTTGCGGGCGGCGAACTCGCGCAGCCGCCGGGTGTCGGGCGAGTAGCGCGAGCCGATGATGCGGAAACCGGTGCCCTGCCCGACGAGCAGGGCACGGCGGCCCAGGCAGGCGCGCAGCACCACATCACCAAGGGTGGAGTCCCGGGTCACCAGGTCACGCAGCTGATCCATGGACAGGGTGAGGATCTCGCCGGGGTCCCTGACCACGGCGGTGTAGAAGGCCACCTGTCCGTTCAGGAGGCCGAGTTCGCCGATGAAGCGGCCAGGGCCGTGCACACGCAGCAGGCGTTCGCCGGGTGTGCCGTAGCCCTCGACGATGGCGACCGAGCCACTGAGGACGACGTAGAACGTCTCGCACCGCTCCCCCTCCCGGATCAGCACGTCACCGGCGTCAACCGGGCGCCTCCGGCCATGCTGCGCGAGGCGGGCCATCTGGTCGTCCGGCAGGCGGGGATAGGCGCCGTAGATGTCGGGCGTCTCGAAGGGGACGCTCTCCTCCACCTCGTCCGGCACAGGCGCTGCGCCCGGCCGCGTCTCGTCGCCGGGCATCACACGAACGCCTCGTGGACGAAGCACCACCGCCAGTCCTCGCCGGGCTCCAGCGACGCCACGATCGGATGGCCGTCGGCGGCGGCGTGACGGCGGGCGTGCCGGTTCGGCGAGGAATCGCAGCAGCCGACGTGGCCGCAGGTCAGGCAGAGCCTGAGGTGGACCCAGGGGGAACGCGTGGCCAGGCATTCCTCGCACCCCGGGGCGCGCGGGGTGACGGGGCGTACGAGGGCGAGGTGGGGGTCGGCCCGTACGGTCATGGCCGATCACCCTTTCCCGGCCGGTTCGCGGCCCGCGATCGACTGCTCCACCCACCGCCGCAGGGCAGGGGCAGGTGCGGCACCCGCCTGCCGGGCGATGGTCTGTCCTTTGTCGAGGACCAGCAGCGTCGGTACCGCCTGGACCTCGAACCGCCGCGCCAGGCGCGGGTTCTTGTCGATGTCGACCTTGACCAGCTTGATCGTTCCCGCGAGATCGGCGGCGACCTTCTCCAGCGCGGGGCTCACCATGCGGCAGGGGCCGCACCAGGTGGCCCACAGGTCGACGACGACGGGCACGGTGGCCTGCTCGACGACCTCGGTGAAGTCGTCGTCGCCCGCGTCGGCCATCCACGGCAGAGGCTGCTTGCAGTTGCCGCACCTGGGGCGGCCCTCGGCGGCCACGGGTACCCGGTTGGCGCGCCCGCAGTGCGGGCAGGTGACGTTGGTGGCTTGCACGGTACTCATGCCGCCCTCGCTCCCTTCACGTCCCCGGGCTGGTCGTAGGTGACCACCAGCTCTGCGTGCTCGGCGTCGACGCGCACCGTCGCGCCGTCCTGGACGTCGCCGCGCAGCAGGGCGCGTCCGACCAGTGTCTCGACCTCGTGGGAGATGTAACGCCGCAGCGGCCGGGCCCCGTACACCGGGTCGTAGCCCTGGTGGGCGATCAACTCCCGGGCAGCGGCGGTCAGTTCGACGGTGATGCGGCGTTCGGCGAGCCGGCGGCGCAGCTCGTCGAACTGCAGCTCCACGATCCGCTCGATCTGCCGCTCGCCGAGCGGCTTGAACAGCACGATGTCGTCGACGCGGTTGAGGAACTCCGGGCGGAAGTGCCCGCGCAGCTCGCCCATCACCAGGGCGCGGGCGTCGGGCTTGATCTCACCCTCGGCGGTGGCGCCGTCGAGGAGGTGCTCGGAGCCGATGTTGGACGTCATGATGATCACGGTGTTGCGGAAGTCGACGGTGCGGCCCTGGGCGTCGGTGATGCGGCCGTCGTCGAGGATCTGCAGCAGGGTGTTGAAGACATCGGTGTGCGCCTTCTCGATCTCGTCGAACAGCACGACCGAGTACGGCTTGCGGCGTACGGCCTCGGTGAGCTGGCCGCCTTCCTCGTAGCCGACGTATCCGGGCGGGGCCCCCATGAGCCGGCTGACGGTGTGCCGCTCCTGGTACTCGCTCATGTCGAGGCGGACCATGTTCTCCTCGGAGTCGAACAGAGTCCGGGCGAGGGTCTTGGCCAGCTCGGTCTTCCCGACGCCGGTGGGGCCGAGGAAGATGAACGACCCGATGGGGCGGCGAGGGTCGCGGATGCCGGAGCGGGCGCGGATGATGGCGTCGGTGACGAGTTTGACGGCCTCGTCCTGGCCGATGACGCGCTCGCGCAGGATCTCGTCGAGGCGCAGCAGTTTCTCGCGTTCGCCCTCCTGGAGGCGGGCGACGGGGATGCCGGTCCAGGCGGCGACGATCTCGGCGATCTCCTCCTCGGTGACGACCTCGCGCAGCAGCCGGTTCTGCCCTTGTTTGGCGGCCAGTTGCTCCTCCTCTGCGCCGAGTCGGCGCTCCAGGTCCTGGAGGCGGCCGTAGCGGAGTTCGGCGGCGCGGTTGAGGTCGTAGGCGCGTTCGGCCTCCTCTGCCTCGTGGCGGACCTGCTCCAGTTCCTGGCGCAGTTCCTGCACGCGGCGGATCGCCTGCCGTTCGGCCTCCCACTGGGCGTGTTTGGCGTCGGCCTCACCGCGCAGGTCGGCCAGTTCCCTGCGCAGCTCCTCCAGGCGGGCCTTGCTGGCGGGGTCGGTCTCCTTGGACAGGGCCGCCTCCTCGATCTCCAGGCGGGTGACGCGGCGGGTGATCTCGTCGAGTTCGGCGGGCATCGAGTCGATCTCGGTACGCAGCCGGGCGCACGCCTCGTCGACGAGGTCGATGGCCTTGTCGGGCAGGAATCGATCGGTGATGTAGCGGTGGCTGAGGGTGGCCGCGGAGACCAGCGCGGTGTCCTGGATCTTCACGCCGTGGAAGACCTCGAGGCGTTCGCGCAGTCCGCGCAGGATGGAGATGGTGTCCTCCACGCTCGGCTCGTCGACCAGGACCTGCTGGAAGCGGCGTTCGAGGGCGGCGTCCTTCTCGATGTGCTTGCGGTACTCGTCGAGGGTGGTGGCGCCGATCATGTGGAGTTCGCCGCGGGCGAGCATCGGCTTGAGCATGTTGCCCGCGTCCATGGCCCCTTCGGCGGCGCCTGCGCCGACGACGGTGTGGAGTTCGTCGACGAAGAGCAGGATCCGCCCTTGGGCGGCCTTGACCTCGCTCAGCACGGCCTTGAGGCGTTCCTCGAACTCGCCGCGGTACTTGGCGCCGGCGACCAGGGAGCCCATGTCGAGGGCGAACACCGTCTTGTCGCGCAGACCCTCGGGGACATCGCCGCGCACGATGCGCTGGGCGAGGCCCTCGACGATGGCGGTCTTGCCGACGCCGGGGTCGCCGATGAGGACGGGGTTGTTCTTGGTCTTGCGGCTGAGGATCTGGGTGACGCGGCGGATCTCCGCGTCACGGCCGATGACCGGGTCCAGCCGCCCGGACCGAGCCTCGAGGACCAGGTCGCGGCCGTACTTCTCCAGAGCCTCGTAGGCCACTTCGGGGTTGGCGGAGGTGACGCGCTGGTTGCCGCGGACCTGGGTGAGCGCGCTCAGGAACGAGTCCCTGGTGATGCCGGCCTGTTTGAGCAGTCGCCCGGCGGCGGTTGAAGAGCTCTCCTCAGCCAGGGCGAGCAGGAGGTGCTCCACGGACACGTACTCGTCCTTGAGGCGTTTGGCCTCCCGTTCGGCGGCGTCGAGCAGGTGGGCGAGGCGCTGGGTGACGAAGACCTGGCCGGGTGCCGCGCCGGGGCCGGTGACCTTCGGGCGGCGGGAGAGTTCCTCGCGCACGGCCGCGCGCAGTTCCTTCGGCTCGGTGCCGGCCTGTTGCAGCAACCGCGGGATCAGACCGTCCTCCTGATCGAGAAGTGCGAGCAGCAGGTGTTCCCCGTCGACCTCGGTGTGCCCCATGCGGCCGGCCGCGGTCTGGGCCTCCTGGAGGGCTTCCTGGGACTTCTGGGTGAGACGGTTCATGTCCATGGGGGTGTTTCACTCCTCATGCCGCGGCCGCGCAGGGCGGCTTCGAGCAGGCTGATGCGGTCGAGCAGGTCGAGCACCAGGCCGATGGATGCGTAGTTGAGGCAGAGTCCGGTGCGCAGCCGCTGGATGCGGGCAAGGACCGCCGGGGCCGTGGGGTCGAACACCAGGCGCCCCGCGGCGTCGCGTTCGGCGTCGATCAGGCCGAGGGCGACGAACCGGCGGATCAGATCGGGGTGGAGGCCCGAGCGACGGGCCACGGCGTCCAGGGAGAGCCTGGGAGCGGGCACGAGCGCGTACCGGACAGCCGTCGAGGCGGTGACGTCGACGCCCGTCCGTACCGGACGGTCGCCCACGCCGGCCCGGCCGATGCCTGCCGCTCCCGCGGGTCGGTCGTTCATCGCGTCCTCCTGGGGTCGAACGAGGAGGTGGCGGCGAGCTCCTCGAACAGTTCGCGCTCCCGGTCGCCGAGGGTGGGCGGCACCATGATGCGGAGTTCGGCGTACAGGTCGCCGTTCGCGCCGCGCGGGTTCGGCATGCCCTCGCCGCGCAGCCGCAGCCGCCGGCCGCTGGACGAGCCCGCGGGCACCGTGACCTTGGCCGTGCCACCGCCGGGGGTGGGCACCGGCACGGTCGCACCCAGGGCCGCCTCCCAGGGAGCGACCGGGACGTGGACGTGCACGTCGCGGCCGTCCAGCCGGAACCGGGGGTGGGGCTGGATACGCACCCGCAGGTACAGGTCGCCCGCGGGGGCGTCCCCACTGCCCCGGCCGCCCTCGCCCGCCAGCCGGATGCGCTGCCCGTCGGTGACGCCCGGCGGCACGTCGACCTCGTACCGCCGCGGCTGCCCGGTGGGACCGGTGAGTGTGACGGTGCGACGGCCGCCTCGGTACGCCTCCTCGACGGTGAGCGGCAGCTCGGCCTCCTGGTCCGCTCCGGGGACGCCGCCTCGGGCGGCGCCGGCTCCGAACATGGAGCCGAGAAGGTCCTCGATGTCGATGCCCTCCGCTCCGAAGTCGTCGCCGAAGCCGGTGGTGTACCGGACGCGAGGACCGCCCCCGCCTGCTGTCCTCCGAGCGCGGAAGCCGCCGCCCGCTCCGGCCGCGACCCGTTCGTCGAAGTCCTCGGGGATCTTGCGGAAGTCCTCGCCGAAGCGGTCGTAGCGGGCCCGGGTCTTAGGATCGGACAGGACGCTGTATGCCTCGTTGAGGTCCTTGAAACGCTCCTCCGCCCCGGGGTCCTTGTTGACGTCGGGGTGGTACCTGCGGGCGAGTTTGCGATACGCCTGCTGGATCTCGTCCTGGCTCGCGCTCCGCGACACGCCCAGCACCTCGTAGAAGTCCCGCGCCATGACCGGTCACTCCCGCTTCGCGACGGTCACCGCGGCCGGCCTGAGCTGCCGCTCGCCGTCCCCGTAGCCGGGGCGCAGCACCTCGACGACCGTGCCCGGTGGGGCGTCGGGGTCCTGGACGACGCCGACCACCTCGTGCCGGGCCGGGTCGAAGGCGACGCCGGTCTCCGCGTGCCGCGGGTAGCCGAGCAGTTGGAGGACGTTCACCGCCTGGTCGCGGACCGCCCGGATGCCCTCCACGATCGCGCCCGGATCGGCGCCGGCGTGGGTCAGGGCGAGTTCGAGGTTGTCGAGGACGGGCAGGAAGGCGGCCGCCGTGCGGGACCGCTCGACCGCCCGTTCGCGCTCCAGTTCCCTGGCGTGACGCTTGCGAAGGTTGTCGAGGTCGGCGAGTGCGCGCCGCCAGCGGTCCTCCAGCTCCTGGATCGCGGTCGTGTACTCGTCCTCGGCAGGCGCGGGGCCGGCGGCGTCGGGTCCCGGTTCGCCGTTCGCCGCTTCCGGCCGGGTTGGCGGGCCCGGTTGCGGCAAATCCCCGCGAGGAGGGCGTACGGCGCCTTCCGGGACCGGTTCGACCGGATCCGACCTGGCCCGGTCGGGTTCCTGGGGGTGGATGGGCATGGCGCGCCTCAGCCCTTGTCGAACTCGGCGTCGATGACATCATCGTCACCGCCACCGCCACTCGTGGGACCGCCGGTGGCGGCGTCCTGGCCGGGACCGCCCGTGGCAGCGGCGCCCTGATGGGCCGCCAGCCCGGCGAGCACCTGCTGGAGTTCGGAGGTCAGGGGCCGCACGCGCTCCACGCCCGCCTCTTCCTTGACCGCCGCCCGGGCGTCGGACACGAGCATCTCGGCGCGTGCCTTCTCGTGCGCGGGCGCTGCGTCGCCCAGTTCGGCAAGGCGCTTCTCGACCTGGTACGCGACGGCGTCGAGTTCGTTGCGGGCGTCGACGGCCTCGCGGAGTGCCTGGTCCTGGCCCCGGTTGCGCTCGGCCTCCTGGACCATGCGTTCGACCTCACTGCGGTCCAGGTTGGAGCTCTCGCTGATGGTGATGCCCTGTTCCTTGCCGGTGTCCCGGTCGCGGGCCTTGACGTTGAGGATGCCGTTGGCGTCGATGTCGAAGGTGACCTCGATCTGTGGTTCGCCCCGCGGCGCCGGCCGGATGTCGGTGAGCTGGAACCGGCCCAGCACCCGGTTGTCGGCGGCCCGCTCGCGCTCGCCCTGGAGGACCACCACATCGACGGCCGGCTGGTTGTCCTCGGCGGTGGAGAAGGTCTCGCTGCGGCGCACCGGGATGGTGGTGTTCCGCTCGATGATCTTCGTCATCACTCCGCCGCGCGTCTCAACGCCCAGCGACAAGGGCGTGACGTCGAGCAGCAGGACGTCCTTGACCTCACCCTTGAGCACCCCGGCCTGGATCGCGGCGCCCAGGGCCACCACCTCATCGGGGTTGACACTCATGTTGGGTTCCTTGCCGCCAGTCAGCCGGCGGACCAGGGACTGGACCGCCGGGATACGCGTGGAACCGCCTACGAGGATGACCTCGTCGATGTCGCTCTCGCCGACCTTGGCGTCGGCCATCGCCTGCTGGACCGGTCCCAGGCAGCGCTCCACCAGGTCGCCGGTGATCTGCTCGAACGTGGACCGCATGATCGAGTCGGTGAGGTGCTTGGGGCCCGAGGCGTCGGCGGTGATGAACGGCAGGCTGACCTGCGTCTGCGTCACCGAACTCAGCTCGGTCTTGGCCTTCTCCGCCGCCTCGAACAATCGTTGCAGCGCCTGCGGGTCCTTGCGCAGGTCGATGCCGTTCTCCTTCTGGAAGTCGTCCGCGAGGTAATCCACCAGACGCCGGTCGAAGTCGTCGCCGCCCAGGTGGCTGTCGCCGGCGGTGGAGCGCACCTCCACCACGCCGTCGCCGACGTCGAGGATGCTCACGTCGAAGGTGCCGCCGCCCAGGTCGAAGACGAGGACGGTCTCGTGCTCCTTCTTGTCCATGCCGTACGCGAGGGCGGCCGCCGTCGGCTCGTTGATGATCCGCAGCACCTCCAGTCCCGCGATCCGTCCGGCGTCCTTGGTGGCGGTGCGCTGGGCGTCATTGAAGTAGGCGGGCACCGTGATGACCGCCTCCGTGACCCGCTCCCCGAGCTGCTTGGAGGCGTCGTCGGCGAGTTTGCGCAGCACCTGTGCGCTGATCTCCTCAGGCGCGTACAGCTTGTCGCGCACCTTGAAGCGGGCCGCCCCGCCGTCGCCGTCGACGACGTCGTACGCCACCGCCCTGGCCTCGTCGGAGATCTCGTCGAAATGCCGGCCGATGAACCGCTTGGCCGAGTAGATGGTGCCCTTGGGATTGAGGATCGCCTGGCGCCGGGCCAGCTGGCCCACCAGACGTTCCCCGGTGTCGGTGAAGGCCACCACGGACGGTGTCGTGCGGTTGCCCTCGCTGTTGGGCACGACGGACGGCTCGCCGCCCTCCCACACGGCGATCACCGAGTTGGTGGTGCCCAGGTCGATGCCCACTGCCTTGGCCATGAGGAACTCCTCCCGGTACGGCGCCTGCGTCGACTCTCCGGATCACGTTCGTTCAGGTACGGGTGGGACCTCCGCCGGTGGTCTGCAGCCCGCCGATCAGCCCTACAGTCTCGTCGGAGACCTCCTCGTCCACGACGACCTCGTACCGGCTCGGCTGGATCGAGCGGATCGAGGCGAAATCCCAGCGACCGCCCAACAGGGCGTGCAGCAGCATGCCGGACAGCGCGCCGATGATCGCTCCGAAGACCAGCCCGTACAGGGCGAGGAGCAGGGCGGAGACGACGGGGTCGAGCCAGTTCACAAGGCCGAACAGCCAGCCGATCAGGACACCGGGGAGCGCACCGCTCGCCGCTCCGTGAAGCGCGGCCCTGCCGTAGTCCGTCCGGCCGATCACCTGCTCGACCAGGCGCAGGCCCTGGCCGATGATCGCCGCCCTCTCCACGGGAAACCCGTGGTCAGAGAAGTGGTCAACGGCGCGTGCGGCTTCCCGGTACGTCTTGTACGAGGCAACCGGCCTGCGATGCTGCTCGGTCATCGCCCAGCTCTTCCTGCCGGTGCGCACGGACGGTTTCGAACACTCCCCAGGGTGGCGAGCCGAGTGGCTCCACGCCTGCGCCTGGCGAGTCAGAAATGCACGGGTCCGGTCGCCCCACGAGTACGAGAGGAAGAATCCGAACATCTCGGATGAGCCGGTCCGCGAGCGGGTACCACCGCCCGCCTGTAGGCTCGAGGAGAACGGAGTGATCCCATGGCCGGCAGCCGGGCGCACAACGTGTACCGCCGCCGCTCCGACCGGGAGGGCAGCCCCCCGCGGGGCAGCGGCGGGCGGCATCCCACGGCCGCGCGGAGAGGGCCCCGCTCACCCGCTCCAACCCCGGCCGACCATGCCCCCCACGAACTGATGGTGCTCTCCCGCGCCCTGTTCGACACCCCGGACGAAGGCGAGATCCTAAGCCTGGCCATGGACCACATAGCCGCCGCAGGGCCTTACAGCGCCGAGGCCGGATACCTCAGGGTGGACGGCGAGCTGGTCCCCAGGCCGCGGGACGGGCAGATCCGTGCCTCGGCCGTGGACCGTAGAGTGCGGGAGCTGAACGGGCAAGACGGCCCTGTGACCGTACCCGGCCGGCCCTGGGGCTGGGCCCTGGGGCTACGCGGACTTGAGAGACTCCACGGCTACCTCGTGGTGACGTCCCGCTCCCGGCCCACCGAGGCCGAGCGATCCCTGCTCGCCACGCTCGTCCGGCACACCGCTGCTGCACTGTCAGTCGCCTTCGCACACCGCCGCCAACGCGAGGACGCGCTGGAACTGCACCGACTGAGGGACGAACGCACAGCCCTCCAGCGGCAGCTGATCTCCGTCGTGGCTGAGCTGGGGTACCAGCGAGCCGTTCACGCGCTCATGGCCGACGTCGCTGCCTCGAGCGGCGGCGAGGAAGCCATCACCCGCGCACTGCACAGGCTCACTGGGCTCCCCGCGCTGGTCGAGGACCGCTTCGGTCGGCTGAGGTCCTGGACCGGCCCCAGCCGCCCCGACCCCTATCCCGAACCGGACCCCGTGCGCCAGGACGAAATGCTGCACGCCGTCGCCCGTCAGGCCGGGCCGGTGCGGATAAAGGACCGGCTGATCACCCTGGTCCGCCCGCACGGCGAGATCCTGGGCCTGCTGGCCCTGGTCGATGCCCGGGACGAGGCCGACGAGCACACCGTGCTCGCGCTGGAACACGCCGCCACGTCACTCGCCCCGGAGCTGACGCACCTGCGCAATCTGGCCGAAGTGGAGCTGAGGCTGCACCGCGAGCTGGTCGACGACCTCCTGGCAGGGACGGACGAGGCGAGCGCCTACGCCCGGTCCGAGGCAGTCGGACACGACCTGCACCGCAGCCACTACGTCGTCGTGGTGCAGTGGTCGAACCGGACTGCGGACGATTCCTTCGCGCAGACCGTGGGCCGGGCGGCCTCTGCCGTGGGCATGCGCTCGCTGCTGACCCGACGTTCCGACCACGTGGTCCTGGTCGCCGACGACAGGCCGCGCGCCCGCGCACTGTACGAGGCGCTCGCCCTGGAGACCGGGACACGGTCCGGGACGATCGGGGTGAGCGCCACTTGCGACTCCCCGGACGACATCCCCCACCGCTACCAGGAGGCGCAGCGCGCCCTGGAAGTGCGCCGCCACTCCCGCGAGCGCTACGGCACGACGTTCTTCGACGAGCTGGGCCTCTACCGCATTCTGGGACCTGGCAACGATTACCGGGAACTGGAGACGTTCGTCCACGAGTGGCTCGGGCAGCTCATCGACTACGACTCCCGGCACCACACGGCCATGGTGGAGACCCTGTCCCGGTACTTCGACTGCGGCGGCAACTACGACGAGACCGCCGAATCCCTCGCGATCCACCGCAGCACGCTGCGCTATCGGCTCCAGCGCATCCGCGACATCAGCGGCAACGACCTCGCGAACGTCGAGGACCGGCTCAACCTCCAGGTGGCGACCCGAGTGTGGAAGATCGTGCTGGGCGGAGCCGGCTGATGGCCCGCTGGAACTGTCGCACGAGCGGTGCCAGCGGCAGTTGGTAGGGCTGCCCTGTGCGGTCCCTGGCCCAGCTACATCAGCACGGGCGGCGGAATCTGCGCCACCTGCTCCGACAGGATTCGCGGGCTCTCCGAGCCGCAGTACCGGCAGCGCGTCACCGAGCCGGGCGGAACGATTCTCGGCGACTACGTCAACACGCACACGCCGGTGCTGGCGCGTTGCCCCGAAGGCCACGAGAATCGCGTCATCCCGAATCATGTTCAGCCAGATCCGGAAGCATCGGCGGGTCCCTCCCCGGAGGAGACGCAAGCACCGCCGATGCTTCTCTGCTGGCCCACCCGCACGTGCCCTGTTGGTCTTCTCGCCAACGTCGAGTTGGGCCAGGACCAGGCCGGAGAGATGGTCGCAGGCGGCGAGTAGATGAATCTTGCGGCCCGTGGCCCTGGCCGCTCCGCGCAGGGTCTTGCCGTCGGCCGCCATTGCGTGCAGCCGGCCGTCGGCCCCAGCGCGCCGGTCGGCCAGCCAGCGGCCCACCGCCCGGTCCAGCGCGTCGCCGTCGATGCGGCCCAGCAGCCGACGCACCGTCGCCTCCGCCGGCAGGCACCGTTTCGGGGACAGCGGATCGGGCCGTACGCCGAGACGCTCTAGGACGGACGGCGGGGCGTCGGTGATCCACTCACCCACCGCCAGCAGGGAGGTCGCTCCGGCCAGAACCGCGCACGCGGTCAGCGCAAGCATGACGACCAGCGCGTGCCGTACGCCGCGCGGATCGCGAGGGTCGGGCACCTCGGCCAGACACTCCAGCAGGCCCGGGATCTCCCCGGGTACGGCCCCGGGATGCTCGCGGAGTTGGTCAAAGGCAAGCGGGATCGGCGATGACGCGTCGGC
The DNA here is from genome assembly GCF_055569295.1 of Streptomyces sp. NPDC029292. NCBI lineage: Bacteria > Bacillati > Actinomycetota > Actinomycetes > Kitasatosporales > Streptomycetaceae > Streptomyces > Streptomyces sp. NPDC029292. The sequence continues at coordinate 338,046 of NZ_JBVHXR010000008.1, forward strand.
AGGCACGGTTCATTCGCCCGCGGTGTCCTCGGCCTCCCAGCGAAGCAGGTCGCCTGGCTGGCACTTGAGTACCTCGCAGAGCGCGGCGAGCGTCGCAAAGCGCACCGCCTTGGCGCGGCCGTTCTTGAGTACCGCCAGGTTGGCGGGCGTGATCCCTACGCGGTCTGCGAGTTCGCCCACGGACATCTTCCGCCTGGCCAGCATCACGTCGATGTCGACGGCGATCGGCATCAGATCACCTCGTCCAACTCGGCCTGCATCTGCGCCGCTTCGACGTCGCGGGCGACGGCCTGGGCGAGCAGCATCCGCAGCACGAGCACGATGAGCGCGACTCCCAGGATGGCCACGCCAATCCCGCCCATGATGAGGGTGACGCCCGGGTCGTCCCGCTGGCCGGGCGCATTCAGGACCGTGACCGCGAACCACACGAGAGCAGCCGCAACGATCGCGCCGATGATGACGTCCACGTACCGGAAGGCGGCGTGGGAGAACACGGTTCCGCGTCGCACCATCGTTACCAGCCGCCATACACAGACCAGGGCGACCTGGGCCGTCCCGATGCCCAGGATCGTGATCACGCGCAGCGGCTGTCAGCTTTCCCATGACCCACCCTTCCATCGAGCTACGATGGGAATCTATCGAATCTCGATAGGTGAAACAAGGGCTGGGTCGGAGGACGGGCGGCGGTGTCGCACCATGGCGGGATGCCGCCGCCCCCTCCCGTGGCATGGCGCGATGCGAAGGTTTTCGATCTTGCCGAAGTCGACCTCACTTAGCCACAAATCGGACACCATACGACTACGCCGAAGCCTTGCCCCGGTGCCCAGGTGTCGGCGCACGCGGGGAAGAGCTCTGACCGGGAAGGTTGGCCGCAGTCTGTGTTGTCCAGCGGTTTCAACGGCGGTGCGCGTCGGATGGCGGCGCAAGGTCAGGGATGCGTTCTGGGTTGAAATGGCCGACCGGCGGCGTCCGCGCGAGGGAGGACGAGGCAGGATCTGACTCGGTGAATCGGTCCATGAGGCGTTGTCGGCCCGCTTCCTGCTATCGCGTGGGGGGCCGCTGTGGGGAGCGGAGTGTGAGCAGGGTGATCTCGCTGGGGGCGAAGACGCGGAACGGCGGGCCCCAGAAGCCGGTGCCGCGGCTGGTGTAGAGGAGGGTGCGGGTGCCGTGGCGGCTGAGGCCGGCGAGGGCGGGCTGGTCGATGCGGACGAGGTGGTGGAAGGGCCAGATCTGGCCGCCGTGGGTGTGACCGGAGAGTTGGAGGTCGATGCCGCCTGCTGCGGCCCGGTCGATGAACTTGGGCTGGTGGGCCAGGAGCAGGACGGGCAGGTCGGGGTCGGCGCCGTTCAGGGCTCCGGCGAGGTGGGCGCGGTGGCCGGGCAGGCCGGAGGATTCGGCGGTGACGTCATCCACGCCGGCGACCACGAGGGTGTCGCCGCCGCGTTCGATCAGCAGATGACGGTTGCGCAGCGGCTCCCAGCCCAGCTCGTCCATCAGGTCGACCCAGCCCTGGGCCTCGCTGTAGTACTCGTGGTTTCCGGTGACGTAGACCCGGGCCCGGGTGGCTCGCACGGTGCCGAGCGGAGCGGCTTGGGTGCGCCGGCGTTCGGCCGTGCCGTCCGCGATGTCTCCGGTGTGGCAGACCAGGTCGGCCTCCAGGGTGTTGACCTTCGCGCAGACCCGCGCAGACCAGCGGGCGCGGTCGAGCGGGCCGTAGTGAGTGTCGGTGATGAGGACGACGCGGGTGCCGTCCAATCCGGCTCCCAGGCGCGGGAGTTGTACGTCGAGCTGGCGCACCCGTGGCACCCGGCGGGCCTCGGCGTACCCCCAGGCGAGCAGCACGGCGGCTACGCCGAGGACCGCCCAAGTGACGATCCGGGCCCGGTTCTGACCGTCGCCTACGCCGACCACGGTCAGGGCGAGGCGCAGCAGGACGCCGAGCACGACGGACCAAGTGAACAGTACCCAGCTGGCCCCGAGGAGGGTGTCCCCGACGATTGCCGCCCAGTCCTGCTGCCGCCGGCCGTGGCCGCGCATCATCGCGAGCGGCATAGCGATCAGACCGAGGACGAACAGGGCGGTGCCGCCCAGCGCCACGGGGAGGGGCCAGTGCTGGCCGGTGTGCAGCAGCAGCCAGCAGGGCACGGTCCACAGCAGGACGGGGGCGATCAGGGGGAGGTAGCGCATCAGGCGGTGCAGTCGGCTCTGCTGAGTCGCGTGCGCTGCACTGTCGGCGGATCGGGTTTCGCTGGTGTCGGTCACGCTTCCCCTCCTTGAGCAACCAGGCTGCCGTCGCGCGCACTGTATCCGGCCGTCCCGGGCCGGTCGGACGGACGGGGTGCTCATGGTGGGCAGCCCCATGTGGCGAGGTGGCCTCCGAGTTCGCCCCCGGCTTACGCGGTTGGTGACTCTGCTCCTGACCGGGGCCGCGGCGGCTTCGAGCGGTGAGGCGTAGAAGCTCCCGGAAGCAGTGGAGAGTACAGCCCATCGTCGTGGGCCGGGTGAGATCCACATGCCGGTGCCTGTAATGCTCAGTATTTCTGGGTGGGGATGCTGTGACGGGCGGGAGGATGGGTGGGTGCTGTCCCGGGTCCGGGGTCTGACTCATGACACGCCTGACCGAAGTGTCCTGGTCTCACGGTGTCGGCCGTTGGCCGGGGATGGTGCGTTGTCGGTGCCGGGCCGGCGGGGCGTGTCGCGATAGGGGCCTGCCGATCAGTTGTGGCGTCCTCACGATTCTGACCGGCCGATGCGGCCCGATACCGGCAACGTGACGCGCCATCGGACCGGAAGGGGGGACGGGCATGTCCAGTTCGACCATGTCCAGTACGCCGCCTGCCCCGCAGACTTGTCGTCGACGCTCTGCGGGATACCGCGATCTGCTGAAGTAGGCCAGGAAGTGGGGAGCCGTGAGGCTGCCCGCGAGGTCTTCCACCTGGTCGGACAGCTACAGCCAGGACCCCGCTCATAGGGGCTGTCGTGACAGATGAGAGGGTCAGGCGGGTGAGTGAGACACCGATGAACACCCTGCAATACCGCTTTGACGGGCCAGAAGACGCCCCGGTCCTGATCCTCGGTCCCTCACTGGGTACCACATGGCACATGTCGTAGAAACCGTCCACGGGCGTTCAGTTGATCCAGGATGAGCGCGTAAGTCCAGGTCAGAGCAGTGTGACGTGAGGGCGTCCGCGGGGTTGGAGATACGCCTGTGATCGCTCGTGACACGTGAGGACCCCCGTCGGCTTGCTCCGGCGGGGGTCCTGCGTAGACGGGGACCGCGTCGGCACGCTGATGGCAGGCGAGCCACGGGCATGCGCGCATGGTCTTGTCCTGCGGGTTCCAGGAAGGCATCGGTACCCCGAGACGAAAGTGCTCTTTCGGAGGGGGACAGCGGCTCGCACCTTCGGGTCCTGCGACTGCAGGGCACAATTAGAGGTCGTTTTCTCCCGTTGGTTCATCCCGGGATGCGAATTTGATCCGGCGATGTCGGGTCGCGCCAGGAGATGGTGTTCTCGCCGGTGAGGCGGCGGGCCATCAGGTCGGTCATGGCGAGATGGATCATGGCTTCGGAGCGGTGCGGGTGGGTTTCGTAGTCGGGCGCCAGGCGCCGGTGCAGCATGAGCCAGCCGTAGGTTCGCTCGACCGTCCAGCGTTTCGGAATCGGGGTGAATCCCCTGGTCCCAGGGGTGCGTTGGACGATTTCGAGGTCGATGCCGAGAGCGGCGGCGTGCTCGACGAAGTGCTTGCGGTAGCCGCCGTCGACCCAGACCTTGCGCAGGGTGGGGTGGTCGGTGACGGCCTGCTCCAGGAGGGGTCGGCCGGCGGTGGAGTCCTGGAGGCCGGCCGCGGTGACCAACACCGCCAGCAGCAGGCCGAGGGTGTCGGTGATGATGCTGCGCTTGCGGCCGACGATCTTCTTGCCCGCGTCGATGCCCTGCGTCTTGGCGGGGACGGAGGTGGAGGTCTTCACGCTCTGCGCGTCGATCACGCAGGCTGAGGGGTGGCGGTGCTTGCCTTGCTGCTGGCGCACCAACTCCCGTAATAGGCCGTTGAGCTGGGCGAAGATGCCGTCGGTCTGCCATTTGGCGAAGTAGCCGTAGACCGTCTGGTGGGGCGGGAAGTCATGTGGGAGGTAGGCCCACTGGCAGCCGGTGCGGTCCACGTAGAGAATCGCGTTCATGATCTCGCGCAGGTCGTGCTGGGGCGGCCGGCCGAAGTCCAGGGCCCGGCCGCGGCGTTCGAGGCGCCAGGCGGACAGTACCGGCTCGATCAACTCCCAGCGGGCATCGGACAGATCACTCGGATACGCACGGCGGTCGGTCATGGCCTGGGCATACCGCCGATCGGGGGTGTGGCGCCCAGGCGTGTGTTCAGCCTCGCGGGAGCACGGGACAGATCCGGGCGTCCTGGAATGAGACAGGCGTAGGGCGCCGCTCGCCCCAGACACCACACCATCCGCCTCGCCAGCCGCGGCCCGCACTGCAGACTCGCCAGCACCAGATCATCAGTGGGCGCAAAGCTAGAGATAACACCGCACTGCAGAGGAAAACGACCTCTAAGAGGGCGTTTACGTAGTCCTGTTCCGGTGAGCGGCCTTGTCGCTGTCGTAATTTGTTCTGCTTAACGAGCTATGCAGACTTCGCGACCCGTCGCAGCTCAGGACCTGCCGCCCGTTTCACTCGCTTCTGATGCCGGGATTCCGTCTGGTTTGAAGATGTGACAGAACCGCCCGATGTCCAACGGAACGACAGCTTCCGGCCTTCCTGTGGAAACGCTACCGCGTGAGCCAGCGGAAGCCGTACCCCAGCGACCTGTCCGACGCCCGATGAGCCTTGATCGAGCCGACCTTGACGGCCTGGCGGAAAGCCCGGCTCGACCGCCGCAAGTCGAACTCCGCGACGTGTTCAATGCGGTTCTCTATCTCAACCGCACCGGAATCCCCTGGAAGTACCTCCCGCACGACTTCCCCGGACACGGCACCGTCTACTTCTACTACGCCGCCTGGCGCGACGAGGGAATCTTCGCCCAGCTCAACTACGACCTCACCGCCCTGGCCCGCGTGAAGGAGGGTCGCAAGCCCGAGCCGACGGCTTCCGTCATCGATACCCAGAGCGTGAAGACTTCGACCAACGTGCCCGTGACCAGCCAGGGAACCGATGCGGCGAAAAAGATCGTGGGCCGGAAGCGAGGAATCCTCACCGACACGATCGGCCTGATCCTCACCGTGACCGTAGCCGCCGCCAGTCTCTCCGAAAACGCTCTGGGAATACGCCTCCTCGACCAGGCCAAAACCACCTACCCGACCATCGCCAAGAGCTGGGTCGACACCGGCTTCAAGAAGGCCGTCGTCGAGCACGGGGCGCAGCTCGGCATCGACGTCGAAGTCGTCGACAAGAACCCCGGAACCCGCGGCTTTCACGTTTTGAAAAGGCGCTGGGTGGTCGAGCGGAGTATCGGTTGGATCATGATGCATCGACGCCTCGCCCGCGACTACGAGACGCTCGCCGCCAGCTCCGAAGCCATGATCCACGTCGCTTCGATCGACAACCTCGCCAAGCGCATAACGGACGAGACTACGCCAACCTGGCGAGGGACTTACTAGTACATAAGCGGCAATCTGACTAGATCAAACGCCCTCTAAGTACCCGGCCCGCGAGATCAGCGAACTCATACCATCCGCCATGATCTACAGCCGAATGGCAGGATCAATCGCTCTTACCACATGACCACCTGAAATCCCTTCCTTGCATTTCCAGACTGCAGTCTCATGAAAATAACCTACGTGCAGGCCGCGGCCGTGATGTCCGCAGACAGGCCAGACCATACGATAGTGACTCATAACAAATTCCTGCACTCCTTCCGCCATGACACCCAAAACCTCTCCCCAATCCGGCGTTGAGACCTCCATGGATTTAATGCGAACTACGCCGACCGGCCCCAATTCCGGGTCGCGCAGATAATCGATGTAACAAAATTCCTCCCCAGCGATCCCTTTCCCCGTTTCCCCCTCCGCCGACCTGCGGATTACCTCGAAGGCCAATCTCGCCATAGAAAAGGTTCGCCCCGTCCAAAGTTCACAGAATTCAATTTCCGGCATTTCTCCAAATTCGTCATACACCTCAGACATCCATGCCAGTACTTCTTCCGAGAGATTTTCCCCGTGCCGCCAGACCGCTCGCAGCGCCCTGTCTTGCCAGTCCGAAAAGTTCGACATCCTCGCCGTCTTCCGATGGGATCCATATGCTCAAAGTTCACCTCGCGAAGCGGTGTATCGCCAGGTGAGAAAGAGATCATCCACTTCTCCCCTGGCGATACAATTTCACGAGATTACCCGGATCAACCTAAAGGTCCTTAGGTGAAAAGGCCGTAAACCTTCAGGGTCGGATTCTTCACGCATATGCCCTGGACGGAGTCGCCGCCGGTGCCGTTGGTGGTGTCCAGCTTCTTGTTGGGCAGGCTGCTGTTGTCCAGGCCCCAGTAGTAGCCGGCGCCGTCGGTGGAGGAGGTGTCGATGGTGCAGGACACGGCGTCGTCAGCCTTCGCCGTCCAGCCGTTCTCCTCGTACGTGTCACAGGTGACCGTCGGGGCGGCGGGCTTGCCGTTGTTCATCACGAACGTGGTGTAGCCGGTCCACGAGCCGTAGTCGGTGCCGTCGTAGGCGCGCACGCGGTAGCGCAGGTGCGTGCCCGCCGGGAAGGCGCTCGCCGAGGGGATGGCCAGCTTGGCCGTCGAGCCGGAGGACACCGACGAGGACGTGCCGGTGTACGAGTAGGTGGTGTCCGCGTAAGCCGGGTCGGCCGTGATCTCGAACTGGCCCTTGGTGCTGGAGCCGTCCGGGTCGGTTACTTTCGCTGACAGCGTCGGCGTCAGGGAGGTGACGTACCGGTTGCCGTTGTAGGCGTTGACCTGCGACGGCGAGATCGCCAGCGAACTCGGCGTCGAGGGATACGAGTTGTACGTCACTGTCAGGTGCGGCTCGGTAGAACCGTCCCCGGAGACGTAGTTGGCCGAGCGGAAACGCCGCCAGGTCGTCGAGTCCGTCTCGGTCACACCACGGATCATCAGCCCGTAGTTGGCTGTACCGTCCGCCCACGCCTGGGTAATGGTGTCGATGTCGAAGTTCATCGTGCCGGCCGGGCAGGAGCTGCTGTAGCCCAGCGCCGCGGTGTTGACCACCTGGCCCGTGGTGGTCCCGGCGGGCTTGGTGGACCACGTGACGTCCGACGACGACCACGACTCGGTCACCCGGCGCACCACCGTGCCCGACCCGGACGTCGAGCAGGTCGAGGAGTAGTACGAGTACAGCGCCAGGTTGGTGTCGGTGATGTGCTTGCCCTGGAACGCCGACACGTCGAACTTCAGGTATGAGCGGGCCACGTCCGTGCCCGCGTTGTAGGTACCCGACTTCAGTTCGGTCGAGGAGACCTGCGAGTCGGTGTAGTCCGGGGTCTGCACCCACGTGTCCGTGGTGACCGCGAGCGTGGAGGTCGGGTCGATGGTGACCGGATAGGTCAGGTCCTGCGTGAAGTAGTCCGCGTCCGGGGTCAGCACCAGGATCTGGGAGCCGTCGTCGGCGGCCTCGACCTTCGTGGCGACCCTCGCCTGGTACTTCGACTCACCCGAGGCGTCGTCCTTGGAGGAGTCCCACATCATCGGCGCGGGCGCCTCGGCGACCAGCTTGCCGTCGGAGTCCTTCAGCAGCAGGTGGCCGGAGTCGGCCACGGACAGCTCAAGTCCCTTGAGCTGCAGGGGAATGCGGTACTCCAGGCCCCCCTCGGGCGCGGAGTCCAGGACCACGTTCTGGCTGAAGCCCTGCGACAGGGCCGTCACGGTCAGCGTCTGACCGTCCCCCAGGTCATAGGAGGCGGTGTCGTCCTTCACCGACGGCGTCGGCAGCTTCGACTCCCACCCCAGGCCGAACGACGTGTCCCCCTTGTCGACCGACACCAGCGCCGTGTCACCGCCGTCCGAGACCGCGATGTCCGCTGCCGCCACATCCGGCTCCAGCACGGAACCGGTGTCCGACAGCGTCGTGTCGATGTCACGCCAACTGCCGTCCACCTTCTGCCGGATCGGCCCGGCATACGTCGACGTCTGTAACTCCCCGGACGCCAGCGCGTAGGTCGTCGAGGTCGCCGAACGCTCCGACAGCACCTCGATCTTCCGGTCCTGCAACCGCGCCATCAACAACGCCGCCGCCACCGAATCAGCCGACGAAGCCGCCGACTTGGTGTCCGACGCCGCCGTCACCTCGGTCGTGCCCGAGTCGGCCGCGAACGCCGCCCCCGTCCCCAGCGACACCAACGCCGTCTCCGCCGCCAGCACCGCAGCGACCGCCAACGCGGTCCGCTTCAGCAGAGCACGCGAAGATCTCGCCCGCCTTCTTGAAGCCAGGAAGACTCTTCTCCCCTTGAGTCCCATCACAGCTCCTGTGGTCACCTCGCGACGCCCACTGCGCCACAAGCAGACGTGATCAAAAGCCAAGGAACTGTGAAGAGAGTCGAAAGACCAGGTCACGGGATGATCAAGGGCGGGGGAGCGGCTTTCCCTGCTCTTGACCTGACCGGAATTCAGCGTTTCGGACCCTGTGAATCCTGTGGAGCAGCGATGCATCTCCTGTCGAACAAGACGGGATTCGAGTGACGGAGGCAATCAAAAGCCGCACCCAATCTATGAACTTGCTGTTGCAAAATTTGTTATCCCTTCGTGACACCCTCCGGGTCGCCCTCCCCCGGTAACCCAGGGGCGATGCGTTCTCAGGCTGCGAGTCGGAGTGTGGCGGTCGCGTGCTGGGGGCGTGACCGGTAGCTGCGGCGATGTTGGTCCAGCCTGCTTGGCGCATGAGTCCGATGGCGAGGTTGCGCAGGGTGGCCATGGCGCGGGGTGCGGTGCCGGTGCGTACTCGCGAGGCGTCCTCGCGAACGTCACGTCTCGGATGTGGTGCAGGGCCTCAACTGACCAGTGATTCTGGACGAGTTCGGCGAGTTGCGCTGGGCTGGTCTGCTTGGGAGTGAGGCTGGTTGCCGCGTAGACGGTCTTCGTCTCGACCTTGCCGGTCCTGCGGTTGGTGCGGCGGCGCTCGATCTCCATGGCCTGGACGGCATGCGGGAAGGGCAGACCGGGCTGGACTGTGCAGACCTTCAGACGGCGGACCTCGCGGCGGCCGTGTCCGGCCCCGGTGGTGCGGTTCTGCGGCGGGATCTGACGCCAGGGCAGGCGGGGTTTCCTCGACCGGGTCGGCGGCATAGCGGGCGAGCCAGGCGCCCACGGCGTCATCGAGGGCGTCGTCGTCCAGGCGGGCCAAGAGTCGTCCCAGCGTGGAGGCGTTCGGTGCGCTGGAGGCCAGCCCGAGTTGTTCGCGCAGGTCGGCTTCGGTATCGGCGGCGAAGCGGGCGATGGCGGCCAGCGACGTGGCTCCGCCGGGGACGGCGACCAGGCACAGGGCGAGCAGCGAGCCCAGTCGGTAGCGGCGGCCCGGGACCCGGCGGGGATCGGGTATCCGGCCCAAGACCTTGGCCGGGGAGGTGAGCTGCGGCGCTTCCGGATGCGGGCAGGTGGCGTCGATGTCCTCGCAGTGGCGCTGCAGGACACCGATCAGGGAGGACGGCACGCGAACGCTACCCCTGTTCGTGATCAAGGGCTTCGACAACCTTGATCATCAGGGGTCGCGTCTCTCGTTGCCGAACCGGCGAACCGTACCCACCAGCCCACACTCAGGCGATCGCTCATCTCGCCGGCTGAGAACGCATCAGCCCTGAGGCTTGGGCTGGTCAGGGGCACGATGTTCCACGTCGCTATCGCTGTCCCCGCGTCGGCGTCGACCGACAGCCGAACCCGGTGCGGTGTGGTGATGACGTAAAGCTCGGCGACGAACGTGTTGCCCTGCCAGGCCCCAGCCGCGACGACAGGGCGGCCGAGCGGCGAACTTTCCCGCCATTCGCCGTGGCCGACCTCGACGTTGAGGTACGGCCCGAGTCGAAGGAGCCATCCATCGTCCACGGGATCGACGATCACCGTGGTTCCGTCGGGCAGAGCCGAACCCTCGGCGGAGGCGTCGAGTCTCGCCTTGACGGAACGCTCCGGGGCGGCCTCACCCAGCACCGGTGCCAATGACAACCGCCGCAGCCGATCGGCGAGGATCTCGTCGTCCGGGGTGCTTCCCGCGTCCTCCATTCCGGGCAGCAGGCACTCCCATATTGCGTCAAGCACTGCCTGTGCCTGCGTATGGCCGCCGGTCACGGCGACCACGAGATCGTGCGAGGGGACGACCACGCATTGCTGGCCGAATGAGCCGTCACCGTGGTAGCCGTGACGCGACATCCAGAACTGGTAACCGTAACCGCGAAGGTAGTCGACATCCCCCGATCCGTCCTCGAGTTGCAGGCTGTCGGTGTGCCGTCTGGTCGCGAGCTCCACCCATGCGCATGGGACGAGCCGCCGGTCGTCCCACATGCCTCCGCGCAGGAGCAACTCACCGAAGGCGGCGACAGCCTCGGTCGTGAGGTGCAGTCCGTGGAATCCGAAGGCGGCACCGCTCGCCACACGGTCCCATTCTGCGTGATCGACGCCCATCGGCTTGAAGAGGCCCAGGACCGAAAGTGGCGGGCGCAGGAGGAGGCGAAGGCACGAGAACTGTGGATGACGGAGGTCGACGGCCTGTCCTGGCAGGACTTTGAGGCTTACGTCGCTGACCTGTGTCGCCGGGACGGCTGCACGAAGGTTGTGGTCAGCGGCAGGAGCGGCGACCTGGGAGCCGACGTCGTCGGGTACCTTTCGGACGGACGTAAGCTGGTCGTCCAGTGTAAGAAGTACGCGCCCGAGCGCAGCGTGTCCTCGCAGGACATGCAGAAGTTCGTCGGCACGGCCCGCCTCGAGCACGGCGCGGACGTCGCTCTATTCGTCACCACCTGCCGTACGTTCACGAAGGCCGCGCAGGGGCTGGCGCTGCGGCAGGACATTATGGCCCTGCACCGGGATCTGCTGGGGTCCTGGGTCAAGGGAGCCCATCTGGAGGCACTTATCCCGCTGAGCGGGTACGGCGACGGCAGAGCGAAGCGGAACTCGCCCGCCTGATGCCATGCCGCCGGAATCTGATGGTGAAGGCGCCGCGACGAGCCCGCAGGAGGAGCGCCGAGGACCTTCGGCCGTCCACCAGGATGAGGGGTCGGGGGGGCCGTCCGTGCGATCGCTGACGAAGCACAGGCGGTACGACATGCCACACGGCTGCCTGCCAGGGTCGGTCATGAGTGGATGTGGAGTCACCTCATCGTCCACTCGTGGGAGCCAGGTCTAGTACCGGTTCGGACGAAGTGTCCCGGGAGCGGTCGGGTCATGCGGTTGTGCTGGGGGTAGTGGGACGGTTGCGCAACACCGTTCCGGACGGGGGTCTGACTCATGACACCTTTGACCGAAGTGTCTTGTCACGGGCCTGTCGACTGCCGTTGCGGGATGGTGCCTGCTGTCACCGAGCCACAGGGTGTGTCCCAATAGGGGCCTTGCCGTCTTTCAGGCGCCACCACGGTTCAGACCGCCCGACCGGCAGGTGCTGGCCACCCAGCACATCACCACGCGGGAGGCAGACCACCATGACGACCAGAAAGCGCAGCACCTCTTCCACCAGCACAGGCCCGCCCGCGTGGGGCGAGGTCGTCCTGGGCGTGGACACGCACGGCGAGGTTCATGTCGCCGCAGTGGTCTGCCCACTGGGCCAGATCCTGGGCACCAAGTCCTTTCCGGTCACGGCGGTCGGCTACCGTCGGCTGCTCGCCTGGGCCCGCAAGTTAGGCATGGTGCGGCGGGCCGGGTGGAGGGCACCGGTACCTTCGGCGCGGGTCTGTCGCGGTACCTGCTGGCGCAGCATGTCGCGGTGTTCGAGCTGAACCGGCCCGACCGCTCGGCCCGCCGGCTGCTTGGGAAGTCAGACCCGCTCGACGCACAGGCCGCCGCGCGGGCCGTGCTCAGCGGTCGCGCCCAGGCGCGGGCGAAGACTGGCGACGGTCCGGTGCAGAGTGCTCGGATGTTCAAGCTCGCCAAGGATTCCCCGGTCAAGGCCCGCACCCAGGCGATCAACCAGCTCAAGGCCGTTCTGGTCGTAGCCGACCCGGTCCTGCGGGAACGGCTGTCTGGCCTGGGCAACGCGAACTGTTCCGCACCTGCGCACGCCTGAGTCCGCGCGAGGGCGAGGCCGGCGGGAGCGATGAGGACCCTGTAGCCGAGGCCACCATGCTGGCTCAGCGCATCGAGCAGCTCACCGGGCAGATCGATCAGCTGAATCAGCAATTGACCGGGCTCGTTGAACGCCATGCCCCGCAGCTGCTCGCGCCGGTTGGTATCGGCCCGGACTCCGCTGTCACGCTCCTGATCACCATGGGCGACAATCCCGAGCGGCTGAGCACCGAGGCGTCTTTCGCCGCTCTGTGCGGAGTCAGCCCCATCGAGTACTCCTCGGGCGGTCGGAGCTCACGGCGGCTCAACCACGGCGGCGACCGGCAGGCGAATGCCGCTCTGCACCGCATCGTGTTCACCCGGCTGCGCCACGACCCGCGTACCCAGGCGTACTACGAGCGCCGCACCCAGGAGGGCAAAACCCGTCGTGAGATCATCCGTTGCCTCAAGCGATATGCCGCCCGCGAGGTCTTCAACCTGGTCCGGACGGTCTCCACCGACCCCCCGTTATAGGGGCGTCCGTGACAGATGAGAGGGTCAGGCGGGTGAGTGAGACACCGATGAACACCCTGCAATACCGCTTTGACGGGCCAGAAGACGCCCCGGTCCTGATCCTCGGTCCCTCACTGGGTACCACATGGCACATGTGGGACCGGCAGGTCCCGGAGCTGTCCAAGAACTGGCGGATCTTCCGGTTCGACCTGCCGGGACACGGCGGAGCACCCGCGTATCCGGCGGGTTCGGTCACCGAACTCGCCGGGCGGCTGCTGGCCACGCTCGACGGGCTCGGCGTGCAGCGCTTCGGCTACGCGGGCTGTGCGTTCGGCGGGGCCATCGGGATCGAGCTGGCCCTGCGTCACCCGGAGCGGATCGCCTCGCTGGCGGTGATCGCCTCCTCACCCCGTTTCGGCTCGGCCGACGAGTTCCGGCAGCGCGGTGTGATCGTACGGACGAACGGGCTCGACCCGATCGCCCGCACGTCGCCCGAGCGGTGGTTCACCGGCGGGTTCGCCGCCGCCCAGCCCGCGATCACCGAGTGGGCCGTGCAGATGGTGCGCACCACCGACCCCGGCTGCTACATCGCGGCCTGCGAGGCGCTCGCCGCGTTCGACGTACGCGTCGAGCTCACCCGTATCGGCGTCCCGACCCTCGTCCTGGTCGGCTCGGACGACCAGGTCACCGGGCCCGCCGAGGCACGCACGCTGGTCGCCGGGATACCGGATGCCCGGCTCGCGGTCGTGCCCGGCGCCTCGCACCTGGTGCCGGTGGAGCAGCCCGCCGCGGTCACGGACCTGCTGGTCCGGCACTTCTCCTCCGCCTGGCAGCCCGCCTTCGACTCCACGACCGGTCAGATGGCCATCCCGGCGGCCCCGGTGAAGCCGGTGCTGGCTCCGCCCCCGCCCCCGCAGGCCGCGCCCGTCGCCGAGATCGCCCCGGCCGTGGCCCAGCCCGAGGTGCTGGGGCGCCCGGATCCGTACGACGCCGGGATCAAGGTCCGCCGCGAGGTGCTCGGCGACGCGCATGTCGACCGGGCGCTGGCGACGGCGGACGCGTTCTCCGGGGACTTCCAGGAGTTCATCACCCGCTACGCGTGGGGCGAGATCTGGGACCGGCCCGGACTCGACCGGCGCGCGCGCAGCTGTGTCACGCTCACCGCGCTGGTCGCGGGCGGCCACCTCGACGAGCTCGCCTTCCACACCCGGGCCGCCCTCCGTAACGGTCTCACCCCCGTCGAGATCAAGGAGGTGCTCCTCCAGGCGGCCGTCTACTGCGGCGTACCGGCCGCGAACAGCGCCTTCAAGGTGGCGCAGCAGGTCATCCGGGAGGAGACCACGCCGCAGGAGTGAGCCCCGGCAACGAGCCGGGGGCAGGATGGGACCCATGAGGTTCACGAAGAAGTCGCACGCCTGCATCCGCCTCGAGAAGGACGGGCGCACGCTCGTCATCGACCCGGGCACCTTCAGCGAGGAGGACGCCGCGGTCGGCGCGGAGGCGATCCTGGTCACGCACGAGCACTTCGACCACTTCAACGAGGAACGGCTGCGGGCGGGCCTGGAATCCAACCCGGCGGCGGAGATCTGGACCCTGAAGTCCGTCGCGGAGAAGATCTCCACCGCCTTCCCGGGCCGCGTGCACACCGTCGGCCACGGCGACACGTTCACCGCCGCGGGCTTCGACGTCCAGGTGCACGGCGAACTGCACGCCGTGATCCACCCGGACATCCCGCGCATCACCAACGTCGGCTATCTCATCGACGGCGGCCGCGTCTTCCACCCGGGCGACGCCCTCACCGTTCCCGACCAGCCGGTCGAGACGCTGATGCTCCCGGTCATGGCCCCGTGGAACAAGATCGCCGAGGTCATCGAGTACGTGCGCGAGGTCAAGCCGCAGCGCGCGTACGACATCCACGACGCGCTGCTCACGGACCTCGCCCGGCCGATCTACGACAACCAGATCGGCGCCCTGGGCGGCTCCGAACACCTGCGGCTCGCGCCGGGATCCTCGGCGGAGGTCTGAGGCTCAGCCCTTCAGCAGCGCCAGCACCTCGTCGGTCGTCGCCGTCTCCGCGATCCGCGGGAAGATCTTGCCGAAGGTGTGCGCGTGGGCCTCGATGTCCACATCGGTCGTCGCGTCCTCGACCACCGTGAGGTGGTAGCTGTGCTCGTGGGCCGAGCGGGCCGTCGACTCCACGCCGATCGAGGTGGCGATGCCGCCGAGGACGATCTGGGTGACGCCCCGGCGGCGCAGCTGAAGGTCCAGTTCGGTGCCGGTGAACGCGCCCCAGTGCCGCTTGGTGATCACGATGTCGTCGCCGATCGGCCCCAACTCGTCCGGGAACTCGGCGAAGTCCGCCGGGGGCGCGGTCGTCGGACGCGCCAGTGCCGTCCGGCTCACGGGCATGTCCCCGCCGTCCGGCGACCAGGCGACCCGGACCCGCACGACCGGCAGCCCCTTCGCCCGGAAGGCCTCGGCCAGCCGAGTGGCGTTCTGCAGCACGCCGTCGGCGGGGTGCGCGGTCGGCATGGCGAGGATGCGCTTCTGGAGGTCGATGAGCACGAGGGCGGAGCGCTCGTCGAGAGCGGTGGCGGGCATGTCGGAACTCCTTGGATGGATGTAGTACGGGGTCGAGTCCTCGCCCAGCCGTTGCAGCAGCCCGACGGTTTTGGACAGGGCGTGCTGCTCGGCCGGGGTCAACCGCCGGGCCATCAGCCGGGCCAGCGCGTCCTGGCTCAGCTGATGGCGCTGCCGGAGCTGCTCCCGGCCCGCGTCGGTCAGCGTGATCAGCACCTGCCGCCCGTCCGTCGGGTGCGGGCCGCGCGCCACGAACCCGTGCTCCTGGAGGGCGTTCACAGTGGCGAGGAGCGACTGGGGGCGGACCAGCTCGGCGCGGGCGAGGGCCGCCGGGGTGTCCGGGCCCTCCCGGTCGAGCCGCTTGAGCAGCGAGGCCTGGGACAGCGTGAGTGCCTCGTCGGCGGCGTCCGCGCGGACCCGCCGGACCAGTCGGCCGACAGCGCCGCCCAACTCCTGGGCTGCCCGGCTCAGCTCTTCTCCGTTCAAGGGCACACGATCACCGGAGGTCATGAACGACAGGCTAACTTATAAGTTTACCTGCCGAAACTGGCGGGCCCCGGTGATTGTCGGACCCGCCCGGTAGGTTGTGAGCCATGCGTATCGCCACCTGGAACGTGAACTCGATCACCGCCCGTCTCCCGAGGCTGCTGGCCTGGCTGGAGAGCAGCGGCACGGATGTCCTGTGCCTCCAGGAGGCCAAGGTCGCCGCCGAGCAGTTCCCGACCGACCAGCTGCGCGAGCTGGGCTACGAGGCGGCGGTACACGCGACCGGCCGGTGGAACGGCGTGGCGGTGATCTCCCGCGTCGGCCTCGAAGACGTGGTCAAGGGCCTGCCCGGCGACCCCGGCTACGACGGAGTCGAGGAGCCCCGCGCCATCTCCGCGACCTGCGGCCCCCTCCGCGTCTGGTCGGTGTACGTACCGAACGGACGCGAGGTGGACCACCCCCACTACGCGTACAAGCTCCAGTGGTTCGAGGCCCTGAAAGCGGCGGTCGCGAGCGACGCCGCAGGCAGCCGGCCCTTCGCGGTGACGGGCGATTACAACGTGGCGCCGACGGACGACGACGTCTACGACGTGGCAGCCTTCGAGGGCCTCACCCACGTCACCCCGGCCGAGCGCGCCGCACTGGCCGCCCTGCGCGAGGCGGGCCTCTCGGACGTGGTCCCGCGGCCCCTCAAGTACGAGCACCCCTTCACCTACTGGGACTACCGCCAGCTCTGCTTCCCCAAGAACCGCGGCATGCGCATCGACCTCGTCTACGGAAACGAGGCGTTCTCGAAGGCGGTCACCGACGCGTACGTGGATCGCGAGGAGCGCAAGGGCAAGGGGGCGTCGGACCACGCGCCGGTCGTGGTGGATCTGGACGTCTAGGGTCGTCCGCCGGGGCCGCCGGGGCCACCTCGCGGCCCCGTGCGAGGGCCACGGTCCCGACGTACAGCCGTGCCCGCGTACCCGAATCCGGCGTGATCTCCCTGGCAGACGCGGCTCCGCGCGCCTGTGGTGCGCGGGGCGGCGTGAATGACACGCTGGGCTTATGAACATCCCTTTCCTGGGCAACTGGCGCAAGAAGCGCGGCCCCGCCTTCGGTGTCGCGGTGTTCTCCGACGGTGAGACGGACCCCGAGGGCGTCGCCGAACTCCTCTCCGAGTGCGAGCTGCTGCGTTCCCACGCGCAGCTGGCGGGCGTCGAACTCGACGACTCCGCGGCCTCGTTGGAGGCGCTCGACCAACTTTTGCCGCGCTGGCGCGACGACGAGGAGAGCCTGCCCTGGCTCGGCAACGACGCCGGTCTCTACGTCGGCACGGTCATCGTGCGCACGGTGACGGGCGCCGTCTGGGAGATCTGGCCCAACGGCCACCCCGTGGTACGGCTGACCTCCGGCCGTGAGATCGACGTGGTCGCCTCCGGGCACACGTGGGCGTCCAGTGGCGCCCCCGAACTCTCCCAGCTGTACGCGGAGGTGGCGGAGGGGTAACCGTACACAGCGCGGCGCGTAAAATGAAAACTCAATAAATACGGCTATTGCCCGAAAAGTGCGTGTCGAGTATTAAGTCCGTTCTTGTCCAGATAGTTTGCGGCAACTGCGACACAGCTGCGAGTGGGTAGGGCAGGGCATGGCCGTCGATCCTTTGATCGAGCTGCATGACGTGAACAAGTACTTCGGGGAGCTGCATGTCCTTCAGGACATCAATCTCACCGTCGGCAAGGGGGAGGTGGTCGTGGTCATCGGCCCGTCGGGGTCGGGCAAGTCGACGCTGTGCAGAGCGATCAACCGGCTGGAGACCATTCAGTCCGGGACGATCAAGCTCGACGGTCACCCGCTTCCGGACGAGGGCAAGGAGCTCGCCAAGCTCCGCGCCGAGGTCGGGATGGTCTTCCAGTCCTTCAACCTCTTCGCGCACAAGACAGTTCTGCAGAACGTCTCGCTCGCCCAGATCAAGGTCCGCGGCCGCAAGAAGGAGCAGGCCGACCGGCGCTCCCGCGAACTCCTGGACCGCGTGGGCCTCGCCTCGCAGGCCCCGAAGTACCCGGCACAGCTCTCCGGCGGCCAGCAGCAGCGCGTGGCCATCGCCCGCGCCCTCGCCATGGACCCCAAGGCGCTGCTGTTCGACGAGCCGACCTCGGCACTCGACCCGGAGATGATCAACGAGGTCCTGGAGGTCATGCAGCAACTCGCGCGCGACGGCATGACCATGGTCGTCGTCACCCACGAGATGGGCTTCGCGCGCTCCGCCGCCAACCGCGTCGTCTTCATGGCCGACGGCCGCATCGTCGAGGACCGCACCCCCGAGGAGTTCTTCACCAACCCGCGCAGCAACCGCGCCAAGGACTTCCTCTCCAAGATCCTCAAGCACTGAGCGGGGGAGCGCACCGGATGATCCGTACGACACGTGTGTGCCGTGCCCTCGCGGCGCTCGCGGCACTGATCGCCATGGCCGCAAGTGCCGCCTGCGGCAAGGAGGGCAGCCCGCCGACCAAGGGCCCGGCCGCCGACAAACTGCCCATCTACCAAGTGGACCATGACTTTCAGCTGCCCGACTCACCCACCTGGAAGCGCGCCAAGAAGCGCGGCTACTTGACGGTCGGCGCCAAGGAAGACCAGCCGTACCTCGGCGAGAAGGACCCGGCGACCGGCGCCTACTCGGGCTTCGACATCGAGATCGCCAGGATGATGTCGGCCTCGCTCGGCTTCCCCCCGGACACTATCCGCTTCAAGACGATCGCCTCCGCCAACCGCGAAACCGCCCTGCAGAACGGGCAGATCGACTTCTACGTCGGCACCTACACCATCAACGACATGCGCAAGAAGCTCGTCGGCTTCGCGGGCCCCTACTACATGGCCGGTCAGTCCCTGCTCGTACGCAAGGACGAGAACGACATCCACGGGCCGCAGGACCTCGCCGGCAAACGCGTCTGCTCGGCGGCCGGTTCGACGCCGTACCAGCGCATCAAGGAGAACTACCCGGAGGCGACGCTCGTCGCGTACGACACGTACTCGGTCTGCGTGGACAACCTGCTCACCTACCAGGTCGACGCCGTCACCACCGACGACGCGATCCTGATCGGCTATGCGGCGAAGCTTCCCGACGAACTCAAGGTCGTCGGCAAGCCGTTCTCCGAGGAACCGTACGGCATCGGCGTCCCGCGCGGCGACAACGCGCTGCGGTTCGCGCTCGATGACGCACTGGAGGCGCGCGAGAAGAACGGCGACTGGAAGAAGGCGTACGAGGCGACGCTCGGCCTGTCCGGCGTGCCCGCGCCCACCCCGCCCCCCATCGACCGTTACCCGGCGAGCTGAAGGGACGAGCGGCCGCATGAACGTACTGACAGACAACTTCTCCACCTTCGCCGAAGGATTCCTCGGCACGGTCGAACTCACCGTCTACGCCTCGGCGTTGGCGCTTGCGCTCGGCTTCCTGATGGCGTCGTTCCGGGTCGCACCGGTCGGCTCCCTGCGGGCCTTCGGCACGGTGTGGGTGACGGTGCTGCGCAACACCCCGCTGACCCTGCTGTTCTTCGCGGTGCTGCTCGGCCTGCCGCGCTTCGGACTCGTGCTGCCCTTCCAGGTGTTCGCGGTCCTGGCGCTCGGCTGCTACACCTCGGCGTTCATCTGCGAGGCGCTGCGCTCCGGTATCAACACCGTGCCCAAGGGGCAGGGTGAGGCGGCCAGGAGCCTTGGCATGACGTTCAGTCAGACCTTGTCCGACGTCGTGCTGCCGCAGGCCTTCCGGTCCGTGATCCCGCCGATCGGCTCCACGCTCATCGCCCTCGCCAAGAACTCGGCGATCGCCGGAGCGTTCAGCGTCACCGAGCTGCTCGGCACCTACCGGACGCTCAGCGAGCTCGGCTACAACATTGTCTGGACCTTCATCTGGATCGCCGTCGGCTACCTGATCATCACCCTCACCATCAGCGCGATCTTCAATGTCCTCGAAAAGCGCTGGGGAGTCGCCCGATGACCGCCACCGCCACCGAATCCACCGCCCTCTACGACATCCCCGGCCCCAAGACCCGTGCGCGGCACCGGATGTACGCGGTCGTGTCCACCACCCTGATCCTCGCCCTGATCGGCTGGATCCTGTATCTCCTCTTCGACACCAACCAGTTCACGTACACGAAGTGGATGCCCTTCGAGTACAAGGGCATCCAGGAACTGCTGCTGCGGGGCCTCGGCAACACCCTCAAGGCCTTCGCGATCGCCGCAGTACTCTCGCTGGCGCTGGGCACCGTGCTCGCGACGGGACGGCTCTCGGACCACCGGCCGGTGCGCTGGCTCTCCACTGTGGTCGTCGAGTTCTTCCGCGCCATGCCCGTCCTGGTGATGATCTTCTTCATCTTCGTGGCGCTCAAGGCGCAACCGCTGACGGCGCTGGTCGCCGGACTGACGCTCTACAACGGCTCGGTGCTCGCCGAGGTCTTCCGCTCCGGCGTCAACTCCGTCGACCGCGGCCAGCGGGAGGCCGCGTTCGCACTCGGCATGCGCAAGACCCAGGTCATGACGTACGTCCTCGTACCGCAGGCCGTGCGGGCCATGCTGCCCGCCATCATCAGCCAGCTCGTGGTCGCCCTGAAGGACACCTCGCTCGGCTATCTGATCACCTACGAGGAGTTCCTCCACGCGGGGAAACTGATCGCGTCGAACCTCGACTACGATTTGCCGTTCATCCCCGTGGTGATGGTGATCTCACCGATCTATATCGGGATGTGCATGCTGCTCTCCTGGTTCGCCCAATGGGTGTCCCGGTGGGAGCAGCGCAGTCCCAAGACCGAGGCCGTGGACGTGGCACCGGCCGAACCAGGGACGCTGCTGCCGGGTGGGGGTCCCCCCACAGCCCCGAGACTGTAGGGGGAAGCAGCGGCTCACAGGGCCAGACCCGGCCGGCGGCAGCCGGAGATCACTGCTCGCGCAGGGGCACCGACACATACGAGGGGTCGTGCTCCGGCGAGGAGAAGGTCAGCTGCGCGCCGGACGGGTTGTGCTCGATGTAGAGCGGGTCGACCGTGTCGACGACCAGGGCGAGGCGATGCCCTGCCGGGACGTCGTAGGCCGTGGAGTTCAGCTCCAGGTCGACGCCGAACGGCTTGCCGGGCGTCTGTCCGTGGAAGGTGTACGGCGCGTTGCTGACCAGCTTGCCGAGGCCGAGCGGGCCCACGTCGTAGAGGTAGGCGACGAGGGTGCCGCTCTCCTTGGTGCCGGTGACCGTGGTGTGCAACTTGACGGTGCCGCGTACCTGTTGGGCACTCGTGTACTTCTCCGACTGCCAGACGGCCGCCCAGTAGCGCGGCAGCAGCGGGATCGACGCCATCGGGGGCACCTGGGCGAGCTGGTCGAGGATGCTGGAGAGGAAGACGATCCCGCCGTCCGCGCCCGAGTCGACGTTCGTGTGGATGGTGGTGGTGCCCGCGAGGGCGATCTTCCTCGTGGTCGCGCCGACGGACTTCCAGTCCGGATAGCCCTCGTAGCCGCCCGTGGAACGGGACTTGAGCTGGACCGGCTGCTCGCGGTCGATGCCGTTGTCCTCGCCCTTGAGGTAGTGGTCGAACCAGCGGCCGGTGTCCGTCCACACGTCGTTGGGGAGCCCGAACAGACCGGTCACCTCGGCGGTGGCGTGGTCGCCGGGGCGGAACTCCAGGCGCTTCGGTCCGGTCAACTCCTCGTAGAACTTGGCGTATTGGTTGGGCGGGAAGATCGTGTCGCCCCAGCCGTTGGCCATGAAGACGGCCGCGCCGTTGTCGTTGATCTGGTCGACGTAGGTCTCGGGGGAACGTTTCTTCCCCCAGGCGATCATCTCCTGCTCCTTCGACAGGTTCGAGGCGAAGAAGTCCTTGAGGGTCTGCTGGAGTTCGGCGCTGGGGCGGCCGGTGAGATAGCCGGCGCCGCCCAGGAGCGCGGCCGCCTGGGCGTGCTGGGTGCGGCCCGAGTAGATCGACTCGATCAGGTCCGCCCAGCCGCTGAGAGCCGCGACCGCCTTGATCCGCTTGTCGTGCGCGGCGGCGAGCAGGCTGATGCCGGCGCCGTACGAGACGCCCGCCATGCCGACCTTCTGCGCGTCGGCCGGGGTGTTCGCCAGCGCCCAGTCGATCACCTTGGACGCGTCCGCTATGTCGGGTGGGCCCGCCACTTCTATTTCCCCGCCGGACTGCCAGAAGCCGCGGGCGTTGTAACTGACCACGACATAACCGGAGTTCGCGAGTTTCTGGGCCTGCGCGAGGTACTCGACCTGGGGCAGGCCCCAGCTGGTGGGCAGCACGATGAGCGGGTAGCTGCGGGTGCCGTCGGCGCCGGCGGGGGTGACGACGTTGGCCTTGAGGACCGTGCCGCCGTCTCCGGAGATGTCGACGAAGCGGATGCCTGTCGTGCCGGTGGAGGCCTGGGCGGCGGGGGCCAGACCGAGGCCGGCGGTGGCGATCAGCGTCGCGGAGACGGCACCGACCGCGGACGTACGCAGGGCGTTGCGACCGTGTCCCACGGGTCACTCCTCACTCGTGTCAGTGCAAAGTGACCCGACGGTAACCTCGGTCGCTTACCGGAGGTAACCCGTCAGTAAGTTACGTGCGGGTAACGATTGTTGAAGTGTTGATTTCGTGCGTACCGGGCGCGCTGAAGTGTGTGTTCCGTGCGCACCTGCGCACTAGCGGAGTGCGCTCTTCGCCTGCCACTCGGCCCACGACAGATTCCATTCGCCGTAGCCGTAGCCGTAGCCGTAGCCGTAGCCGTAGCCGTAGCCGCAGCCGTTCCCGGGCGCGGGCTTCCCCTTCGAGCCGCTGCCCGTCACCTCGAACGGGTCGCCGACCTGGACCTGCCCGCCGATACCGGCACCGACTGCACGGTCCGCCCGTCGCGCACCAGCCTCAGCCGCTTGCTTGCGAGGTCGACCTTGACCACTTGGCTCCCGCCGAAGTAAAGCCCGTGGCGTAGTCGCGGACGAACCAGCCGCCCGCCGCCCCGGAGTCGCAACGGTGAGGCGGGCGTCCAGCCGCACCTTCGTACCGGACTTCCAGTGGCGCTCGGATCACATCGTCGCGGTTCGTCATGAGTTCGCCCGGTGTGAGTTGCGCGGTGGTGTGGGGGTGGGCAGCGGGGTGTGCGCGGCGCGGGTCACGTCCGCGACGAGTTCGACGACGTCGGGGCCGTACGCCTGGGAGTTCACGACCTTCAGAAGGAGGACGAAGGATTTGTCGCCCTGCTTGCGCGCGAGCCGTTCGTGGTTGCGGGCGAGGTAGCGGGTCGCCGCCTGGTTGGTGATCGCGCGCTGGCCGCAGAAGAGGAACACCGGTCTGGCCGCGCGGTCCTCGCCCGCGACGAGCCGGGCCAGTATCACGTACTCGCCCTTGCCCGGCTCCAGGCGGTAGCGCTCACTGCCGATCTGGAAGGCGCCGCGGTCCGGGCCCGGCTCGGCGTCGGTGTTCACGCGGATGCCCGGCAGCAGGGAATGGAGGTGGGCCGCCATCCGTCGATTCGACGACGGGCCGCCCACGCAGAATTCCGTTCGCTCCCCGAATCCCTGCTGCGCCGCGTCGTGCGCGATCACCTGGGCGTGCGCGCCGCAGTCCTTGATCAGTGCCGAGAGCTCCAGCAGGGCGAACACGTCGTGGCGCATCACCGTGAGCTCCGGGCCGCCCGCCTCGCGGTTCACCACCAGGAGCGACTCGGAGTTGTCCGGCAGTCCGAAGAACGCCTGCTTGCGGCGGAGCTTGCGCTTCCAGAGGTAGGTACGGGCGAGCCAGCCGAGCGCGGCGCTGATGCCGGCAGCGACCACGCCGAGGGCGATGTTGCGCACGTCGTCATTCATGGGCGCGCATGTTAGCGGGAGTACGCAACCGTGTTCGAGGGGGTCCTGACGGGAGCGTGGCGGTGAAGTTACGCTGCGCGGACGGCTGTTGACTGGAGGTACGGATGCGTCGCCCCCTTGCGCGGAATCTGGCGGTCTTGGCGGTTTCGGCCGCCGTGGTGTCGGTGGGCGCGGCAGCGCCACCCGCCGCCGGGACAGCGGCACCGGCCGCTGCCGGCACGGCGGCGAAGGTGCCCGTCGCCGTCGGCTACGGCGGCGCCGTGGCGAGCGTCGACGCGGACGCCTCCGCGGCCGGGATCGAGGTCCTGAAGAAGGGCGGCAACGCGGTGGACGCGGCGGTTGCCACGGCGGCGGCCCTCGGCGTCACCGAGCCCTACTCGTCGGGTATCGGCGGGGGCGGCTACTTCGTCTACTACGACGCCAAGTCCCGTACGGTGCACACGATCGACGGCCGTGAGACGGCGCCGCTGACCGCCGACTCCGGGCTGTTCCTGGAGAACGGGAAGCCGCTCGCCTTCGCGGACGCCGTCACCAGCGGGCTGGGCGTGGGCACACCGGGCACGCCCGCCACCTGGCAGACGGCGCTGGACAGCTGGGGCAGCAAGGGGCTGGGTACGGTACTGAAGCCCGCCGAGCGGATCGCGCGCGACGGCTTCACGGTCGACGCGACCTTCCGTACGCAGACCGAGTCCAACCAGGCCCGGTTCAAGAACTTCCCCGACACCGCGAAGCTGTTCCTGCCCGGCGGCTCGTTGCCGGTGGTCGGCTCGACCTTCACGAACCCCGACCTCGCGCGGACGTACGAGGAGTTGGGCAGGAAGGGCGTCGACGCGATCTACGACGGTGACCTCGGCCAGGAGATCGTCGACACCGTGAACAAGCCGCCGGTGGACCCGAGTTCGGGATACAACGCCCGCCCCGGCAAGCTGTCCCTCGAGGACCTGGCGGCGTACGAGGCGAAGCGGCAGGCGCCGACGAAGACCACGTACCGCGGGCTGAAGGTCTACTCGATAGCGCCCTCCTCCTCCGGCGGGACCACGGTCGGCGAGGCGCTCAACATCCTTGGGAAGAGCGACCTTTCGAAGGCGAGCGAGGCGCAGTACCTGCACCGCTACATCGAGGCGAGCCGGATCGCGTTCGCGGACCGGGGGCGCTGGGTGGGCGACCCCGCCTTCGAGGACGTACCCACCAAGGAACTGCTGTCGCAGGAGTACGCGGACTCGCGGGAGTGCCTGATCAAGGACGACGCGGTGCTCACCAGCCCGCTCGCGCCGGGTGACCCGAGCGACCCGGCGGCCTGCTCCACCACCGGAACGGCCGCCCCGACGACGTACGAGGGCGAGAACACCACGCACCTCACGGTCACCGACAAGTGGGGCAACGTGGTCTCGTACACGCTGACCATCGAGCAGACCGGCGGCAGTGGCATCACGGTCCCGGGGCGCGGGTTCATCCTCAACAACGAGCTGACGGACTTCTCCTTCACACCGGCGAACCCGGCCGTGCACGACCCGAACCTGCCGGGCCCGGGCAAGCGGCCGCGTTCGTCGATCTCCCCGACGATCGTCCTGGACAAGCACAACCAGCCGGTGGTGGCGCTCGGTTCGCCGGGCGGCGCGACCATCATCACGACCGTGCTGCAGACGCTGACGGAGTTCCTGGACCGCGGGCTGCCCCTGGTGGACGCGATCGCCGCACCGCGCGCCAGCCAGCGCAACGCGGCGCAGACGGAACTCGAACCCGGCCTGTACAACAGCGCGTTGCGGACCCAGCTGGAGGCCATCGGGCACTCCTTCAAGCTGAACCCCGAGATCGGCGCGGCGACGGGCGTCCAGCGGTTGCCGAACGGGAAGTGGCTCGCTGCGGCGGAGAAGGTACGGCGGGGTGGCGGCTCGGCGATGGTGGTGCGGCCCGCGTCTTAGAAGCCGGGTCGCGTCGTACAAGTCGAGTCCGTTGTACAAGTCGGATCGCGTTGTACAAGTCGGATCGCGGGGCGGGCGGGGGACGTCCCCCCCCCCCAACCGCCCCCCCCCGGAAAACGGGGGGTGCGCCCCCCCCCTCCCCCAAATGAGCCCCCCCCAAAGGGACCCCGGCCCCCCACGCCCCCCGCCCCCCCCCCCCAACCCCACCCCACCCCCCCCCCAA
>NZ_JBVHXR010000009.1:0-92866 GCF_055569295.1 Streptomyces sp. NPDC029292
GGGTGTGGGGGGGGGGGAGGAGGACTTTTCCCTCTCCTAACGCGGGGTTGCCGCACCCCCCCCCCCCCCCCCCCCCCCCCCCCCCCCCCCCCCCCCCCCCCCCCCCCCCCCAACCCCCCGTCAGCCTCCGGCAGGCCCTGACGTGCCGGCGAGGGCGTCCAGGTCGCTTTTGCGGACCCGGATGACCAGCCCGGCCGTGACCAGGGCCAGTACGGCCATCGCGGCCGCCGGGATGAACGCGGTGGAGATGCCCTGGGCGAGCACCTCGTGACCCCAGGGAGCGGGTAGCTGGTGTGTCTTGGCGAACTCAGCCTTCTGCTCGGCCGAGCCGTTCGCCAGGAACTTCGGCATCTGCTTCTCCGCCTCGTCACGGCTGGCCGAGCCGAAGACCGTGGTGAGGATGGAGAGACCGAGCGAACCGCCCACCTGCTGCGTGGCGTTGAGCAGACCCGAAGCCGCGCCCGCCTCGTGCTGGGCGACACCCGAGACCGCGGTGACCGTCAGCGTCACGAAGTTCAGGCCCATGCCGAAGCCGAACAGCAGCATCGGGCCGAGTACTCCGCCGAGGTACGAACTGTCGGGGTTGATGAACGTCTGCCAGCCGAGTCCGAGCGCGACCAGCGTCGAGCCCACGACCATGAACGGCTTGGGGCCGAGCACCGGCAGGAACCGCTGCGACAGACCCGCGCCGATCGCGATCGCTACCGTCACCGGGAGGAAGGCCACACCGGCCGAGATCGGGCTGTACCCCAGCACGTTCTGCACGAAGAGCACGATGTAGAAGAACATGCCGAACATCGCCGCGGCCAGGCTCAGCATGATCACGTACGTGCCCGAGCGGTTGCGATCGGCGAACATCTTCAGCGGGGTGATGGGCTCCTTGGCCCGCGTCTCGGTGATCCCGAAGCCCACCAGCAGCACCACGGCCGCCGTGAAGGACCCGATCGTGAGGCTGTCCCGCCACCCCTCCTCCGCGGCGCGGATGAAGCCGTACACCAGGGAGGCCATCCCGGCCGTCGAGGTGAGTGCACCGGCGATGTCGAAGCGACCGGGATGGCGTTCGGACTCGTTGATGTACATCGGCGTGAGCACGGCGATCAGGACGCCGATGGGTACGTTGACGAAGAGGACCCACCGCCAGTCGAGCCACTCCGTGAGCATGCCGCCGGCGAGCAGACCGATGGCGCCACCGCCGGCCGAGACCGTGGCGAAGACCGCGAATGCCCGGTTCCGCTCCGGGCCCTCGGGGAATGTCGTGGTGATGAGCGCCAGCGAAGTCGGCGACGCTATCGCGCCACCGACACCCTGCAGAGCGCGCGCGGCCAGCAACTGCCAGGGTTCCTGGGCGAGTCCGCCGAGCAGCGAGGCGAAGGTGAACAGCAGGATGCCGGTCATGAAGACCCGGCGCCGACCGAGGATGTCACCGGCGCGGGCGCCAAGGAGCAGCAGGCCACCGAAGGTGAGGGTGTACGCGCTGACCACCCACGTCAGGTCGGTCGTAGAGAATTTGAGCGCGTCTTGAATGTGCGGGAGTGCGATGTTCACAATCGTCGCGTCGAGTACCACCATGAGTTGGCAGGCCGCGATGACGGTGAGTGCGATGCCGGGGTGCCCCTCCCGGCGGGCCGCTCCCGGCTTGGGGCGCTTTGGGTCCTGAATCAACTGAGAGGTTGTCACTATGGGTCCCCCACAAGTGCGTTAGTGAACGCTCGCGTTCACTGTCGCGTCAACGGTAGTGAGTCCCCTTCAGTGAACGCAAGCGTTCACTGAACTCGCTTCCGTGTGGCGTCAGTCGACCGCTCGCCCTTCCCCCGAAACCCCGCTCCCCCATGCACAACGGAGACACTCAGATGGTTACTTCGCGTTGGACGGCCGCCCCCGCTCAGACGGCCTCCCTGCGCCGGCGCGGTGCCGTGCTCGAACGCGCGATCCTCGAGGCCGCGCTGGAGCAGCTCAGTACGGTCGGCTGGAACGGCCTCACCATGGAGGGCGTCGCCGCGGGCGCCCAGACGGGCAAGGCCGCGGTCTACCGCCGCTGGCCGTCCAAGGAGGACCTCGTCGCGGACGCGCTCAAGGCCGGACTGCCGCGCCTGACGGAGGCTCCCGACCTCGGGAGCGTCCGGGCGGACCTGTTGGAGCTGTGCCGGCGGGTGCGTGAGGCGATGTACTCGCAGCCCGGTTTCGCGCTGCGCTCAGTGCTTCACGAATGCGATGCGTCTCAGGCTGAACGCTTTCACGGTGTGATCCTCGGCGGAGTCGTCGAGCCGACCATGCATCTGCTCCGCGAGGTCATCCACCGCGGTATCGAGCGGGGAGAGGTGCGGCCCGACGCCGCGAACAGCTATGTCTTCGACGTCATCCCGGCGATGATGATGTACCGCTCAAAGGTGTGCGGCAGCGAATGGAGCGAGCAGGACCTGGAGCAAATGATCGACCAGTTGATGGTCCCGCTGCTGCGCCCGAACGCTGCCTGATCGACTCCGGCGGGCATGCCCTGGTTGCTCGGGGAAACCTGGGTGTCGCGAGGGCCTCCGGGCGGCGTAGGCTGAGGGCGCTATGCCCTACGAACCACCTACCCACACCGTCGAGCGCTCCCTCCGCGCCACGACCGGAGCGAAGATCATTGCCGGTATCGACGAGGTGGGGCGGGGTGCGTGGGCCGGCCCGGTCACCGTCTGCGCCGCCGTCACGGGACTGCGCCGTCCGCCCGACGGGCTCACCGACTCCAAGCTCCTCACCGTCAAGCGGCGTACCGCGCTCGCAGCGGAGTTGGAGAAGTGGGTGACGTCGTACGCCCTGGGGCACGCCTCTCCGGAGGAGATCGATGACCTGGGGATGACGGCCGCGCTGCGCCTGGCGGCCGTACGAGCCCTGGAAGCCCTGCCGGTCCGCCCCGACGCGGTCATTCTCGACGGGAAGCACGACTATCTCGGTGCTCCCTGGCGCGTCCGTACGGTGATCAAGGGCGACCAGTCCTGCGTGGCCGTCGCGGCGGCCTCGGTGATCGCCAAGGTTCAGCGCGACAAAATGATGGCCGAACTGGGCATCGACCATGCAGACTTCGGTTTTGCGGCCAACGCCGGGTATCCGTCGCCGGTCCACAAGGCCGCGCTGGAGGAGCGGGGCCCCACCCCGTACCACCGGCTGTCGTGGGCGTATCTTGATGCGTTGCCCCAGTGGCGGCACCTCAAGAAGGTCCGCAGCTGGGCGGACGGAAGCGTTCCTGCGATCGAGGGCCAGCTCGGCTTCGATTTCTGACGGTTCCGCTCGCACTCATGTGCCACCCGCCGACGCGAGTCGCACCGGCGTTTGATAGATATCAGCTCATGCCTCTCATTCCCGAGGAGCCTCAGATTCACGAGAGTGCCCAGGGTCCCCGCGCTACCCCGGCCAGTGGCCGCACCGCGCCGACCCCCCGTCCCGTACCCGGCCCCCGTCCCGCGGCTCCGCCGCGTCCCGGCCGTCCGGGTCCTGTCCGGCCGATGCCGGCCCAACGCACCCCGCGCGAGCCGGTCGTAGCCACGCCGGGGCCGTCCGCCCCGGCGGCCGCGCCCGCTGCCGCCACCCCGCAGATCCAGCTGATCCCGGCCTCGGCCGAGGGTGCGCTGGACGCCGCCGAAGAAGCCGTCGACCTGCTGCTGGAGTCGGGCCGTGCCCCTGGTGAGGTGCTGGTGATCACCACCGGCGAACCGCACCCGTGGGCCGCGCACGAGCTCTCCTTCGGCGAGGCCGCGTACTGGGGGCAGCACGACACGGGCGACGACGTCTTCTACGCCGACGCCTCCGTAGCGGGCCGGGCCGCGTCCCGTCCCGTGGTCGTGGTCGCCGTCAACGGCGGTCCCGACGCTGCCGCCGTCACCGCGCTGCCACTGGCCCTCGGCCGGGCCGGCGCCCTGCTGATCGTCTGCGGCGACCCGCAGCAGATCAACTCGGTGCTGGGCGCGGGGGTCTGAGCGGGTTCCGGACGCCGTCCGGGATCCGTTCGGGGGGACGCTGAGGGTGCCGCTGCGGCGGCACCTGCACGGCGGTCATTTCGGCGTGCCTGCAGTGCGTCCCCGTATGCCGGGGTCCTGTCGTACCTCTGTCACCTGGGGCGTACGTCTGCCTTACGTCCCTGGAGCGGGCCTGTTCCACGGCGCTGCTCCATCGGCCGCCGAACCACCGTCCGGTTGTCTCCTCGCGCGTCCGTCCTCGCTGCTCATCGTGAGGTGGCCGCCGCCGCGCGGGTGGGCGGACACGGATCACGCTCTACGCCGGTTGGGCCGGCGCCGTTGGAGCCTCAGCGGGCGGCCGCCCGGCGCAGCACCTCCGACGCGACGCCTCCGGTGCGTGGCAGCGGCGGCAGCGCCTCGGCCATGGCGAAGGACTCCGGCGGTGAGTCCGCGTTGGGGCGGCGACCGCCGCGGCCTTCGCCGAGGACCTGCCAGCCGTCACGCGTCAGGGTGATGTACGCCCCGCAGCGCAGCCCGTGGAGCGTGCAGGCGTCCCGCAGCCCCCACATCCACGCCCCGTCCTCCTCCGTCCAGCGCGCGTCGCCGTCACGGCAGTAGAGCAGCACTGCCGTGCGCACCGGAGTGCGGCGGCGCAGGTCGTGCGGGATGACCCGGCGCAGCTGCGCGAGCAGCGCGTTGCGGAACATCCAGCCGTCGGCCGGAGCCGGACGCCGGGTGAACGAGGCGCTCGCCCTCAGCCGCTCGTCCGGATCGAGAACGGCCACGACCGCGGTCGCGGGCCTGGGCCGGTGCCGGGCGTGCAGTCCGCTGACGACCTCCCGGGGATTGCGCAGCAGCGGAATCCCGGCGGAGGCCCATTCGGCGGGTTCGAGCATCCGGGTCAGTGGGTTGGCGGAAGCGGCGGACAGGTCGGCAGACGTCGACATGGATGCCGCCGAGGACGGAGCGAATCCGAAGGTCACGGTCCTCCCTTCGGCTACGCGCCCACACTGCGGGCGGGATCGGACTTGGGGGAGCGCACGCCGCAGCAGAGCCCTACCGGACCACGGGCGAGCCGTGCGGGGAGCGGACTTCAATTCTTCCTGCCGAACTTGGTTGCGGCAACGAGCAATTGGGGCCACAGACCGTTTTCTGGCGATGCGGCGCATATATCCCTGCCCACTGTTCTTGTGGGCGACACGTGGGTCACGCCTGTACAGCCAGGACCAGCGGCAACACCCCCTGTGCACCGGCCCGCCGGAGCATGCGCGCGGCCACCGCGAGCGTCC
The DNA here is from genome assembly GCF_055569295.1 of Streptomyces sp. NPDC029292. Classification (NCBI taxonomy): domain Bacteria; kingdom Bacillati; phylum Actinomycetota; class Actinomycetes; order Kitasatosporales; family Streptomycetaceae; genus Streptomyces; species Streptomyces sp. NPDC029292. The sequence continues at coordinate 5,222 of NZ_JBVHXR010000009.1, forward strand.
AGCCGGTCTCCGTCGCGTCATCCACCAGCAGGACGGGGCCGCCGGCTTCCTTCAGGGCGGTGGCCAGCTCGGGCGGCACGGTCAGCGCTCCGTCGAGAGCCTTGAGCCGCTGAGCGCTGTTGCTCCGGGAGATCTGCGACACCTCGCCGACGTACTCCACGGACCCCAGCAGCGGCAGTCGGCCGATCTCCGCGATCCGCGTGCCCAGGGACTGGATCAGCCGAGGACGCGAACGCGAGGCCACGGTGACGACGCCGACCGGGCGCGGCTGTGCGTCGGGCTGCCCCGAGGCCCAGCCACCGGGCCCCTTCGCCCAGTCGGTCAGTACACCCACCACGGCCTTCGCGACATCGTCCGGTACGGGGCCGTCCGGGGCTTGGGGCGCGAGCATCGGCCGCAGCCGGTTGCCCCAGCCGATGTCCGAGAGTCGCCCCAATGCGCGCCCCGGTGCGGCCTGTTCGCCGGCCGGGATACGTCCCTTCAGGTCGACACCGACCGCCGGCAGACCTGTTGGCCACATCTTCCGGGGCTCGACCTCGACGCCCGCCCGGCCGAGCTCGCCCTTCGCCGCGTCCAGCGCCGCGGGGGACACGGACGCCTCGAAACGTGCTCCCGCGCAGGTGTCGCAGCGCCCGCACGGCGCCGCCCCTTCGTCGTCCAGCTGCCGTCGCAGGAACTCCATGCGGCAGCCGGTCGTCGTGACGTAGTCGCGCATCGCCTGCTGCTCGGCCGCCCGCTGCTTGGCGACCCAGGCATAGCGCTCTGTGTCGTACGTCCATGGAGTGCCCGTGGAGATCCAGCCGCCCTGGACACGCCGCACCGCCCCGTCCACGTCGAGCACCTTGAGCATCGTTTCCAGACGGGACCTGCGCAGTTCCACCCGCGGTTCGAGGGCGGGCAGCGAGAGTGGCCTCTCTGCGCGGGAGAGAACGTCCAGCGTGCGGCGCACCTGCTCCTCCGGAGGGAAGGCGATCGACGCGAAGTACTGCCAGATCGCCTCGTCCTCCTTGCCCGGCAGGAGCAGCACCTCGGCATGCTCCACACCGCGGCCGGCGCGCCCGACCTGCTGGTAGTACGCGATGGGGGAGGAGGGCGAGCCCAGGTGCACCACGAATCCGAGGTCGGGCTTGTCGAAGCCCATGCCCAGCGCGGAGGTGGCGACCAGGGCCTTGACGCGGTTGGCGAGCAGGTCTTCCTCGGCCTGCTGGCGGTCCGCGTTCTCCGTCTTCCCGGTGTACGACGCCACGGTGTGCCCGCACTGGCGCAGGAACGCGGTGACCTCCTCGGCGGCGGCCACGGTGAGCGTGTAGATGATGCCCGAGCCCGGCAGGTCGTTCAGATGCTCGGCGAGCCAGGCCATCCGGTGGGCGGCGTCCGGCAGCCGCACTACACCGAGGCTCAGGCTCTCCCGGTCCAGTGGGCCCCGCAGGACGAGCGCGTCCGTGCTGGCTCCGGTGCCCAGCTGCTCGGCCACATCGGCCGTCACGCGCGCGTTGGCCGTCGCGGTGGTGGCCAGGACGGGGACGCCGGGCGGGAGGTCGGCGAGCATGGTGCGCAGTCGGCGGTAGTCCGGCCGGAAGTCGTGGCCCCAGTCGGAGATGCAGTGCGCCTCGTCGACCACGAGCAGGCCGGTCGCCGCGGCCAGCTTGGGCAGCACCTGGTCGCGGAAGTCGGGATTGTTGAGCCTCTCCGGGCTCACCAGGAGAACGTCGACCGTGCTCGCGGCGACCTCGGCCTGGATCGTCTCCCACTCCTCCGTGTTGGACGAATTGATGGTCCGCGCGTGGATTCCGGCGCGCGCGGCCGCCTCGACCTGGTTGCGCATGAGCGCGAGGAGCGGCGAGACGATCACCGTGGGCCCTGCGCCCCGCTCGCGCAGCAGCGCGGTCGCGACGAAGTACACCGCGGACTTGCCCCAGCCGGTGCGCTGCACGACCAGGGCTCTGCGCTTGTCGGCCACCAGCGCCTCGATGGCGCGCCACTGGTCCTCACGCAGCCGGGCCTCGCCCGCCCGGGCGCCGACGAGGCGGGCCAGTACGGCATCGGCCGCGGTACGCAGGTCTTCGTCGGGCGTGGGTCGCGGGTCGTCGTTGTTCATGGCTCCATGCAACCCGATGGGTCGGACATCGCGCGAACGAGCCGGGCGAGCTGTGGACAACTCTTGTCGTGATCATGGTCGTGGTTATCCACAGGTCGAAGCGGAATTTCGAGATCCGCGGGATGGTCACGGCATGACGAATCACGACGAAGCGGCCGGCAGGTCCGGCGACGGGTACATCAGCGGGCACGACCGTTACGACGGAGAGGGTGAGCTCGACAGGTACGACGGAGGGGGTGAGCCCGACAGGTGCGACGGAGGGGGTGAGCGCGCCGGGGAGAGTGGGCCAGATGATCGGCCAGCTGATCGACCGGGTGGTCGGCAAGGATGCGCGGAGCAGGATCTGTCCGGCGGGCACGGCGCGCATAGCGGGAATCGCGGGCGTGGCGGGCACGGGGGTCAGGGCGGTCAGGGCGGTCAGGGCGAGTACGCGGCTTGCGCGGAGCACGACGCGCCTGTGGATCGGGCGGGACGGGGCGAGCCCACAGGACTTGAGGGGCGCGATGGGTCCGCCGGTCACGCGGGGGATGGCCGGTCCGAGCGTTACGCGGGTCACGGCGTCGCGGGCGGCGCGCCTCAGGTCACCCTGCGTACCCCGGCCGAGCTGGCCGACGCTCTGCCGTACTTGCTCGGGTACCGGCCCGAGGACAGCATCGTGCTGGCCGCCCTGCACGACGGGGAGCGGCGCGGCCGTTTCGGCGGGCGTGCGCGGCTCGGCATCCCCGCCCATGCGGATGACTGGTCCTCCGTGGCCGAGCAGCTGGCGCGGGGGCTGGTGACGGGAAGCGAACGCAGAGGTGCCCGGCCCGAGAGCATGGTCGCCTACCTCTGCCAGGAACCGGGCAGCGGCGAGTCGGGGCGGGACGTCATGGAACGGCTGCGCCCGCTGGCGCAGTTGCTGCGTACGGTCTGCGGTCGCCTCGACGTCCCCGTGATCGAGGCCTTGTGCATCTCCGACGGCCGCTTCTGGTCGTACTGCTGCCCGGGCCAGGGATGCTGTTCGCCCGAGGGTGAGTCCATGGGTCTGCCCGGGACCTCCGTCCTTGCCGCCGCAGCGACCTATGCGGGCATCCAAGTGAGGGGATCCCTAAAGGAATTGACCGCGAGGTTCCTCCCCTGGGAGACGGCGGCCGCGCTGGAACAGGAGCTCGCGCTCGATACGGCGAGCATGGCCCTCGTCCCCAGGATCCTGGACGGCGAGAGCCGCGCCGACGTGGCCGAGGAGGCCCTCGAACTGGCCCGGCAGATCATCGGTCGGCTCGCAGACGCTCCGGCCGTGTCCGGCGCGCGTCCGGCGGACCTGCGCGACGACGGACTCCTGGAGCATGAGGAGGCCGCCACCCTGATCCTCGGACTCCAGGACCGCACGACCCGCGACCGCGCCGCGGAGTGGATGGAAGGCGACGAGGCCGGCCCGGCCCTGCGCCTGTGGCGAGCGCTCGCCCGCCGCTGTGTCGGCCCCTACCGCGAGCACGCCGCCGCACCCCTCACGCTCGCCGGGTGGGTCGCGTGGTCGACCGGGGACGAGTTGGAGGCCCGCGAGGCCCTGGGTATGGCGCTCGGAGCCGACCCCGACTATCTCTTCGCCCGGCTCCTGCACCAGGCGTGCAACGAGGGCCTGGACCCGGAATCGATCCGCCGCTGCCTGCGCGCGGAGCGCACCGGCCGCGCCCCAGAATCGCCGGGACAGCCCACCGCTCTCCCGGCGCCGCGGGAATCAGCTGAACCGGTGCCGGCCTCCGGGCGGCCCGGACCCGCGACCCAGCCGTCGGCGACCGCCACCCGACGCCGACGCCGGACCCGCCCGGCAGGGAATGCTGGAGCCCGTCCGAGTCGACGTTCTCCCGGGGCAGCCCGTGCCGGTCGGCGTCGGCCCGCCGGCGAGGTCGCACCTGCCGGAGAGGGGCCGGGGCGCGCGGCTGAGGGCGTGCGCGGTCGGTCTCGGACCCGGCGTGAGGGCGGTCGGCACGGTACGGGGGAGGACATGTGAGTGTCGGGACCGGTCCGTCACGCCACCGCCATTCGGTCGGCTTCCCCGGCCGAGGGCGTGACCCCGAGCAGGGCCGCTCCGTTCACCTGAGTGGTGGAACCCGTGGCCGGGCCGCGCCGCCGCAACGTCCCCGCCCCTCCGGAGCCCCCTACCCGGCGCCGAGCGCGCCCAAGGCGCACCGAGCGTGGAGGAAGCTGCCCCATGCCCTTGCCCACCCCGTCCTCGGCCCCCGACGGTCACCGTCGGCCGTTTCCCAGGACCGCTCAGCCCGTCACGCGTCGAAGCGGCCCGCCGGCCTCGGCCCCGCTCGGGGGATTGGACGGCGTTTCGCCCTCCTACGCGGGGGCGGGTGGCCCCGCGGCTCCCCAGGCGTGGCTTTCTGCGCCGCGCCGGATCGTGGACCTGCCGCCGACCCACACGGCCCTGATCTGTGTCGCCCTGCCAGGACTGGCAATCTCCACGGAGCAGGGCCAGCTGACCGGCCGCGGGCTGGAGGGGTTCTACCGCGCGGGACGGCGGATGCTCTCCCGCTGCCAGGTGCGGGTCGCCGGGCGCGAACCGCTCGCCGTGCAGGCCCGGATGCTCGCGGCCGACCGTGCCCGCTTCGTGGGGACGCTGCGCGCGTCCGCCGAGGCGGGCCCGGACCCGGACGTGGTCGTCGAACGGACACGGCACGCGGACGGCACGGAGCTGATCTCCCTGCAGAGCGCGGCCCCTCGTACCCTGCGCCTGCCCGTGGAGATCGCCCTCGGCACGGATCTCGCGGAACTGAGCTCGGTCGCCTCGGGCCGGGCCGGGCCCGAACTGCCCGCCAGCGTCCACGACTCCGGCCTGCGCTGGTCCTGCGCCACGGGGCACTCGGCCGTCACCGCTCACCCGCCGCCCACCGACGCCCTGGCCTCGGCGGGACTGCTGCGCTGGGAACTCGAACTGCCGCCGGGTGGCACCCGGATCGTGGAGTTGCGCGTACGGCAGGACAGTGCGGGACCCATCAGAGCGGTGGGACGCGGCACGACGAGCCCGTTCGCCCAGGCACGGGCAGCGGGCGACGACCCGCGGACCCAGGCAATCCTGCACACGTGCGTGGAGGATCTTCAGGCCCTGTTGTTGCGCGATCCCGGGCACCCGTCCGACACGCACCTCGCGGCAGGGGCCCCATGGCGGTGCGGGCTGGCACCGGCCGAGGCGCTTGTCGCGGCGCGAATGACGTTGCCGCTCGGTACGCGTCTCGCCGCGGGCACCCTGCGGACCCTCGCCCGCACTCAACTCGTCGGCACGGGGCCGCAGTCCGGGCTGATTCCCGGACCGCGCCGGGACGCGGGCCCGCACCTGCCGCCGGGCTGTACGGCGACCGAGGCGACCCTGTTGTTCCCCGTGCTCCTCGCGGAGGCCCGGCGCTGGGGGCTCGTGGAGCAGGAGGTCGAGGAGCTGCTGCCCACGGCCGAGCGGTGCCTGGAGTGGCTGCGGACCACCGTCGGCGACGGCACCTATCTGCCCGACCCGGACCCCGGCGGGCCGCTTCGTTGCGAGACACAGGCGCACGCCCACCGGGCGGCACTGCTGGGCGCCGATCTGCTCGACGCGCATGGTCGGCCGGGTGGCTCGGGGCTGCGGCAGTGGGCCCAGGAGGTGCGGAGCGCGTTCCGCGACGACTTCTGGGTCGAAGACTGGGGCGGAGGCAGACCGGCGGCCGCCCGTGCCCCGGACGGGCGCCTGCTCCCGCACCTCGGTTCGGGCACGGTCCACCTCCTCGACACCGGTCTGCTCGGTTCTGGAGGACTGGCCCCGGGCCTGCTCGACAAGGTGCAGACCGAGCAGTTGGCGCGGTTGCTCGGTGGTCCGGCCATGGACTCGGGCTGGGGGCTGCGCAGCCTGGGGGCGAACGAGGCGGCGTACAACCCGTTCGGTCATCGCGGTGGCGCCGTGCGCGTTCAGGACACGGCGGTCGCCGTCGCGGGGCTGGCCGCGGCGGGCTACGAGAAGGAGGCGAGCTCGCTGCTGCGGGGCGTGCTGGCGGCGGCCGAGGCGTTCGGGCACCGGCTGCCCGAGATGTACGCGGCGGAGCAGCGCACGGAGGGGAGCACCCCGCTGCCCCACCCCGCGGCCTGCCGACCGGCGGCCACGGCCGCGGCCGCCGGGGTGCTGCTTCTCGCCTCCCTCGCCGGGATCCGCCCCGATGCCCCGGCCGGGACGGTGACACTGCGCCCGGTCCGCAGCGCACCGCTGGGCGAGATCGTGCTGACGGGACTGCGGATCGCGGGCGCCTCCTTCTCCGTACGTGTCAGCAGGCTCGGCCTCGCCATGGTCGAGGAGGCGGCCGACGGGCTGCAGTTGGGAGTGTGACCTTGCGGGACGCGTCCCCGGCCGGTGACCGATAGCGGCCGCTGAGACCCGTACCGGACGGAAGTGGATCAACCGTGGATGCGGTCGCCGAAGGGAGTGTTTATCGTCAGGCAGACGACTATGATCGCGGCATGCCCTACGACCCGTCGGCCTTTCCGCCCTTCGCCGTGACCGTGGACCTGGTCGTGCTGACCGTGCGTCGCCATGCCCTGTGTGCGCTGGCGGTACGGAGGGGCGAGCAGCCGTTCCAGGGGCGATGGGCGCTCCCCGGCGGCTTCGTACGGCCCGATGAGGATCTGGCGCAGGCGGCGGCGCGTGAGCTGGTCGAGGAGACCGCACTGTGCGCCCACGACCCGTCCGCCCCGGCGCAGGACAACGGCGCGCACCTGGAGCAGCTCGCGACGTACGGCGATCCCAAGCGTGACCCGCGGATGCGAGTGGTCAGCGTCGCCCATCTCGCGCTCGCCCCCGATCTGCCCGCGCCCAGGGCCGGCGGCGACGCCAACAGCGCGCGCTGGGCCCCCGTCGAGGAGCTGCTCCAGCAGGGCGGTTACGGCCGCGACGGCGAGCAGGCGGCGCCCCTGGCCTTCGACCACGCGCAGATCCTCTCGGACGGCGTGGAGCGTGCCCGGTCCAAGATCGAGTACTCCTCGCTGGCCACCGCCTTCTGTCCGACCGAGTTCACCGTCGGCGAGCTGCGCCGTGTGTACGAGGCCGTGTGGGGCGTGGCGCTCGACCCGCGCAACTTCCACCGCAAGGTGACGGGCACGCCGGGCTTCCTGGTGCCCACGGGTGGCACGACCACGCGTCAGGGCGGCCGCCCCGCCCAGCTCTTCCGCGCGGGCGGCGCGACACTGCTCAACCCGCCGATGCTGCGTCCCGAGGTCTGACGAGGGGCGGGGAGTGCCGGTCTGGTCTGTGGCAGCTCGGGTGCGCGCTGAAGCGGTGAGGCCTGGCCGAGGCGAGTCTCAAGATGCCCGGAAAACCGGAAATATCGCGCTATCTTGCTTAGGGTGATCCAGGCCATCGGACTGACCAGTAACGCCCGCAAGGAGCTTCCGCCCGCCGTCGACGACGTGTCCTTCGAGGTGCGCGCGGGCCGCGTCACAGCGCTCCTCGGAGCCCCGGACGCAGGCAAGACGACGGTGCTGAAGCTCATGCTCGAACTCCAGCAGGGCCGCGGAATCACCTACTTCAGAGGCCGCCCGCTGCACCGGATCGCCCATCCGTCGCGTGAAGTCGGCGTGCTCCTGGGCGAGGTTCCCGGCCATCCGGCGCGGACGGTCCGCGGCCAGCTCCGCATGCTGTGCGCCGCCGCCGGCGTACCCGTGCAGCGTGCGGATGAAGTCCTGGAGGTGGTCGGGCTCGTCAGCCTCCGCGACGAACGCCTGGGCACGCTCTCGCGCGGCATGGACCGCCGCCTCGGCCTGGCGTGCGCACTGTTGTCCGACCCGCACACCCTCGTCCTCGACGACCCCGCCAACGGGCTCTCCGCCCGCGAAGGCCGCTGGCTGCACGGGATTCTGCGCGCACACGCCGCCCAGGGCGGCACCGTGTTGTTCACCACGGAGGACCCCAAGGAGGCCGCGGGAACGGCCGACCAGGTCGTCACGCTGGAGGAGGGCCGGCTCCTCGCCGACCAGGACGTCGCCGATTTCGCCCGTACCCGGCTGCGCCCTCGGGTCGCCGTCCGCAGCCCGCACGCCGCCCGTCTCAGCGCCCTGCTGACCAAGGAGGCCCGTACCGCGCAGCGTTCCCTCGAGGTCGTGCGCGAGGACGGCAACCGGCTCTCGGTGTATGGAAGCACCTGCGCCGACGTCGGCGAGACCGCCTTCCGGCACGGCATCCTCGTACACCAACTCGCCGACGAGATCGGGGACATGGGGCCTGCTGTCGCGCCGCCCGCCGAAGGGGACGCGGATACGACCGACGAGCCGCGTCCGGCCGAGACACTGGCCGCGGACGCGGTGTCCCCGCTCCCGCCCCCCATCTCCGTACGCCAAGCCCCCAGCCCCCTGCGTCCCCTGCGCTACGAACTACGGCGCGCCGCCGGAGTCGGCACCGGTTATCTCACCGCGGCCGCCGTTCTCGTCAGCTCCGCCCTCCTGGCCGTGCTCCTGGCCAGAATCGGTCACACACCCCAGTCGCGCCTCCTGGCCGCGTGGCCGGAGGGGTTTCCCCTTCCGCCCGCCGCGCTCGGCGCGGGACTGCTCGGCGCCATCGCCTTCGGTGAAGAGTTCCGCCACCCTGCCCTGGCCGCGGACCGCGGCACCGTCCCCCGCCGCCTGGGACTGCTCGCCGCCAAACTCCTCCTCGCCTCGACCACCGCGCTGACGCTGGCCTTCCTCACCGTGGGATGCGACCTCGAAGTGCTCTACCTCGTCTACGGACGGGAGCTCACCGGAGTTCCCGCCGACTGGCTGCCCATGAGCGCGAGTTGGCTCGGTCTCGTGGTGGGCTGTGCCTGGGCGGGTGTGCTGGCCGCGGGCCTCTTCCGGTCCACGACCGCCGGGCTCGCGGCGGTGCTCGCCGTGCCGATTGCTGTCGTACCGCTCGTACAAAAGGCCTTGGAGGGGCCGTCTGTGCGGACCGCGGCCGGGTTCCCCGGGAGGCTGCGCGAGCTGGTGCTGATGCAGTGGCCGTTCGGAGGCGAGCGCTATCTGGCGGCTGGGGTGCATGTCATCACCCAACCCGTGGGCGGTGCACTCATGTTGTCGCTGACCGCCCTGCTCTGCGCATATCTGCTCACGACCCTGCGGAGCAGGGTCCGATGACGACCGTCCGCATCCTTCCTTTCCCGCCGTGCGCACAACTCCCCGAAGAACGCCCATTTCTTTCCGATAAGGCGTCAATTGCGACGGGGTGAGCGATCACCCTTTCGTGTGCTTTTCACCAAAGACCTCAAGGGAGTTGGAGACAGCGCCGACAAAGGATCCGTGAGTACCCTTGCGCAGACCATGATGACCGCCGCCCGCTCCGCAGACTCCGGCCTGGCCGGCCCGGGCGAACTTGACCGCTACCCCTATGCCGAGGCCCCTGGTGCCGACCGTGTCGGCACCCCCGCGTGGGAGAGCGCGGACCCGGAGCTGGGCCGCGTGGGCCGACGCGCCGCGGGCAGCCGCGGACGAGGGCTGCATGGCCAGCTCGTCCAGCAGCTGGGACAAATGATCGTCTCCGGTGACCTGGGCGCGGACCGCCCGCTCGTCCCCGAGGAGATCGGTCAGCGGTTCGAGGTCTCCCGCACCGTCGTCCGCGAGTCGCTCCGCGTCCTGGAGGCGAAGGGACTGGTCAGTGCCCGCCCCAACGTCGGTACGCGCGTGCGCCCCGTCAGCGACTGGAACCTTCTCGACCCGGACATCATCGAGTGGCGGGCCTTCGGGCCGCAGCGCGACGACCAGCGGCGTGAGCTGAGCGAGCTGCGCTGGACGATCGAGCCGCTCGCCGCACGGCTCGCCGCCGGGCACGGGCGCGAGGAGGTCCAGCAGCGGCTCGGTGACATGGTCGAGATCATGGGCCATGCCATGGCGCAGGGTGACGCGCTCACCTTCTCGCGGGCCGACGCGGAGTTCCACTCGCTGCTCATCCAGCTCGCGGGCAACCGGATGCTGGAGCACCTCTCCGGGATCGTGTCGGCTGCTCTCCAGGTCTCCGGGGGGCCCGTTGCTGGCTGTGACCGGCCGAACGAGGCCTCCCTGGGGCACCACGCCCGGATCGTCGACGCCCTCGCCGCGGCCGACGGCGCGGCGGCCGAGGCGGCCATGCGTCAACTGCTCACCGTTCACCCCGAGGTGGATCGCGTGGTGCCCGCGCCGCGCGAGCACTGACCGCGCACCGAGGGCGGCGCGGTCGGGCAGGTGTGTCCCGCCGTGGTATCGCGTGGCCGGCGAACCATCTCCCGCCGGGACCCCGTCGGATCCTTCTTGGACCCGGCGGGGTCCCGGCGGGTCGATCGGGCGGCGCGATCGGGCGGCGAGCCACCGACTGACCACTTTTGACCGTATCTGGCCGCTTTTGAGCGCTTACGGGGTGTGACTCGGGCCACGCAGATTGGGCGTAACGCTCCTCGGAACAGCGCGATGACCTAAGAGGTGACAGCCGAGGAGGGAATACAGACGCCGTTTGCGGCGCTGTGCATCTTCCCGGCCCCGCCCGCGCCGTCGGCCCATCCCCAAGTCGGCGGTCGTCGGCTCCTGTCCACAGTGGACGGGGCCGGAAGCCGTTTTCCAACGTTCCGAGAGGTTGTTCGTGTCGGCCAGCACATCCCGTACGCTCCCGCCGGAGATCGCCGAGTCCGTCTCTGTCATGGCGCTCATTGAGCGGGGAAAGGCTGAGGGGCAGATCGCCGGCGATGACGTGCGTCGGGCCTTCGAAGCTGACCAGATTCCGGCCACTCAGTGGAAGAACGTACTGCGCAGCCTCAACCAGATCCTCGAGGAAGAGGGTGTGACGCTGATGGTCAGTGCCGCGGAGCCCAAGCGCACCCGAAAGAGCGTCGCAGCGAAGAGTCCGGCCAAGCGCACCGCCACCAAGACGGTCGCGGCGAAGACGGTGACCGCCAAGAAGGCCACCGCCACCGCCGCCCCGGCAGTGCCCGCCGCCGACGATCCGGCTGAGGACGCGTCCGCCAAGGTCGCTGCCAAGAAGACGACTGCCAAGAAGGCCGTCGCCAAGAAGACGGTCGCCAAGAAGACGGCGGCCAAGAAGACCACCTCCAAGAAGGACGACGCCGAGCTCATCGACGACGAGGCGGCCGAGGAGGTCTCGGGCGCCGGCAAGCCTGGCGAAGAGGAGGAGGAAGGGGCCGAGAACAAGGGCTTCGTCCTCTCCGACGACGATGAGGACGACGCGCCTGCCCAGCAGGTCGCCGTGGCCGGTGCCACTGCGGACCCGGTCAAGGACTACCTCAAGCAGATCGGTAAGGTCCCGCTGCTCAACGCCGAGCAGGAGGTGGAGCTCGCCAAGCGCATCGAGGCCGGTCTGTTCGCCGAGGACAAGCTGGCCAACGCCGACAAGCTCGCCCCCAAGCTCAAGCGCGAGCTGGAGATCATCGCCGAAGACGGGCGCCGCGCCAAGAACCACCTCCTGGAGGCCAACCTCCGTCTGGTGGTTTCCCTGGCCAAGCGCTACACCGGCCGCGGCATGCTCTTCCTGGACCTCATCCAGGAGGGCAACCTCGGTCTGATCCGCGCGGTGGAAAAGTTCGACTACACCAAGGGCTACAAGTTCTCCACGTACGCCACCTGGTGGATCCGTCAGGCGATCACCCGAGCGATGGCCGACCAGGCCCGCACCATCCGTATCCCGGTGCACATGGTCGAGGTCATCAACAAGCTCGCACGCGTGCAGCGTCAGATGCTCCAGGACCTGGGCCGTGAGCCCACCCCGGAGGAGCTGGCCAAGGAGCTCGACATGACCCCGGAGAAGGTCATCGAGGTCCAGAAGTACGGCCGCGAGCCCATCTCGCTGCACACCCCGCTGGGCGAGGACGGCGACAGCGAGTTCGGTGACCTCATCGAGGACTCCGAGGCCGTCGTCCCGGCCGACGCGGTCAGCTTCACGCTCCTCCAGGAGCAGCTGCACTCCGTGCTCGACACCCTGTCCGAGCGCGAGGCGGGCGTCGTCTCGATGCGCTTCGGTCTCACCGACGGTCAGCCGAAGACCCTCGACGAGATCGGCAAGGTGTACGGCGTGACGCGTGAGCGGATCCGCCAGATCGAGTCCAAGACGATGTCGAAGCTGCGTCACCCGTCGCGCTCCCAGGTGCTGCGCGACTACCTCGACTAGGCCTCGGCCGTACGTCACTGAGGGCCCGGCTCCCGCGAGGGAGCCGGGCCCTCAGTGCGTCTGCTCGGCGTGTCCGTGGAGTGCGGCGTATCGCGCGCTGGATCACTGTGGGTTTTCCATGACCATCCCAGAGTGAGGAGCGCACATGCGCCGTCCCTTTGCCTCAGCGCTGGCCCTCGTGGCCGCCGCGGCCTTGATACCTCTCGCGTCCCCCGCCCCAGCGGCGGCCGACAGCATCGTCATCGGCGGCTATCCGGTCGAGATCTCCGCGAGTCCATGGATGGTGGCGCTGTCCAGCCGTGACCGGTTCGGGGGTACGCGCGCAGGACAGTTCTGCGGGGGAGTGGTGATCGCCCGGTCGATGGTCCTGACGGCGGCCCACTGCCTTGGCTCGGACGTACTGGGCACGCCGCCGCACCAGGTCCGTGACCTGAAGGTCATCGCGGACCGGGGGGACCTGCTGTCGAACGACGGCACGGAGATCCCGGTGCGCGACACCTGGGTGAACCCCCAGTACGACAGCTATACGAACGCCGGGGACTTCGGCGTGCTCACGCTCGCCTCGCCGCTCCCTGAGAGCTCGGTCATCCATATGGCGTCCTCCGGGGATCCCGCGTACGAGCCGGGTACGGCCGCCGTGGTCTACGGCTGGGGGGATACGACGGGCGGTGGCGACTATGCGCGCAGTCTGCGGGCCGCACGCGTGAATGTGCTCCAGGACGCGGCCTGCGAGGAGGCCTATCCGGGCAGCGCGGACGGCGCGTACCAGGCGGCGTCCATGCTGTGCGCCGGCGAGCGCACGGGCGGGCGGGACGCCTGCCAGGGGGACAGTGGCGGGCCGCTGGTGGCCCAGGGGCGGCTCATCGGCCTCGTGTCGTGGGGAAGCGGCTGTGGGCGCGCAGGGAGCCCAGGCGTCTACACGCGGGCCTCAGACGCTGTCAGGGCGCTCGGAAAGAGCCGCTGAGCGCGACGAGCGCTGCGGTACGAGTACGGGCGGCCACTCCCTGTGCCCAGGGAGTGGCCGCCCGCTCACCGGCCTGATGCCGGCACTCGCTCGTCGTTGATGCGAAGTGTCAGCGTTCTTCGTCGTTGACGCTTTCCGGAACGGACGTCAGTCGCTCCGTCTCGTCCTGTATCTCAGCGGCGATCTTCTTGAGTTCCGGCTCGAACTTGCGACCGTGGTGGGCGCAGAAGAGCAGTTCTCCGCCGCTCAGGAGGACGACGCGCAGATATGCCTGGGCGCCGCAACGGTCGCAGCGGTCAGCGGCCGTCAGCGGGCTCGCGGGGGTCAGAACAGTAGTCACGTCGCCTCTTCTCTAGCTCGACGAGCTGTCGTACCAGGGTCAACATCCAACCAGGCCGAAAACGTTCCCGCTCGCGGCTTTTCCTCGAAAATTTCTTTCCGGGCCAGCTGTCTGCTGCCGGTTGGCGGCGAATGAGCCGTATTGCGTGTCTTTGTGTCTGTACGGGTTCGCGCTGTCTGTCGGGTGTCGGTCCTCCCGGCTGGGTTGCCGGTTGTTCATGAGGACGTGCCCGGAGCCTAAATGGTTCATGCCTGGAAGGGAACGTGATATGTACTTCACTCCATCGAGGGATCGAACACCCATACGACTCTGGACTAGTCTGAGTTCAAGCGAGGGTGGCGTTACAACGGCTCTACCAGGCCTCGGTACCCTCTGAGCGGCGACCGAAGCCGGGCCCTTACCCAAAAGGGTCCCACCTGAAATTCAGCGAGGAGCGAACCGCGTGACCGCCGAAACGTCCGTGCCGTCCACAGCGCTGCTGACCGGAGCAGACCGGGACGGTTCCAACTACACCGCGCGGCATCTGCTTGTCCTCGAGGGGCTCGAGGCTGTGCGCAAGCGCCCGGGCATGTACATCGGGTCGACCGACAGCCGCGGTCTGATGCACTGCCTCTGGGAGATCATCGACAACTCCGTCGATGAGGCCCTCGGGGGCTACTGCGACCACATCGAGGTGATCCTGCACGACGACGCCTCGGTGGAGGTGCGGGACAACGGCCGCGGCATCCCCGTCGATGTCGAGCCCAAGACCGGCCTCTCCGGCGTCGAGGTCGTCATGACCAAGCTGCACGCCGGCGGCAAGTTCGGCGGCGGCTCGTACGCGGCCTCCGGCGGTCTGCACGGCGTGGGCGCCTCCGTGGTGAACGCGCTCTCCGCCCGCCTGGACGTCGAAGTGGACCGCAGCGGCCACACCCACGCGGTGAGCTTCCGGCGCGGCACCCCGGGAGCGTTCAAGGCGGACGGTCCCGACGCCGCCTTCGACGCGACGGGCGGGCTGCGCAAGCTCAAGAGGATCCCGAAGACTCGCACCGGCACGCGCGTGCGTTACTGGGCCGACCGCCAGATCTTCCTCAAGGACGCCAAGCTCTCCCTGGAGAACCTGCACCAGCGCGCTCGCCAGACCGCGTTCCTGGTTCCCGGCCTCACCATCGTCGTCCGCGACGAGTACGGGCTCGGCGAGGGCGGCAGCAAGGGCGAGGAGTCCTTCCGCTTCGACGGCGGCATCAGCGAGTTCTGCGAGTACCTGGCCACCGACAAGCCGGTCTGTGACGTCCTGCGCTTCTCCGGGCAGGGCACCTTCAAGGAGACGGTCCCGGTCCTCGACGACCACGGGCAGATGACGCCGACCGAGGTCACCCGTGAGCTCGGCGTCGATGTCGCAATGCGCTGGGGTACGGGATACGACACGACCCTGAAGTCGTTCGTGAACATCATCGCCACCCCCAAGGGCGGCACCCATGTCGCGGGCTTCGAGCAGGCCGTCGCGAAGACGATGAACGAGGTACTGCGGGCCAAGAAGCTGCTCCGCGTCGCCGAGGACGACATCGTCAAGGACGACGCCCTTGAAGGCCTGACCGCCGTCGTCACCGTGCGTCTCGCCGAGCCGCAGTTCGAGGGCCAGACCAAGGAGGTCCTCGGCACCTCGGCGGCCCGCCGCATCGTGACGAACGTGGTCACCAAGGAGCTCAAGGCGTTCCTGACCTCCACGAAGCGGGACGCGGCCGCGCAGGCCCGGGTCGTCATGGAGAAGGCCGTCGCCGCCGCCCGTACGCGCATCGCGGCCCGCCAGCACAAGGACGCGCAGCGTCGGAAGACGGCCCTGGAGTCCTCCTCGCTGCCCGCCAAGCTCGCCGACTGCCGCAGCGACGACGTGGAGCGCAGCGAGCTGTTCATCGTCGAGGGCGACTCCGCGCTCGGCACGGCCAAGCTCGCCCGGAACTCCGAGTTCCAGGCACTGCTGCCGATCCGCGGCAAGATCCTCAACGTTCAGAAGGCGTCCGTGACGGACATGCTGAAGAACGCCGAGTGCGGCGCGATCATCCAGGTCATAGGAGCCGGGTCCGGCCGGACCTTCGACATCGACGCGGCGCGCTACGGGAAGATCATTCTTCTCGTCGACGCCGATGTCGACGGCGCGCACATCCGGATTCTGCTGCTGACGCTGTTCCAGCGGTACATGCGGCCGATGGTCGAGGCGGGGCGGGTGTTCGCCGCGGTGCCGCCGCTGCACCGCATCGAGCTCAGCCAGCCCAAGAAGGGGCAGGACAAGTACATCTACACGTACTCGGACCGTGAGCTGCGGGAGACGTTGCTGGAGCTGCAGCGCAAGAACGTGCGGTACAAGGACTCGATCCAGCGTTACAAGGGTCTCGGCGAGATGGATGCCGACCAGCTGGCCGAGACCACGATGGATCCGCGGCATCGGACTCTGCGTCGGATCAACATCTCCGATCTGGAGGCGTCCGAGCAGGTGTTCGATCTACTGATGGGTAATGATGTGGCTCCGCGTAAGGAGTTCATCTCCAGCTCGGCGGCGACGTTGGATCGGTCGCGTATCGACGCGTAGGCGTTGCGGACTGGGCGTGGCGGGCCGCCTGCCGCTGGGTGGGCCGGGGCCGTGCCGGGTACTCCGCCCGTCGCCGTCGGGCGCTCTGGTCGGCTGTATGGGCCGGGCTTGGTGGTGACCACGTGCGCGACGGGCATTTGATGTACCGGCACGGCCCCTCCGTCGGTGGGCGGGTGCGGGTGCAGAGCCACGCGGCTGGATCGTTCAGCGCCGGGCGGCGATCTTTAGCCCGTCCGGCGTTTGAGGACGAGGCCGTCAGGCCGATAGCGGGGGTCTGGGGGCGGCAGCCCCCAGGGACGATGGGGGAGGGTAGGGGCGGAGGGGGGCGAAAACCCACCCGGCCAGCGGGCTCGCAGTGGGTCTCCACCCCCGGGTGGAGACCGGGGCCGGTCAGGGATCCACCCGGGATCCACCCTGGCTCCGATCTGCTGACCAGCCATTTTCCGTAGCGTCGAAGGCGTCGACAGCTCTCGCTGCCGGTACCCGCTCTTCCTCACTCACGGAGGCCGTGATGTCCGGGCTCGTCAATGCTTTGGTGATCTGCGCCCTGGTGGTTCTGGTGATCGCGCGCCAGTTCCGCACGCGCAGGATCAATGCGGACGGGCGCTGGTGGATCGTGCCGGCGGTCCTCGTCTTCATAGCTCTGCGAGAGCCCGGAGTGATCGACCCCCACCATCGGACCGAGGCGATCGTCCTGCTCGGTACCGAACTGCTCATAGGCCTGGCCACCGGGGCCGGCTGGGCGTGGACCACGCGGATATGGACGGAGCCGGACGGCTCGGTGTGGAGCAAGAGCACCAAGGCCAGTGCGGCGGTCTGGATCGTCGGCATCGGCCTGCGCGTGGGCCTGTTCGGCATCGGCGCCCTGCTCGGTGTGCACCAGGACTCTTCCGCACTGCTGCTCGCCCTCGCGGCCACCCTGCTGGTCCGCTCCGGGCTCCTCGCCTGGCGGTCCCAGTCCCTGCACCCGGCTGAGGGACAGGGTGCGGCGTACGGTAACGGCGTGCCGCAGCCCTCGTGGAAGGAGCGTGTGTGACGGCGAACTCGTGGAAGCACTGGCCCTCCCGCGAGGCACTCACCCGGGCGGGCGTGCCCCGGGCCCGGCGCGTGCTTGCCTGGACCTCGCGTCTCGTCGCCCTCGGCACCCTCGTGGGGACGACCATCACGAACCGCGACCTGAACGGCTGGGCTACCGCGGCGGGTGTTCTGGGAATTGCCCTGTGCGGACTGATCGCGTGGGGCTTCTGGAGGACCACGCTCGAGCACCGTCTGCTGCCGTCTTTGGGGTTGCTGGCGCTGCTGCTGGCGCTTGCCACGGTGGGTCAGGGGGCGGGCTTCCGGGTACCGGCGCTCGTGCTGTGGTGCGGGTGCGCCGTCAGCGCCATCGAGCGGCTGCCTCTCGCGGCAGCAGCGCCCGCCACCTGCGTGGCTCTGAGCGCGTACGCGGCGGTCAACAACGATGTCTGGCTGACCACCGCGGCCACGACAGCGGGGCTGGTCCTGGCGGGATATGTACTGCGCCTGGACGCCGAGGCTCGTGGGAGTGCACAGCGACTGCTTGTCCAGGAGCGTGCGGCGCGTGCGGCCGAGGCGAAGTCGGCGGCGTTCGCGGAGCGGGCCAGGATCGCGCGGGAGATTCACGACGTGCTGGCGCACAGCCTCTCGGCGCAGCTCGTGCACCTGGAGGCGGCCCGGCTGTTCATCGAGCGGGGCGCGGACCGGGAGACGATCCTCGAACGGGTCGTGGCGGCACGGGGAATGGCCCGCGAGGGGCTCGCCGAGACCCGGCAGGCACTCTCCGCGCTGCGGGGTGAGATGTCTCCGGTGGAGGACTTCCTCGGTGAACTCGTCGCCGCGGCCGAGGGAGTCGACGTCACCGTGACGGGTGAACGGCAGCCGCTGCCCGCCGAGGCCTCGCAGGCGGTGCGCAGAGTCGCGCAGGAGGCTCTGACGAACGTCCGCAAGCACGCTCCGGGCGCCAAGGTCCATGTGCGGCTGGACTACGGCGAGCACGAAGTGACGCTGGACGTACGGGACTCGGGCGGGCCTCCGGGCGAGCTCAGCGGCTCTGGGGGCGGGTACGGTCTGCTGGGCATGCGGGAGCGTGCCGAGCTGTTGGGCGGCTCACTGGAGGCTGGGCCGGACGAGGAGGGGTTCGTGGTGACGCTGAAGGTGCCCGTATGACGGAAGAGGTGGTGAGGAAGCCGGCGCGGGTCGTGGTGGCGGACGACCAGACCGTGGTGCGCGAGGGCATTGTGATGCTGCTGGGGCTGCTGCCCGGGATCGAGGTCGTGGGCGCGGCCGGGGACGGGCACGAGGCCGTGGCGCTCGTCGCCGAACTCGCCCCGGACGTCGTGCTGATGGACCTGCGCATGCCCCGTTGCGACGGTGTCGAGGCGACCCGGCGGATCCGCGCCGAGTACCCGGGGACGCAGGTCGTCGTGCTCACCACCTACGCGGATGACGAGTCGCTGTTTCCCGCGCTCAGAGCGGGGGCCCGGGGCTATCTCACCAAGGACGCGGGGGGCGACGAGATCGTACGGGCGGTGGAGAGTGTGCTGTCCGGGGATGCGGGACTCTCGCCGAGCGTCCAACGGCGTCTGCTGGAGCGGCTGTCGGAGCCCGAATCGGAGCCGGTCGCGCCGGCGGAGGCGCCGGACGGGCTCACCACGCGCGAGACGGAGGTGCTCCTGCTGATTGCCGAAGGCCTCAGCAATCAGGAGATCGCCCGCAAGCTGCATGTCTCCACCGCCACGGTGAAGACCCACATCAACAACCTCTTCGCCAAGACGGGACTCAAGGACCGTGCCCAGGCGGTCCGTTACGCCTATGGGAAGGGTCTCGTACGGCCACCGGTGAACTGAGTCACCTGATGGGGTGAAGAGCGCGGAGAGAAGAGTCCGGGATCTTCCCGATCTGCCCATCCTTGGGCATGCGGCCGAAATCGGACCGCGGGCAAGGAGAGTTCGGTGAAGAAGCACGACGGCCGCGACACCGGGAAGGTCCGGTTCGACGACCCCTGGTACGACGCGCTTGCCTCCGGCTGGGGTGAGTTGGACGGCACGGGTGAGCCCGCCCCCGCCCTTCCATCGGCGCGCACGGAGCAGGAAGGGCGGGTGGGCGGGGCGGCCGATGTCTATCTGGAGGTGCAGCGCAGCGCGGCCTTCCAGGAGGTGCGCGGCCGGTACCGGAGGTTCGTGGTCCCGGGTGTTGTCGTCTTCTTCACTTGGTACGTGGGCTATGTGGTGACCGCTACGACGGCGCCCGGGTTCATGGCCACGCCCGTCGCCGGTGCCGTGAATGTGGCGATGCTCGCGGGGCTGGGACAGTTCCTCACCACCTTCCTGTTCACCTGGGCGTACGCGCGCCATGCGCGGTTGCGCAGAGACCGGGCCGCGCTCGATCTGCGCTGGGACACCCAGGAGCTGACGCGGAACGTCGCAGGTGGTGAGCGGTGACCGGCAATCATCAGACGCTGGCACTGCTGCTGTTCAGTGTGTTCGTGGCGGTGACGCTGGCGATCACGACGTGGGTGAGTCGCAACCGGCATGGTTCGGCGGAGGAGTTCTATGCCGGTGGGCGGCTGTTCTCGCCGATGGAGAATGGTTTTGCCATCTCGGGCGACTACATGTCGGCGGCGTCCTTCCTGGGTGTTACGGGACTTATCTCGTTGTTCGGCTACGACGGGCTGCTGTACGTCGTGGGGTTTCTCGTCGCGTGGCTGGTCGTCCTGTTTTTGGTCGCCGAACTGGTGCGCAACGTGGGGCGGTTCACGCTCGCCGACGTCGTCGCGGCCCGGATGAGCGAGCGGCCGGTGCGGATCGCGGCGGGAACGTCCTCGGTGACCGTGTCCGTTCTGTATCTGGTGGCGCAGATGGTGGGTGCGGGCAGCCTGGTCGCGCTGCTCCTCGGCGGTACGAGCGAAGCGGCGCAAGCGTGGACCGTCGTCGGCGTCGGCGCGCTCATGGTGATCTATGTGTCGCTGGGAGGGATGCGGGCCACCACGTGGATTCAGATCGTCAAGGCGGTGCTGTTGCTGGGTGGAACCATTGCCCTGACCGTGCTTGTCCTGGTGCGGTTCCATGGGGACTTCAACCAGCTGCTGCGTTCGGCGGCGGAGCGCAGCGGACACGGTGACGCGTTCCTCGCGCCCGGGCTGAAGTACGGCGGGGGCTGGACCGCGCGCTTCGACTTCATCAGCCTGGGGCTGGCGCTGGTGCTCGGCACGGGCGGGCTGCCGCACATCCTGTCCCGCTTCTACACCGTGCCGACCGCGCGGGCCGCGCGCCGTTCGGTGGTGTGGGCGGTCGGGCTCATCGGGGGCTTCTACCTGATGACGATCGTGCTGGGCTTCGGGGCGGCCGCGATCGTCGGTCCGGAGGCGGTGCGGGGGTCGAACGCGGCCGGGAACACGGCGGTTCCGCTCCTGGCGCTCGATCTGGGCGGCGGCGCGAATTCAAGGGGAGGAACGGTTCTCTTCGCGGTCGTCGCCGCCATCGCCTTCGCCACGATCCTCGCGGTCGTCGCCGGCATCACCCTCGCGTCCTCGGCATCCGTGGCCCACGACCTGTACGCGTCCCTGCGCCGCCGGCACGCGAAGCCGCACAGCGAGGTCGCCGTGGCGCGCGCCGCGGCGGTCGGAATCGGCGTGATCGCGATCGCGCTCGGGCTGCTCGCCCGCGACATGAACGTGGCCTTTCTGGTCGGCCTCGCCTTCGCGGTCGCCGCGTCCGCGAACCTGCCGGTACTGCTGTACTCGCTGTTCTGGCGGGGCTTCACGACGCGCGGCGCGGTGTGGGCTGTATACGGCGGCCTCGTACCCTCGCTGGTGCTCGTGCTGCTGTCGCCGGTGGTGTCGGGGAGTCCCGAATCGCTGTTCCCGAGCGTGGACTTCCAGTACTTCCCGCTGCAGAACCCGGGCCTCGTCTCGATCCCCTTGGGCTTCCTCGCGGGCTGGCTGGGCACGGTCACCTCGGCGGAGCCGCCGGACGAGGCCAAGCACGCGGAGACCGAGGTGCGGTCGCTCACCGGCGCCGGAGCGGTCTGATCCCTCAGGGCGCCACCCACGCGTACCGGTGCTCCGGTCGCCCCGTGTCCCCGTACTTGAGCGAGAGCCGCAGGCGTCCGGCCTGCTCCAGGTGGCGCAGATAGCGCTGGGCGGTGGATCGGCTGAGGCCGGTCTCGGCGGCCACCTCGTGGGCCGACAGAGGGTGTTTCGCGCGGTGCAGTACGTCGCAGATGAGGTCCGTGGTCGGCTCCGAGTGGCCGCTGGGCAGCCCCGGCGACGAGGGCGCGGGCGCGGTGCGCAGGGCGCCGAATATCCGGTCGACCTGCTCCTGGCCCGCCACACCGCGGCCGCCCACCCGGTCGACCGTGCGGCGCAGGGCGGCGTACGAGTCGAGGCGGGTGCGCAGCGCGGTGAAGGTGAACGGCTTGACCAGGTAGTGCAGGGCGCCCAGACGCATGGCGGCCTGGACGGTCGTCACGTCACTGGCCGCGGTGATCATGATGACGTCGGTGCCATGGCCGCGTTCCCGCATTCGGTGGACCAGTTCGAGGCCCGTCTGATCGGGCAGATAGTGGTCGAGCAGCACCAGATCGATGGGTGCGCGTTCGACGGCGGCCAGGGCCTGGGCAGCGCTGTGCGCGCGGGCGGCCACCCGGAAGCCGGGAACCTTTCCCACGTACTTGGCGTTGATCTCGGCGACGCGGAAGTCGTCGTCCACGACCAGGACGTCAATCATCGGGCCTCTTTCCCTCAAGGCCTTGGCGAGCGTTAAGCCCGTGTTTCGGCTCCGCTGTTGTAGCGCGAGCAAAAAGAGCACAACAGACTCTTGCAAGCAGAAATAGGCCTAGCGCCCAGAAGACTGATGCTGTGGCCCACGCCACATCTACGGTCCCGGGTCATGAGCGCAGACACCAGCCCCGCCATCGAGCTGCGGGGCGCGAGCAAGATCTTCAAGACTCCGTCAGGGGGTCTGCACACGGCGGTCAGGGAGCTGGACCTGACCGTCGGCCGGGGCGAGTTCGTGGCCGTCGTCGGACCGACCGGCTGCGGGAAGTCCACGACACTGACCCTGGTGAGTGGCCTCGAAGAGCCCACCGAGGGCGAGGTCCTGGTCGTTGGCGAGCCGGTCGCCGGCGTCGGCGACAAGGTCGGCTTCGTCTTCCAGCAGGACGCCACCTTCCCCTGGCGTACGGTCCTGTCGAACGTCATGGCGGGCCCGCGCTTCCGTGGCGTACCCAAGGCGGAGGCGAAGCGGCGGGCCCGTGAATGGCTCGCCCGGGTCGGGCTCTCGGCCTTCGAGGACCGCTATCCGCACCAGCTCTCCGGTGGCCAGCGCAAGCGGGTGGCCCTCGCCGCGACCTTCGTCAACGACCCCGAGATCCTGCTGATGGACGAGCCCTTCTCGGCGCTCGACGTGCAGACCAGGGCGCTGATGTCGGACGAACTGCTCGAACTGTGGGAAGGCACGGGCGCCTCGGTCGTCTTCGTCACCCACGACCTGGAGGAGTCCATCGCGCTCGCCGACAAGGTCGTCGTGATGACCGCGGGACCCGCCACGGTGAAGCAGGTCTTCGACATCGATCTGCCGCGGCCGCGCAAGGTCGAATCGGTGCGCCTGGAGCCGCGGTTCATCGAGATCTACCGCGAGATCTGGGAATCGCTCGGCGAAGAGGTCCGCATCACCCGCGAGAGGGGTGCGGCGAATGTCGCCTGACATCATGCCCGAGGCCGTTGTCGCCCTGACGATGACCGAGCCCGGCAACAAGGGGCGTGCACATTCCCGCGCCCGTGCCGCACGCAGACGCAAGGCCATCGTCGCCGCCGCACGCGCACTGCTTCTGGTCGCCGTGCTCGGCCTGTGGGAGGTGCTTGCGCGGGCCAAGGTCATCGACCCGTTCAACTTCTCGATGCCGTCGAAGATCTGGGACCAGATCTACACGTGGGTGATGCACGGGACCGCGCTCGGGTCCTTGGGGGAGCAGGTCTGGTACACGCTCCACGAAGCGCTGCTCGGCTGGGTCATCGGTGTGGTCGCCGGTGTGGTCTTCGGCATCGCGCTGGGGCGGATCGCCTTCCTCGCCGATGTCTTTGGTCCATACATCAAGGTGCTCAACTCCATACCGCGGATTGTCCTTGCGCCCATCTTCGTGATCTGGTTCGGGCTTGGACCGGCGTCCAAGGTTGCGTCGGCTGTGGTTCTTGTCTTCTTCCCTGTCTTCTTCAACGCCTTCCAGGGCGCCCGGGAGGTCGACCGCAACCTGGTGGCCAACGCCCGCATCCTCGGCGCGAGCGACCGCCGGGTGACGCTTCAGGTCGTCGTCCCGTCCGCGACCTCGTGGATCTTCACCAGCCTCCACGTCAGCTTCGGCTTTGCGCTGATCGGCGCCATCGTCGGTGAGTACATCGGCGCCACCAAGGGCATCGGCCTGCTCGTCGCGCAGTCGCAGGGCACCTTCAACGCGGCCGGTGTGTACGCCGCGATGGTCATCCTCGCGGTCGTCGCCCTGCTGGCCGAGGGGCTGCTGACCTTCGCCGAGCGCCGCATCTTCCGGTGGAAGCCGTCGGACTCCGACCGCTGACCCTGCCGTAAGCCACCGGACTCCGACCGCTGACTCCGACGTACGCGCCAACTCTCTTCTCTCACAAGGACGTGAACCACCATGCGCAAGACCGCCAGATACTCCGCCCTGGCAGCCGCCGGTCTGCTCGCCCTCACCTCGCTCACCGCCTGCGCCAATGACGCGGCCAGCTCCACGGCCGACTCCGGCAGCAACGGCGGCGGTGGCAAGGGTGAACACGTCAAGATCATGGTCGGTGGTCTGGACAAGGTCATCTACCTGCCCGCGATGCTCACGCAGCGGCTCGGCTACTTCACGGACGAGGGTTTGGATGTCCAACTCCTGAGCGAGCCGGCCGGTGTCCAGGCCGAGACCGCCCTTGTCTCCGGACAGGTGCAAGGAGCCGTCGGTTTCTACGACCACACCCTCGATCTGCAGACCAAGGGCAAGTCCGTGGAGTCGGTCGTGCAGTTCTCGCAGGCGCCCGGCGAGGTGGAGATCGTCTCCAACAAGCGGGCGGGCGACATCACGTCGCCCAAGGACTTCAAGGGCAAGAAGCTCGGCATCACCGGACTCGGCTCCTCGACCGACTTCCTCACGAAGTACCTCGCGGTCAAGAACGGCGTGAAGGTCAGCGAGTTCACACCGGTTGCCGTCGGAGCCGGGCCGACGTTCATTTCCGCCCTCCAGAAGGGGGCCATCGACGGCGGCATGACGACGGACCCGACCGTCGCCAATGTCCTGGAGAAGAAGCTCGGCAAGGTGCTCATCGATATGCGTACGCCGCAGGGGTCGCAGGAGGCGCTCGGCGGGCCGTACCCCTCGTCCAGCCTCTACATGCAGACGGACTGGGTCAACGGCCACAAGGAGACGGTCCAGAAGCTGGCCAACGCCTTCGTGAAGACCCTCAAGTGGATGTCCACGCACAGCGCGTCCGAGATCGCCGCCAAGATGCCCGCCGACTACTCCCAGGGCAGCAAGACGCTCTACGCCGAGGCGATCAAGAGCACGCTGCCGATGTTCACCAAGGACGGTGTGATGCCCCAGGACGGCCCCGAGACCGTCGAGAAGGTCCTCAAGGCGTTCAACCCCAACATCAAGAACGCCAAGGTGGATCTGAGCAAGACGTACACCACGGAGTTCGTGGAGAAGGCTGCCGGCTGAGCCGTCAACCTCGTACGGCTGTACTCCCCTGACAGCCGTACGAGGTTGACACCTCCTTGGCCGTGCCCTCAGGCGCGGGTCGCCCAGACGTAGCGATGCTCCGGGCGGCCCGCGTCGCCGTATTTCAGGGTCAGCCGGGCCCTCCCCGTGCGCTCCAGAAGCTTCAGATAGCGCTGGGCGGTCTGCCGGCTCAGGCCGGTCGCCTCCGCGATCTCCTGGGCCGACAGGGGGCCCTCTGCGTTCACCAGGGCGCGGCGTACCAGCTCCGCGGTCGGGGGCGAGTGGCCCTTCGGCAGATCCGGCTCCCCGCTCGCCGACAGCGCACCGAAGATCCGGTCCACCTCGGCCTGTTCCGCCTCGCCGCCGCCGTCGAGGGTGCGGCGCAGATCCGCGTACGCCTCCAGCTTGGCGCGCAGGCCCGCGAAGGCGAACGGCTTGACCAGGTACTGCAGAGCGCCCTGCCGCATCGCCGCCTGGACGGTCGAGATGTCGCGAGCCGCGGTCACCATGATCACGTCGGTCTGATGGCCGCGCCGCCGCATCTCCTGGACGACCGCGAGGCCCGTCTCGTCCGGCAGGTAGTGGTCCATGAGGACCAGGTCGAGATGGGGCAGCGCCTCCATCAGGCGCAGCGCCTCGGCCGCGCTGTGCGCCTCGCCCGCGACATGGAAGCCGGGCACCTTCTCCACGTAGGCGGCGTTGACCCGCGCGACCCGGGTGTCGTCGTCCACGACCAGGACCTCGATCATCGCGACTCCTCCTTGGCGTCCGTGGCGATGGGGGTGGCGGTCTCCGGGGTGGGGGCCGGTTCGGGCACGAAGACCGGTTCCGGCGCCCCAGGGCCCTCGTCCTCCGGCGCGAGCCGCGGTTCCGTCAGCGCCTCCGGCAGGACGACCGTGAACTCCGCGCCCCCGCCATCCGCCTCGGCCACCCGCGCGCTGCCGCCCTGCCGCTCGGCGAGTCGGCGGACCAAGGAGAGGCCGATCCCGCGCTTGCCGTGCGCAGGAGGCTTCTTGGTGGACCACCCGTCCGTGAAGATCAGCTCCCGCCGCTCCTCCGGGACGCCGGGACCGGTGTCCCGTACCCGCAGTACGGCGGTACGCCCCTCTGCGCGCAATTCGACCTCCACGCGCGCGTGGGGCGTGCCCGCGACGGCGTCGAGCGCGTTGTCGACCAGGTTTCCGACGACCGTGACCAGCCCCCTGGGGTCGATCAGCCGGTCCGGCAACAGAGTCCCGTCCGAGATCCACAGCGCGACTCCGCGCTCCGCCGCGACGGTGGCCTTGCCGACCAGCAGGGCGGCGAGCAGCGGATCATGCACCTTTTCGGTGACCTGCTCCGCGGTGACCCTGTGGTCACCGACCACCTCGCCGACGAACTCCACCGCGTCGTCGAACATCTCCAGTTCGAGCAGCCCCAGGAGCGTGTGCATGCGGTTGGCGTGCTCGTGGTCCTGGGCGCGCAGGGCGTCGATCAGTCCGCGCGTGGAGTCGAGTTCGCGGCCGAGCTGCTCCAGTTCGGTGCGGTCGCGCAGCGTGGCGACGGCGCCGCCGTCGTCGGTGGGCATCCGGTTGGCGACCAGGACGCGCTGGCCGCGGACGGTGAGCAGATCGGTGCCGGTGACCCGTCCGGCCAGCACATCGGTCGTCCGTCCAGGCCCGAGCGCGTCGTCCAGCGGCTGCCCGATGGCCTCCGCGTCGAGCCCGAGCAGGCGCTGCGCCTCGTCGTTGAGGAGGCGTACGCGGCCGCCGCGGTCCAGGGCGACGACGCCCTCCCGGATGCCGTGCAGCATCGCCTCGCGCTCCGCGAGCAGCGCCGAGATGTCGGAGAAGGCCAGGTCACGGGTCTGTCGCTGGACGCGCCGGGAGATGAAGTACGCGACGAGCGCGCCCACGGACATGGCCGCGCCCGCGTACGCGAAGAGTCCCGGTATGGCATCGATCAGCTGGGCGCGAACGCTGTTGTACTTGATGCCGACCGAGACCGCGCCGATGATGTCGCCGTCGGCGTCGCGCAGGGGCACCTTGCCGCGGGCCGAGCGGCCCAGGGTGCCGGTGTCGATCTCCATGACGTCCTTGCCGGCCAGGGCCTGCTTGGGGCTGGTCGAGACGAACCCGCCGATCTGCTTGGGGTCGGTGTGCGACCAGCGCACGCCGTCCATGTTCATCACCACGACGTACTCGGCCTGGCTGGCCTTCCGGATCCGTTCCGCCTCGGCCTGCACGGGCCCGTCGACGGAGGGCCGTGTCGTCTGGAGGTCCTCGGCGATCTGCGGCTGGACCGCCGTGGTCTGCGCGATCGCGAGTGCGCGGCGCATGGCCTGGTCGTCCAGCTGTGCGCTGAGCGGCGCGAGGAACAGCCCGGTCGCGAGCACGGCGACCCCCGCGGCGATCGCCACCTGCATCAGCAGTACCTGCGAGAACACCCGCCGCGGCAGACCGAGGCGCAGTCGTCGTGCGGGGGGAGTGGGGCTCATGCCTACGACGGTACGGGGGCGGACCGGCCTCGCCGAAGGGAGTGTGGCGTGGATCTCTTGATCACCGTGTGCTGGGCCTGCGCAGGCGCAGGCGTCGGCGCTGGGATCAGCAGGGCACGGGCAGCGCCGCCGGGGGCAGTGCCCGTACGGCCACCACGTCCATCCGGGCCGGCGACCCCAGCGCCGATCCGCAGCTCTCCGGGCGGGGCGGCAGCGAGGCACCCTGCGCGACGATGACGCGCCACAGGCGCCCGTCGGTGTGGGCGACGGTCACTTCCCAGCGCGGGGCGGCGCCGTCCGTGCGGACCACGGTCAGGACATCGGCGGCGTGCTCCCCGGTGGCCGTGCGCACCGCCAGCTCGGCCGCCTGTCCGGGCCGCTCCCAGGCGGAGCTCCCCCGGCAGCCCTCGGTGACCACACGCCCCTCGCGGACGCCCTGGAGGACCTCCTTGACGGCATGGGCCTCGGCCCGTCCGTACGCATACCCGAACGGCAGGACGAGGAGCGTGGGCGAGAAGCGGTGGCCGCCGAGATGCGTGACCTCCCAGGCACCCGCCACCCCCGAGGCGGCGAGCTCGGCCGCGAGGGGGCGGCCGAGCAAGGCGCAGCAGCGGTCGCGCTTGCCGTTGGTGCAGACGAGGGCGAGCGGGTCGGCTGTGTGGGGCCGACCCTGGACAACCGCGTCGAAGGTGTGGGGATCACCCATGCCAAGCGCGGTGAAGTCGAGGTTGAGCAACCGCTCGGGGTCGGACGTCGTGGCGCTGTGCAGCCATACGTTTCCCGGAACGGTGTGGGCCGCGTACACCTGGCGTTCGGTGGGCGTTCCGCAGTCGGCGTGCCGTCCGGGGCGGCGGATGAGCGCGATCCGTACGCCGGTGTCCTTCGCGGCCGCTTCCAGGGCACGGCCGAGCGCGGGGTCCAGGTGGCTCGAAGTGAGCGCCTTCGCACCCCAGGGTCCCGGCTGCTCGAGCAGCAGCCATGTCCTCGCGGTGGCCGCAGTCCCCGCGAGGGGCTCGTCGAGGTGCCGCGACGCGGTCGTGCACGTACTCACAGAGGTGAGCCTAACCTGACTTCCGCCAGGGTGACTTCCAGCCGCGCGAGAGGGGGCGTACTTGGGGCGCGATGGGCGCAGGGCAGGGCGCGGGAGCGCTCAGCCGGGGAGCGGCTGAGCACGGCGCGCCCCTAGGGGAGCGGCTGCGGCGGTCGCTCGCCCACGTACAGGCCGCTCGGGCGCATGCGCAACGGGCGCTCCTCGTACTCCTCCAAGGTGTGGGCGATCCAGCCCGCTGTCCGGGCGACGGCGAAGACCGTCTCGCCCGCGGTGGCGGGCATGCCGGAGGCGACCGTGAGGACGGCGAGGGCCAGATCGACATTGGCGTGCAGGGGCGTGTGGCGGGCGGTGGTGGTCACGACGTCGTGGGCGGCCGCCAGGGCGGGCGCCGCGCCGGGGATCTCCTCCAGAAGGGTGAACAGGGCACGCGCGCGTGGGTCCTCGCCGGGGTAGAGCCGGTGGCCGAGTCCCGGGACACGACGCCCGGCGCGCAGCTCGTCCGCGACCACGGGAGCGGCGGTGCCCCGGTCCAGGACGTCGAGGAGGAGCCGGTGCGCGAGGCCGCTGGCCGCGCCGTGCAGGGGGCCTTCGAGCACGCCGAGGCCCGCCGACACGGCGGCGTACGCGTGTGCCCTGGCCGACGCGGCGACCCGGACCGCGAGCGTCGAGGCGGCCAGATCGTGGTCGACGAGCAGCCCAAGTGCCGTGTCCAGCGCACGCAGTGATGCCTCGTCGGACGTACGGCCGGTGAGCCGCGCCCACAGGCGGTGGGCCAGCGGGCCCTCGTCGCGATGGTCGTGGCGCAGGGGCGGAAGGGCGGCGACGAGGGTGGGGATGAGGGTGCGTGCGGTGCCGAGGACCGCGTTCTCGGACAGGTCGAAGCGCAGTGGGTCGGCGGCCGCCGCGGCGATCGCGGCGACGCGCAGCCGGTCCGTGGGACCGCTGTGCTCGGGCAGCGCGTCGACGGCACGGCGGGCGGCGGCGACGGACGCCCCGGGGGCGGTGAACGTGACGCCGGGGCGCAGCTTTCCGGTCCACAGCCACTCGGCGATCTCTTCGTAGGAGTACCGCGCGGCCAGTTCGGTCGCGTCGACGCCGCGGAAGTAGTACCGGTCCTTGTCGATCAGGGTGATGCGGGTACGGACGGACAGCTCGCCGCTGGTGCTCGAACTCCCGCTGGTATCCCGCCTGTTGCGCCGCGCGAGCGCCTCCACTTCCTTGGCGTCGAAGGTGCTCCCGCGCCCCCCGGGTTCGCGCCGGCTGCTGAGCTGACCGCGGCTCACATACGCGTACACGGTCTCGGGCTTCACGCCGAGCAGGTCGGCGGTCTCCTTGGTGCTGAGCCGTCGGCCTTCGTGCTCGGGCGCTGCCGCTTCTCGATCCCTCATGGGCGTCACCGTATCTGTGCATCGACATGTTGATTCAATCAATATTGACAGATAATTAATCAATCATGGACAGTCCAATCAAGTCCAGGGAGGAAACATGCCGATCAACCGAGCCGCGTCCACCTCTGTCGACGTACCGCGAGGACTCGCGGGCGTCGTCGTCACCGACACCGAACTGGGTGACGTCAGGGGGCTGGAGGGCTTCTACCACTACCGCCAGTACTCGGCCGTCGAACTCGCGCAGACCCGCGGCTTCGAGGATGTCTGGCATCTGCTGGTTCACGGGGAGCTGCCGGACGCGGCACAGCGCGCCGCTTTCACCGCGCAGACCGCGGGGCATCGTCGGCTGCCGGACGACGTACGGGCCGCACTGCCCGCGATCACCGCTGCGACGAGACTGTCGGGGCCGCTCGCCGGACTGCGTACCGCGTTGTCGCTGCTCGGCGCGTCGTTGGGGTTCCGGCCGGTGTACGACATCGACGCCGACCGGCGGCGCGCGGACACCCTCGCGGCCTCCGCGGCCGTACCGACGCTGCTCACCGCGCTGTACCGGCTCGGGCAGGGACTGGAGCCGGTGGAACCGCGTGACGACCTCGGGTATGCCGCCAACTACCTGTACATGTTGACGGGTTCGGAGCCGGATCCGGCCCGCGCGAGGGCGGTCGAGCAATACCTCATCTCAACCATTGACCACGGATTCAATGCATCAACATTCACCGCGCGGGTGATCACGTCGACGGGAGCGGACGTGGCGGCGTGTCTCGTGGGTGCGGTCGGTGCCCTCTCGGGTCCCCTCCACGGCGGCGCCCCCAGCCGTGCCCTGGACACCCTCGACGCGATCGGTACCCCCGACCGCATCGACCCGTGGATCCGCGAACGCGTCCTCGCGGGCGATCGCATCATGGGCTTCGGCCACCCCGTCTACCGCACGGAAGACCCCCGTTCGCGGATGCTCCGCGGCATCGCGGAACAGTTCGGCGGCCCGTTGGTCGACTTCGCCGTCGAGGTCGAACGCCATGTCGAGGCGATCCTCGCCGAGCTCAAGCCCGGCCGCGAACTCCACACCAACGTCGAGTTCTACGCCGGTGTGGTCATGGAACTGTGCGGCCTGCCCCGCGAGATGTTCACGCCCACCTTCGCCGCCGCCCGTGTCGTCGGCTGGAGCGCCAACATCCTGGAACAGGCGGAGGACCCGAAGATCATTCGGCCGGCGGCGCGGTACGTCGGCCCCGCAGCCCCCCAGGCGGTGCCGACGGTCGCCTGACGCCCGGCGCCCCGCAGGCGGTCCCGACGGCCGCCTGACGCCCGGTGACGGGCCGCGATGCGAAAGGCCCGGCATCCTGTCGATGCCGGGCCTTTCGCGGCCTACTCCTCACTCCTGGGGGGCCGGGGGTCATTGCGGTGCGGGTCACGCCACGTGCGAACCGCAGTGACCAGTGCGGCGATGCCTCCCAGGGCGCCGCCAAGTGCGCCGAGAAGGGCGACTATCTCAGACATCGGGGATGTCGCTTTTCGCGCGTACGAGCGTTTCGCGGCTGATCACGACGATGCGCTCGTAGTCGGCACGGGAGGCGTCGGTGGGGAGTTCGCCCTGCAGGCTCTCGGTCGCGTCTGTGCCGATAACGGCGAAGTTTCCGTCGGACAACTCGAAGATATCCGGGCAGTTCTGCCCAGAGGCGCTTCCCCGGGCGCTCGGAGGAGTGCCGATCCGGCGGATGATGTGGCTCACTGTTCTGAGTCCCCTTTGATCTCGAGGCTGGCATGCTTGCGCGCTGTTGCTGCGCGGTGCGATGCGGCCCTGTGGGGCTGCGGCCTCGACAACCGGGCGGCGTGGAGCGGCGTTTCGGTGGGGATCGACCCTTTGCGCGATCGCGCAGCAGTCAAACTCCTGACATCTGGGCCAACGCGCAAATTTACTGGTTTGTTATGGCCCGCCGGTGTGATCCGCTCGAGAGGGGGCGTGGAGTGGCAGTGCTGAGCGCCGGAGTCCAAGCAGTCGGTTGGTGTTATTCGCTCGGTGGCTCCCCCACCACCCACCACTCGTCGATGTCCGCTTCGTCCAGTTGGCGCAGCAGGTCGTCAACCATGCGCCCGAGTTCGGCCTCTTCGGAGTCGTCGAGGGTCGCTCGATGGGGGCGGGTCGCGTACCAGTACTCCCTGAAAACGGAGTTCTGGAGCATGCCCCTAGCGAAGCCGAAGAACTCCTCGCGAGTGATGTTGCCGATGCGGTAGTAGCAGAGGGCGTTGGTGTACACGGCGTTGGCGAAGAGGAACTGGCGCTGCTTCTTGATGGAGACGGCCTCATCGTAGGCGTCCAGCACCTCGGCCAGTTCGGGATCGTCCATGGCCTTGCTCAACATCTCCCAGTGCAACCGCTGTTGGTGGGCGAGGTTGGCCTGGCGCTGGGTCTGCGCGGCTTGTTCCAGGTCCTCGACTCGCGCGCGCAGCGCTTCAAGCGTGTGCTGCTGTGCGGCCAGGGCGGCGATGGCTCCCGCCACCAGGCCAACCCCCGCCGCGGCGGCAGAACCCAACCTCCACATCCCACGGTTCTGTGTGACCATGTCAACCCCCGAATCGGGCGACCGTCCGCCGGTCGTCGGGTGCGGGGCGACAGGGAGCGGACCGGCGAGCGGTGGGCGGCGCGCTTGCCGTCTCCCAGTTTTGCCGAGCGGCTCTGATCGGCAGGGAGGCGGAGAGGAGGCGCACGGAAGGAAGTGCGGGTCGCGTATCCCGGCGCCATGTCCAACGTGTGCCCCGCGAGCGCCGCTAACAATCGTTCACTTCGCGGCGTTTCCTCCCACTCGTATCCTGGGTCGGCAGTCATTGCCCGTACGAGCGCCGGTCCACGAGCCGCCCTCGTACGGGAGCCGGTCCGCGAGCCGGTGTACGCACCGGCGTGAAAGAGGTAGGTCGCCCGTTGAGCCAGTTCAGTCCGCAGCCCGGTCGGCAGGGCAGTCCGCAGCTCAGCACGCGACAGAGGCCCCCGCAGATCCCGGTCGTCGTCCTCGCCGGTTTCCTGGGCTCCGGCAAGACCACCCTGCTCAACCATCTGCTGCACCGCAGCGGAGGCAGCCGGATCGGGGCCATCGTCAACGACTTCGGCGCGATCGAGATCGACGCCATGGCGGTGGCGGGGGCGCTGGGGGATTCCACCGTCTCCCTGGGCAACGGGTGCCTGTGCTGTGCGGTCGACGCCAGTGAGCTCGACATCTATCTGGAGCGGCTCGCCCAGCCCTCGGCCCGGATCGACGTCATCGTCATCGAGGCGAGCGGGCTCGCCGAGCCCCAGGAGCTCGTGCGGATGGTGCTCGCCAGCGAGCATCCTCGGATCGTGTACGGGGGACTGGTCGAGGTCGTCGACGCCGCCGAGTTCGACTCCACCCGCGAGAAGCATCCCGAGATCGACCGGCATCTCGCCCTCGCCGATCTCGTGGTCGTCAACAAGGTCGACCGGGCGGCGGAGGGCGAGCGGGTGCTCCGCGTCGTCCGGGAACTCGCCGACCGCGCCGCCGTCGTACCTGCCACCTATGGACGGATCGACCCCGAGTTCCTCTTCGACTGCAGGCCGACCGAGGAGCGCGTCGGGCAGCTGTCCTTCGACGACCTCCACGATCACGCAGAGCACGACCACGCCGATCACCTGCACTCCGCCTACGAATCCCTGTCCTACGCCTCCGAGGTGCCGCTCAGCCCACGCCGGTTGATGGACTTCCTCGACAGCAGGCCCGAAGGGCTCTACCGCATCAAGGGGTACGTCGACTTCGGCGCCCACGACCGGGCCAATCGGTACGCCGTGCATGCCGTCGGACGATTCCTGCGCTTCTCTCCGCAGCCCTGGACCGATGCCGACGCGCGCCTCACCCAGCTTGTCCTGATCGGCTCGGGCGTCGACGCCGGAGCCCTCGGTAAGGAACTGGAGGCGTGCGAAGAGGACGTCCCACACGCCGATGAACACAGCATGTGGGGCGTCCTCCGCTACGTACAGGACAAGGATCCCGAGGACTTCTACGCGCAGGACAAGGATCCCGAGGACCTCGAAGAGGCCGGCTGACCTACACCGGGCCCGCCACCACACCCACCGTCTTCGCCAGGGACACGCCCGAGCCGTCGCGGCGCGGGTCCATCTCCGGCAGCTCGGCCGGTGTGCCGTTCTTCTGGGCCGCCCGCGCCGGAGCCGGGCCGGCCCAGGCCAGCGAGAGGCAGTCCTCGCCCTTCAGGAACCGCTGGCAGCGCACGCCACCCGTGGCGCGGCCCTTGCGCGGGTACTGGTCGAAGGGGGTCAGCTTGGCGGTGGTCTGGACGGAGTCGTCCAGCGTGCCGCGCGAGCCCGCCACCGTGAAGACCACCGCGTCGACCGCCGGGTCGACCGCCGTGAAGGAGATCACCTTCGCGCCGTCGGCGAGCTTGATGCCCGCCATGCCGCCCGCCGCCCGGCCCTGCGGGCGGACCTGCGCGGCCTGGTAGCGCAGCAGCTGGGCGTCGTCGGTGATGAAGACCAGGTCCTCCTCGCCGGTGCGCAGCTCGACCGCGCCGACGATTTTGTCGCCGTCCTTGAGGGTGATGACCTCCAACTCCTCCTTGTTCGAGGGGTAGTCGGGGACCACACGCTTGACGACACCCTGTTCCGTGCCGATCGCCAGGCCCGGTGACGACTCGTCGAGCGTCGTCAGGCAGACCACGGTCTCGTCCGCCTCCAGGGAGGACAGGAACTCCGAAATCGGCGCGCCTCCGGAGAGGTTGGGCGCCGATGCCGTCTCGGGCAGCTGTGGGAGATCGATCACGTTCAGCCGCAGCAGGCGGCCTGTGGACGTGACCGCGCCGACCTCGCCGCGGGCCGTCGCGGACACCACGGAGACGATCAGGTCGTGCTTGGTGCGCCTGGCCTCCTCGGCGTCCCCGAAGGGGTCGCCGTTGGCCGTACGCGCGAGCAGGCCCGTCGAGGACAGCAGCACCCGGCACGGGTCGTCCGCCACCTGGAGCGGGACCGCCGAGGCGACGGTGCCCGCGGACTCCAGGAGAACCGTGCGCCGGTCGGTGCCGAACTTCTTGGCCACTGAGGCCAATTCGCCGGAGACCAGCTTGCGCAGCTCCGTGTCCGAATCCAGGATGCCGGTCAGTTCGTCGATCTCGCCGTTGAGCCGGTCGCGCTCCGACTCCAGCTCGATGCGGTCGAACTTGGTGAGGCGACGCAGCGGCGTGTCCAGGATGTACTGCGTCTGGATCTCGGAGAGGGAGAAGCGCTCCATCAGGCGCTCCTTCGCCTGCGCCGAGTTGTCGCTGGAGCGGATCAGGCGGATGACCTCGTCGATGTCGAGCAGGGCGACGAGGAGGCCCTCGACCAGGTGCAGCCGGTCGCGCTTCTTGCCGCGGCGGAACTCGCTGCGGCGGCGTACGACCTCGAAGCGGTGGTCGAGATAGACCTCGAGGAGCTCCTTGAGACCCAGGGTGAGCGGCTGGCCGTCCACCAGCGCCACATTGTTGATACCGAAGGACTCCTCCATCGGCGTCAGCTTGTAGAGCTGCTCCAGGACCGCTTCCGGCACGAAGCCGTTCTTGATCTCGATGACCAGGCGCAGTCCGTGCGAACGGTCGGTGAGGTCCTTCACATCGGCGATGCCCTGCAGCTTCTTGGCGTTGACCAGGTCCTTGATCTTGGTGATCACCTTCTCCGGGCCGACGGTGAAGGGAAGTTCGGTGACGACGAGGCCCTTGCGGCGCGCCGTGACGTCCTCCACCGACACCGTGGCGCGGATCTTGAAGGTGCCGCGGCCCGACTCGTACGCGTCCCTGATCCCGGAGAGGCCGACGATCCGGCCGCCCGTGGGCAGGTCGGGGCCCGGCACGTACTTCATCAGCGTGTCCAGGTCGGCGCCCGGGTAGCGGATCAGGTGACGGGCGGCCGCGATGACCTCGCCGAGGTTGTGCGGCGGCATGTTCGTCGCCATGCCGACGGCGATGCCCGACGAGCCGTTGACCAGGAGGTTCGGGTACGCCGCCGGGAGGACGTCGGGCTCCTGCTCCTGGCCGTCGTAGTTCGGCGTGAAACCGACCGTGTCCTCGTCGATGGACTCGGTCATCAGTGACGTGGCGTCGGCCATCCGGCACTCGGTGTAACGCATGGCGGCCGGCGGGTCGTCGTTGCCGAGCGAGCCGAAGTTGCCGTGGCCGTCGACCAGCGGCAGGCGCATGGAGAAGGGCTGGGCCAGGCGCACGAGGGCGTCGTAGATCGACGCGTCGCCGTGCGGGTGGAGTTTACCCATGACCTCGCCGACGACGCGGGCGCACTTCACATAGCCGCGGTCGGGGCGCAGGCCCATCTCGTTCATCTGGTAGACGATGCGACGGTGCACGGGCTTGAGGCCGTCGCGGGCGTCCGGCAGGGCTCGCGAGTAGATGACCGAGTACGCGTACTCGAGGAAGGAGCCCTGCATTTCGTCCACGACGTCGATGTCGAGGATCTTCTCCTCGTACGAGTCGTCGGGCGGCGGGGTCTTCGTGCTGCGGCGGGCCATCGCTGCTGCGGCTCCTTCACAGTCTCTGCCGGGGCATGAACGGGATCTGACGCGCACCATTGTGGACCGCCCCACTGACAACGTGGACCACGACCCGTCCATAGCGGCCCTCGGCGGGCTCTTCCAAGGGGTCTTGTGCCCTGCGCGAGTCTCGCTCTCGGCGTACGAGGTGCGGGAACTTCGCCAGCTGTCGGCGCGCTTGCATACAGTGGCAGGACCGACAGGAATTCGGCAGTTTTCCGCGATCGAAGGGACGTACATGCCCATGGGTCACACGGCCACAGCTGAGGCAGGCTCCGGCGGCCTGACAGCGACAGAGCACCGCCTGGCCAACGGCCTGCGCGTGGTGCTCTCCGAGGACCACCTGACCCCGGTCGCGGCGGTGTGCCTCTGGTACGACGTCGGCTCGCGCCACGAGGTCAAGGGCCGTACCGGCCTTGCACACCTCTTCGAGCACCTGATGTTCCAGGGCTCGGGCCAGGTGAAGGGCAACGGCCACTTCGAACTGGTGCAGGGTGCGGGCGGTTCGCTCAACGGCACCACCAGCTTCGAGCGCACCAACTACTTCGAGACCATGCCCACCCACCAGCTGGAGCTCGCCCTCTGGCTGGAGGCCGACCGCATGGGCTCCCTGCTCACCGCGCTCGACGACGAGTCCATGGAGAACCAGCGCGACGTCGTCAAGAACGAGCGCCGGCAGCGGTACGACAACGTGCCCTACGGCACCGCGTTCGAGAAGCTGACCGCACTCGCGTACCCCGAGGGTCACCCGTACCACCACACCCCGATCGGGTCGATGGCGGACCTGGACGCGGCCACCCTGGAGGACGCGCGCGCGTTCTTCCGCACCTACTACGCGCCCAACAACGCGGTCCTGTCGGTCGTCGGTGACATCGACCCGGAGCGGACGCTCGCCTGGATCGAGAAGTACTTCGGCTCCATCCCCGGGCACGACGGCAAGCCCGCCCCGCGTGACGGCTCACTGCCCGACACCATCGGCGAGCAGCTGCGCGAGGTCGTCGAGGAAGAGGTCCCGTCGCGCGCCCTGATGGCCGCCTACCGGCTCCCGGAGGACGGCACGCGCGCGTCCGACGCGGCCGACCTCGCACTGACCGTCCTCGGCGGCGGTGAGTCCTCCCGGCTCTACAACCGGCTCGTGCGCCGCGACCGCACGGCCGTCGCGGCCGGGTTCGGTCTGCTGCGGCTCGCCGGAGCGCCCTCCCTGGGCTGGCTCGACGTGAAGACGTCCGGCGACGTCGAGGTCCCGGTCATCGAGGCCGCCGTCGACGAGGAGCTCGCCCGGTTCGCCGAGGAGGGCCCCACGGACGAGGAGATGGAGCGCGCCCAGGCCCAGTTGGAGCGCGAGTGGCTGGACCGGCTCGGCACGGTCGCGGGCCGCGCCGACGAACTGTGCCGGTTCGCCGTCCTGTTCGGCGACCCGCAGCTCGCCCTGACCGCCGTACAGCGCGTCCTCGACGTCACCGCCGAGGAGGTCCAGGAGGTCGCCAAGTCCCGTCTGCGCCCCGACAACCGCGCGGTCCTCGTCTACGAGCCGATCGCCGCCGAAGCCGCCGAAGAAACCGACGCCGCTGAAGACACCGACGAGGAGGCGGCGAAGTGACCGAGCTCGCCACCATGGACTTCCACCCGCAGCCCCAGGCCGGCGAGGCCAAGCCGTGGGCCTTCCCGGCGCCCGAGCGCGGCACGCTCGACAACGGCCTGACCGTGCTGCGCTGCCACCGCCCCGGCCAGCAGGTCGTCGCCGTCGAGGTGATCCTCGCCGCGCCGCTGGAGGCCGAGCCCGCGGGCCTCGACGGCATCGGCACGATCATGGCGCGTGCCTTCTCCGAAGGCACCGACAAGCACTCCGCCGAGGAGTTCGCCGCCGAGCTGGAGCGCTCCGGCGCCACCCTGGACGCGCACGCGGACCACCCCGGTGTACGCCTGTCCCTCGAAGTCCCCGTCTCGCGCCTCCCCAAGGGGCTCGGTCTGCTCGCCGACGCCCTGAGGGCACCGGCGTTCGCGGACAGCGAGGTCGAGCGGCTGGTGCGCAACCGGCTGGACGAGATCCCGCACGAGACGGCCAACCCGGCTCGCCGCGCGGCCAAGGAGCTCTCCAAGGAGCTGTTCCCGGCCACCTCGCGCATGTCGCGCCCGCGCCAGGGCACCGAGGAGACCGTCCAGAAGATCGACTCGGCGGCCGTACGCGCCTTCTACGAGAAGCACGTACGCCCCGCCACGGCCACCGCCGTGATCGTCGGCGACCTCACTGGTGTCGACCTCGACGCGCTGCTCGCCGACACGCTGGGCGCCTGGACCGGCTCCTCGGCCGAGCCGCGCCCCGTGCCGCCGGTGAGCGCCGACGACACCGGCCGCGTCGTCATCGTGGACCGCCCCGGCGCCGTCCAGACGCAGCTGCTCATCGGCCGCGTCGGAGCCGACCGGCACGACCGCGTCTGGCCCGCCCAGGTGCTCGGCACGTACTGCCTCGGCGGCACCCTCACCTCGCGCCTGGACCGCGTCCTGCGCGAGGAAAAGGGATACACCTACGGTGTGCGGGCGTTCGGCCAGGTGCTGCGCTCCGCCGCGCCTTCTCCCTCCGGGGGGGCTACCGGTGTCGCGATGCTCGCGATCAGCGGCTCCGTCGACACCCCGAACACCGGACCGGCGCTCGACGACCTCTGGAAGGTGCTGCGCACCCTCGCCGCAGAGGGCCTGACGGACGCCGAGCGCGACATCGCCGTACAGAACCTGGTGGGTGTGGCGCCCCTCAAGTTCGAGACCGCGGCGGCGGTGGCGAGCACGCTCGCCGACCAGGTCGAGCAGCACCTGCCGGACGACTACCAGGCGACGCTGTATCAGCAGCTCGCCGCCACCGGCACCGTGGAGGCCACCGCGGCCGCGGTGAGCGCCTTCCCGGTGGACCGTCTGGTGACCGTCCTGGTGGGCGACGCGGCGCAGATCGCGGAGCCCGTCAGGGCCCTCGGAATCGGTGAAGTGACCGTCGTACCGGCCGAGTAGAAACTGCACGACCCCTGAGGGCCCAGGTGACTGAAGAGTCACCTGGGCCTCCTTTTGCCCGGACTTCATCCTTTTTCCCGTACTTAAGCTTCTTTTCCCGGACTTCGTCCTCGGGGTGTCCGTATTGGCACGGAGGTTGCCTGTCTGCCCTGTGGCATGCGCTACAAAAGCCGTGATCCGTTTGTTGATTGAAAGATGTCCCGATTAGCGTCGGTCCGGCTGTTCGTCAGGCAGTGCGCCGCGCCCGCGGCACCGGACAGTCATCGCCGAGTCCCCGTACGGCGCGAGCCAGGGGAGCCGGGGACCCACACGCAGTCCCTGGGGTGAATCGGACGCCCTCCCAGGAGGGGGTCCGTAGGAGACCTTCCTGCTCCGAACCCGTCAGCTAACCCGGTAGGCGAGAAGGAAGGAAAGGATCAGCCCCTACATGGCGTTCACCTGTGGCACCGGGAAGCATCGTCGTCCGAGCCGCGTGAAGCGCACCACCACGAACGCCGTAGGCGTCGCGGCGCTCACCACCACCGGTGTCATCGGAGCGCTGGCCGCCCCGGCGCTCGCCGCGGACACCTCCGTGGAGCAGACCGGGCTGACCCAGGCCATCACCATGGGTGACTCGGTCGCCGCCCAGATCGACGCGCAGGCCGCCGCCCAGCAGCGCGCCGCCGACGAGGCCGCCGCGCAGAAGAAGGCCGAGGCGGCCGCGCGGAAGCGGGCCGCGGAGAAGGCCAAGAAGGAACGCGAGGCCAAGGAGCGCGCCGCCCGCGCCGCCGAGCGCAAGCGCCTCAACTCCTTCGTCCTGCCGATCACCGGCTCGTACATCTCCACCGGTTACAAGGCGAGCGGCAGCCTCTGGTCGTCCGGCAGCCACACCGGCGTCGACTTCCATGCCGCGTCCGGCAGCTCGGTCCACGCGGTCGGTACCGGCACCGTCGTCACGGCCGGCTGGGGCGGCGCCTACGGCAACCAGATCGTCATCAAGATGCACGACGGTACGTACACGATGTACGGCCATCTGTCGTCCATCGGCGTCTCCGTGGGCCAGACGGTCACCCCGGGCCAGCAGATAGGCCTCTCCGGGGCCACCGGCAACACCACAGGGCCGCACCTGCACTTCGAGGCGCGTACGACGCCGGAGTACGGCTCCGACATCGACCCCGTCGCCTACCTCCGCGCGCACGGCGTGAACGTCTGACGACCGCTTCACCTGATCTCCACCACTTCCGATGCCCCGGCCACCGAGCCGGGGCATCGTCGTTTCGAGCGGCCTCTGTCCAAAAAATATCCATGGATTCCGGCCTGCCATCGGAAATTCCGGCTCCCTGCAATAGAGTCACTGAACAAGCGTCAATCGATGGCGTTTCGCGGGGATTAAAGCGGAGGTCCGGTCATGCGTATTCCGGCGCACTCGGTATGCACGGCGATCCGTGACGACATCGTCGCGGGTGTCTACGAGCGCGGCAGCCGGCTCACCGAGGAACTGCTCGCGCGGCGCTACGGCGTCTCGCGCGTCCCCGTGCGCGAGGCCCTGCGCACGCTGGAGGCCGAGGGCTTCGTCACCACCCGACGGCATGCGGGCGCGTGCGTCGCGGAGCCCACCGAGCAGGAGGCCTCGGACCTCCTGGAGATGCGGATGCTGCTGGAGCCGCTGGGTGCCGCGCGGGCCGCGCAGCGCCGCACCGAGGCCCACCTCAAGGTGCTCCGAGGCCTGGTCAGGCTGGGTCAGGAGCGGTCCAGGAGGGGGCACAGCGAGGATCTGCGGTCGCTGGGCGGCTGGTTCCACGAGACGCTCGCGCAGGCCTCCGGAAGCCCCGCGCTGACCTCCACGCTCGCCCAGCTGCGGCACAAGATCGCCTGGATGTACGCGGTCGAGGCGCCGGCCAACCCCGCGGAGTCCTGGGCGGAGCACGGCGGCATCGTGGACGCCGTGGCGCGCGGCGACAGTGAGCGGGCGCGGGCGATCACGGCCCTGCACACCGAGCGCGCGACGGCCGCGCACCGGCTCCGTTTCCCCGGCGGGGGAGATCGTCCGGACCGTGTGAGGACTTCGCAACATCCCGTAAACATGACGGGCCTGCGGCATTAACACCGGCGCCGTATACAAAGAGGGATATTCGGCAGGGGTCTATTTCTGCTGCCTCTATTTTCGCGTGCCGGTAATTCCCGGGTGCGCTATTTCCGTGCGTGCGACACGGGTTCTTGGGTGATGTGTGAAGAATTCTCGGGACGGCGTACGAAAAACGGCGAAGCCGCGTCGCCCGGGTTAGGGCCGACGCGGCTCCGCCGCACGATGTCCGAGGTGCTCAGACGGTCTCGGGGAGCTCCTCGAGGCCCTCGGAGACCAGCTTCGCCAGACGGTCGAGGGCAGCGTCCGCACCCTCGGCGTCGGAGGCGAGGACGATCTCCTCGCCGCCCTGGGCACCCAGGCCGAGGACCGCGAGCATGGAGGCCGCGTTGACGGGGTTGCCGTCGGCCTTGGCGATCGTCACGGGGATACCGGAGGCCGTGGCGGCCCGGACGAAGATGGAGGCGGGACGGGCGTGGAGGCCCTCAGCCCAGCCGACGTTGACGCGGCGCTCAGCCATGTGATGCTGCCCTTCAGTGTTCAGGGTTGTCTAGACCAGTGTCCCATATCGTGAAGCGTCTCCGGGGCGGTCCTTCGTCCCGTCCGGAGTGTCGTCGGACCGCGGCCTCGATCCGACTTCCGTCCCCACAGATTGCCTCGCGCCGTTGTCGGACGCGAGCCGTACTCTGGGGCCCATGCAGACCTCGTCGGACCGGCACGAGTACCCCGCTCACTGGGAGGCCGACGTGGTGCTGCGCGACGGCGGCACCGCACGCATCAGGCCCATCACCGTTGATGACGCCGAGCGTCTGGTCAGCTTCTACGAGCAGGTGTCCGACGAGTCGAAGTACTACCGCTTCTTCGCGCCGTATCCGCGCCTGTCCGCCAAGGACGTCCACCGCTTCACGCACCACGACTTTGTGGACAGGGTGGGGCTCGCGGCCACGGTGGGCGGCGAGTTCATCGCCACCGTACGCTACGACCGCATCAACGCCGACGGCCTGCCCGCCTCCGCACCCGCCGACGAGGCCGAGGTCGCCTTCCTCGTGCAGGACGCCCACCAGGGCCGCGGTGTCGCCTCGGCCCTCCTGGAACACGTCGCGGCCGTCGCCCGCGAGCGCGACATCCGCCGGTTCGCCGCCGAGGTGCTGCCCGCCAACACCAAGATGATCAAGGTGTTCACGGACGCCGGGTACCAGCAGAAGCGGCACTTCGAGGACGGTGTCGTACGCCTGGAGTTCGACCTGGAGCCCACCGACCGGTCGCTCGCCGTGCAGCGCGCGCGGGAGCAGCGCGCCGAGGCCCGGTCCGTGCAGCGGCTGCTCGCGCCCGGCTCGGTCGCGGTCATCGGCGCGGGCCGCACACCCGGCGGCGTGGGCCGCAGCGTCCTCACCAACCTCCGCGACGCCGGATTCACCGGCCGCCTGTACGCCGTGAACAAGGCGCTCCAGGAGAAGGAGCTCGACGGAGTCCCCGCGCACCGCTCCATCAGCGACATCGGCGAGCCCGTCGACCTCGCGGTCGTCGCCGTGCCCGCGCCGCACGTCCCCGAGGTCGTCGCCGAGTGCGGTGAGCACGGGGTGCAGGGGCTCGTGGTCGTCTCCGCCGGGTACGCCGAGAGCGGCCCCGAAGGGCGCGAGCGCCAGCGCGAACTCGTCCGCCAGGCCCGTACGTACGGCATGCGCATCATCGGCCCCAACGCCTTCGGGGTCATCAACACGTCCCCCGACGTGCGGCTCAACGCCTCGCTCGCGCCGGAGATGCCGCGGCCCGGACGGATAGGCCTGTTCGCCCAGTCCGGCGCGATCGGGATCGCCCTGCTGTCCCGGCTGCACCGGCGCGGCGGCGGCGTCACCGGGGTCACGGGGGTGTCGACCTTCGTCTCCTCCGGCAACCGCGCGGACGTGTCCGGCAACGACGTACTCCAGTACTGGTACGACGACCCGGACACCGATGTCGCCCTGATGTACCTCGAATCCATCGGCAATCCGCGCAAGTTCACCCGGCTCGCCCGGCGCACGGCGGCGGCGAAGCCGCTGGTCGTGGTGCAGGGCGCGCGGCATGCCGCCGCTCCGCAGGGGCATGCCGTACGGGCCACACGATTGCCGCACGCCACCGTTTCCGCGCTGCTGCGGCAG
The DNA here is from genome assembly GCF_055569295.1 of Streptomyces sp. NPDC029292. Taxonomy (NCBI): domain Bacteria; kingdom Bacillati; phylum Actinomycetota; class Actinomycetes; order Kitasatosporales; family Streptomycetaceae; genus Streptomyces; species Streptomyces sp. NPDC029292. The sequence continues at coordinate 48,685 of NZ_JBVHXR010000009.1, forward strand.
GCCGGGGTCATTCGGGTGGACACGATCACCGAGCTGGTCGACGCGGGGCTTCTGCTGGCTCGCCAGCCGCTCCCACCTGGACCCCGGGTGGCGATCCTCGGGAACTCCGAGTCGTTGGGGCTGCTGACCTATGACGCGTGCCTTGCCGAGGGGCTGCGGCCGCTTCCCCCGCTGGACCTGACGACGGCGGCGTCGGCGGAGGACTTCAGGGGCGCGCTCTCGGAAGCCCTTGCCGACAGCGGTTGCGATGCCGTGGTGGTGACCGCCATTCCGGCGGTGGGGGAGACGTCCGCTCATGACGCGGCCCTGGCCGAGGCGCTGCGTTCGGCGGCCCGCTCGGCTCCGGCGAAGCCGGTGCTCGTCGTCCATGTCGAGCTCGGTGGGCTCGCCCAAGCGCTGTCCGCGGCGGCCAGTACCGCACCGCAGGTAGCGCCCATGGCACCGGGAGCCGCTGCCCAGGCCCGCCCCGCGGAACGCCTGCCCACCGAAGCACCCGCCTCTGAAGAGGCTCGCCTCATCCCCGCCTACCCCGCCGCCGAGCGTGCCGTCCGTGCGCTCGCGCAAGCCGTGAAGTACGCCCAGTGGCGACGCGAGGCCGCCGAGCCCGGCAAGGTGCCCGAGTACGAGGACATCGACGAGAAGGGCGCCGCGGAGCAGATCGACGGACTGCTCACGCGAGGGGAGGGGCTGACGCTCGGCACCGAGGACACGTGCGTGCTGCTCGGGCGGTACGGCATCGACGTACGCCGTGCCCTGCCCGCGCCGACACCGGACGACGCGGCGCGGGCGGCGCGCGCCCTCGGCTACCCCGTGGCCCTCAAGACCACCGCCCCGCACCTGCGGCACCGCGCCGACCTGGGCGGCGTACGCCTGGATCTGGCGGACGAGGAGCAACTGCGGCGGGCGTACGCGGAGTTGACCGAGCTGTTCGGGACGCCGGAGCTGCTGCGGCCCGTCGTCCAGGGGATGGCACCGCGCGGGGTCGACACGGTCGTCCGGGCGGTGATCGATCCGGCGGCCGGAGCGGTGCTCTCGTTCGGGCTCGCCGGGGCCGCCTCGGAGCTGCTCGGGGACACGGCGCACCGGCTGATTCCGGTCACCGAACGGGATGCGACCTCGCTGATCCGGTCGATCCGGACGGCACCGCTGCTGTTCGGCTGGCGGGGCTCCGCGCCGGTCGACACGGTGGCCCTCGAAGAGCTGATGCTGCGCGTGTCGCGGCTGGTCGACGATCACCCGGAGGTCGTCGCGGTCTCCCTGGAGCCCGTGGTCGTGGCCCCGCGCGGCCTGAGCGTGCTCGGCGCCACCGTGCGGCTGGCCCATGCGCCCGTCCGGGACGACCTCGGCCCGCGCACGCTTCCGGTCTACTGATCGTGTCGACCTGTTGATCCTGTCCACGACAGACACCCGCGAGCGGTGCCTCGCAGTCAGTGGGCCCCCGTAGGATGGACATCATGGCCAAGACCAGTACGACGACCCAGGGGCTGCGAGCGGCGATCGAGCGCAGCGGCTACTACCCGGCCCTCGTGGCCGAGGCGGTGGAGGCCGCGATCGGCGGCGAGTCCATCCGGTCGTACCTGGTCCACCAGGAGACGACGTTCGACGCGAACGAGGTCCGGCGGCACGTCACCGTGCTCGTCCTCACCGGCAACCGCTTCATCGTGAGCCACACCGACGAGCAGAACGCGGACACCACGTCCCCGACGCCGTACGCCACGACGTCCACCGAGTCGGTGAAGCTCGGCCGGATCTCCTCGGTCGTCGTCAGCCGCGTCGTCGCCAACCCGGAGTCGTACACGCCGGGCACGCTGCCCCGCGAGGTCGTCCTGACCATCGGCTGGGGCGCCGTCTCCCGCATCGACCTGGAGCCCGCCGCCTGCGGCGACCCCAACTGTGAGGCGGACCACGGCTACACGGGCAATTCGACGGCGGATGACCTGAGCCTGCGCGTCAGCGAGGCCGGAGACGGCCCGGAGACGGTCCGCCAGGCCCTCGCCTTCGCGCAGTCCCTCTCCGAGGCGACCGCGGACACCACCCGCTGATGGCGCTGCCCACCTGGGACCACCCGGAACCGCTCGCCGTCGACTCCGCACCCGTCCCCGAGTACGGCGCCGGTTCACTCGCCGACCTGCTGCCCACGCTCGCCGCGGGCATGGCCGTCCCCGGCATGACCACCGCCATACCGGAGCTGACCGAGGCCGACCGGAACTGCGTCTTCCTGATCGATGGCCTCGGCTGGGAACAGCTGAAGGCGCACCCCGACGAGGCCCCCTTCATGACGTCACTCCTGGCGTCCTCGCGCGGGGGCACGGGCCGCCCGATCACCGCGGGCTACCCCGCGACCACCGCGACCTCGCTCGCCTCCGTCGGCACCGGCCTGCCGCCCGGCGCGCACGGCCTGCCCGGCTACACCGCGCGCAACCCCCGGACCGGCGAGCTGATGAACCAGCTCCGCTGGAACCCGTGGACGGACCCGCGCGCCTGGCAGCCGTACCCCACGGTCTTCCAGCTCGCTCATGAAGCGGGCGTGCACACCGCCCAGGTCTCCTCCCCGACCTTCCAGAACACCCCGCTGACGAAGATCGCCCTGAGTGGCGGAACGTTCCATGGGCGGTTGTCCGGCGAGGAGCGCATGGACCTCGCAGCCGAGCAACTGGCCGCCGGGGACCGGTCCTTGGTCTACACGTACTACGCCGAGGTGGACGGCAAGGGCCACCGCTTCGGCGTCGACTCGGACCCCTGGCGCGGCCAGCTCATGTACGTCGACCGGCTGGTCCAGCGCCTCGCGGAGCAACTTCCGCCGCGTACGGCGCTGTATGTGACCGCCGACCACGGCATGATCGACATCCCCTTCGACGAGCAGCATCGCATCGACTTCGACGAGGACTGGGAGCTGCGCGCGGGCGTCGCCCTGCTCGGCGGCGAGGGCCGCGCGCGGCACGTCTACGCGGTGCCGGGCGCCGAGGCGGACGTCCTGACCTGCTGGCGCGAGGTGCTCGGCGAGCAGTTCTGGGTGGCTTCGCGCGACGAGGCGATCGCGGCGGGCTGGTTCGGCCCGCAGGTCGACGAACGGGTGTACGCCCGGATCGGCGACGTCGTCGCGGCGGCTCGCGACGACGTCCTGATCATCGCGACCGAGCGGGAGCCGAAGGAGTCGGCGATGGTCGGCAACCACGGCTCGATGACCCCCGTCGAGCAGCTCGTGCCCCTCCTGCAAGTACGTTCCTGAAGCACCCCCTCCGTTCCCTTCCCCCGTTGCCGAAAGGTGCTCAACTCCCCATGCCCGAGCTGGTGTTCTTCTCCGGAACGATGGACTGCGGGAAGTCGACGCTGGCCCTCCAGATCGAGCACAACCGTTCGGCGAGGGGCCTGCAGGGCATGATCTTCACGCGGGACGACCGCGCTGGCGAGGGCAAGCTCTCCTCGCGCCTGGGCCTGGTCACGGACGCGGTGGAGGTGGCGGACGACCAGGATCTGTACGGGTATCTCGTCGACCACCTCTCCCAGGGCGGCCGGGCGGACTACGTGATCGCGGACGAGGCCCAGTTCCTGGCTCCCGGGCAGATCGACCAACTGGCCCGCGTGGTCGACGACCTGGGCATCGACGTCTTCGCCTTCGGCATCACCACCGACTTCCGCTCCAAGCTCTTCCCCGGCTCCCAGCGCCTGGTGGAGCTGGCCGACCGGGTCGAGGTCCTTCAGGTCGAGGCCCTGTGCTGGTGCGGCGCCCGCGCCACCCACAACGCCCGCACGATAGGCGGCGAGATGGTCGTCGAGGGCGCCCAGGTGGTCGTCGGCGACGTGAACCAGGCGGAGGACATCGGCTACGAGGTCCTGTGCCGCCGGCACCACAGCCGCCGTATGACGGCTGCCACGGCCCGTGCGGGCGCGCTGTCGCCGGACGTGCTGCCGATCGCCTCCGTGTGACGTCCGTTCACCGGCTGGTGTGGATCACGGAGAACATCGCGCCCTCCGGATCCGCCACCGTCGCCACGCGCCCGTAGGGCGAGTCGTGAGCGGGCTTGAGGAGATGCCCGCCGAGGTCGGTGACCCGCAGGACGGCGTCGTCCACGTCCGCGACTTCGAAGTACGTCATCCAGTGCGGGCCCCGGTCGCGGGGCAGGCCGTGCCCGACACCGTGGATGCCGGCCACCGGGCGGCCTTCGATGTGCAGGGTCACGTAGTCGAAGTCGGCCGAGACGACCGGCTCCACCTTGTAGCCGAAGACCCCCTGGTAGAACTTGACGACGCTCTCGGTGTCGCGGGTCACGAGCTCGTTCCAGGCGGGGGTGCCCGGCACGCCGGTGATTCCCGTGCCCAGATGGGCCGCCGCCTGCCAGATGCCGAAAACGGCGCCCGTCGGGTCCGAGGCGATCGCCATACGCCCCGCCTCGGCGGCGTCCAGCGGGCCGACGCCCACGGTGCCGCCGCTGTGCCGTACCGTCTCGGCGGTCAGGTCGACGTCGTCCGAGGCGAGATACGGCGTCCAGGCGATGGGCAGATGCCGGTCGGGGGGCAGCTGGCCGATCCCCGCCACCTCATGGCCGTCGAGCAGGGCCCGCGCATACGGGCCGAGTTGCTGCGGCCCCGGCTGGAACTCCCAGCCGAACAGCGCTCCGTAGAAGTCCTGGGTCGCGGCCATTCCGTGCACCATCAGGCTCACCCAGCAGGGTGTGCCGGGCGTGTGCCGCGCGTGCGTGGTGCCGTTCAGGCCGGCCGACCCCCGTGCCTCGGTCATCGTCACTCTCTTCTCGGCCCCTCGCGGTGGCCGGTCGCCTTCCGCCTACGAACACGCGTACCGCGGCCACGTGCGTGCACGCCCCGTGCCGATGTTCGCACCACCGGTCACACCACGCGTCCCGGCCGCGCCGCCCTTCAGCGACCCACGGCCGGAGGATGCCCGATGTGCCGTTTCTCGTCCGTTTCGGTGCGATTGCCGCGTGGTGTCCATCGGCTGTACAGCATGTGCTCGATCCCATACGCCTCGTGATCGGACCTGTCCGGCGGAGCAGAGTAGCCGGACCTGGACGGCTGGGCCACCCCGTGCGCAAGGATGGTGGCCATGAACGCCATCATCTCCGCATCCGAACTCGCGAGCGATCTGGCGGGACCCACCCCGCCCGTCCTCCTCGATGTCCGCTGGCAGCTGGGTGGCCCCCAGCTGCGCTCCGAGTACGAAAAGGCGCACATCCCAGGGGCTGTCTTTATTGATTTGGATTCCGAACTCGCTGGTCAGGCCGGGGCCCGGGGCCGGCATCCGCTGCCCGACCTCGAGGTCTTCGGCGCAGCGATGCGTGCCGCCGGGGTTTCCGCGGACCGCGATGTCGTTGTGTACGACGGCGGGCAGGGGTGGGCCGCCGCGCGCGCGTGGTGGCTGCTGGGCTATACGGGTCATCCCTCGGTACGCGTGCTTGACGGCGGCTTCGCCGCCTGGAGCGGGCCGGTGTCCTCGGAGGCGCCGGCGCCGGCCGCCGGAAGCTTCGTCCCGGTGCCCGGTGCCAGGCCGCTGCTCGACGCGGACGGGGCGGCGGCGCTCGCGCGTACCGGACTGCTGCTCGACGCCCGTGCGGGCGAGCGGTACCGGGGCGAGGTCGAACCGATCGATCCCGTGGGCGGGCACATTCCCGGGGCGGTCTCCGCGCCGACCACGGAGAACGTCACCGAGGACGGACAGTTCCTGCCCGCCGCGGAGCTCGCCGACCGCTTCAAGTCCCTGGGCGCGACCGGTACTTCCGAGGTGGGCGTCTACTGCGGCTCGGGTGTCTCCGGCGCCCATGAGGTGCTGGCCCTCGCTGTCGCCGGGATTCCCGCCGCCCTGTACGCGGGCTCCTGGTCGGAGTGGTCCCAGGACGGGAGCCGCCCGGTCGCGGTCGGTCCAGACCCTCAGTGACAGCGATGGGGCTCGCACCGGACCGGTGCGAGCCCCATCGTCGTACAAGTGATCAGTCCTGCTTCTTCCGTCGTGTGCCGAAGACGATCTCGTCCCAGCTCGGGACCGCCGCTCTGCGGCCGGGGCGGACGCCGTCGGCCTCGGCCTGGCGGTCGGTCGCGCCGACAAGACGGTCGCGGTGGCTGCCGACCGAGCGGGGCATGAGGACGTCCGCGTAGGCGGAACCGGCACCGGCCGAGGCCGCCGGAGCCGGGGGCTCCTCCGACTCGGGCTCGGGAGCGGGCTCCTCCGTGGCGGGACGCTCCGTCGTGGAGGGCCGCTCGGGCACCACCATGTCGCCCCGGAAGCTCGGAACCGCTTCCAGGAGGCTGGTGAGCGAATCCCGGTCGTTGGTGGACTCCTCGACCGGCTCGGGGGACGGCGACGGAATGCTCGGCCGCTCCATCTGCCGGTCCAGGGCACGGTCCAGCGGACGGTCGCGCGGCAGGCGTGCGATCCGTGGCACGAACGGGAAGCTCGGCTCGGGCGCCGCGAGGTCGTCGGACTCGCCGATCAGCGAGCGCGCCTCGTCGTCGACGGCCTGGACGAGCCGCCGCGGCGGGTCGTACGTCCAGCTCGCCGAGTGCGGCTCACCCGCGACCCGGTAGACCAGCAGTACTTCCCAGGTGCCGTCGTCACGACGCCACGAGTCCCACTGGACGGTGTCCTTCTCGGCACCGCGCAGCAGCAGTCGCTCCTGAACGGCCTCGCCGAGCTGGGGTCCGGCGTTCTCACCGGGGCGGCGGACGGGAGTCTTCCTGGCGCGCTCGGCCATGAAGGCGCGCTCGGCGAGCACGGGACCCTCGAAGCGGCGTACGCGATCGACGGGGATGCCGGCGAGCTGGGCCACTTCCTCCGCGGAGGCGCCGGCACGTATACGCGCTTGGATGTCTCGGGGGCGGAGATGGCTCTCCACCTCGATCTCGATCTGGCCGAGGCGGGGACGGTCGCCGCGTACAGCGGCGCGCAGACGCTCGTCAATCGGAAGCGTGTACTCCGTGCTGTCCGCAGCCTTCAGCACCAGCCGTGTGCCGTCGTTAGAGACGGCCACGACACGCAGTTCGGGCATGGGGACCTCCCGGGTGGTGCCTGCCGACGTCACGTGCGTCGCTGCTTCCGCTAGTCGAGTGTGGCCTGCCCGGGTGCAGCCTGCCACAACCTTGCCGAGTTGCCCGGCGTGTCGGGCGCGGGCCCGGGATCGCCGTTATGGCACGGTTACCTTTTCGCAACGCTAAGTGACGAACTCCATCACCCTGTGCAACGAGCCCCCTCCCGGCGGTCCTGCAAGACCCCGGACACCCTGGCGGGAGTCCGGACCCAGGGCTCGCAACAGTACTCCATTCGGGCCATGTGCGTGGATCGGCGCGCCGCTCAACTTCTGGCAGGGGGTGCTAGTTGGCCGTCCGGTGCGCCGTTTTCGCGACCATGAAACGTGGCGCACTTCACGTAAACGCCAGAAACGGAACTAATCGTTTCGCCCATACGTCCCCCTTCTCGTGCAGTCGGTCGATCAAGTACGGGAAAGGCAGGCAAGGTCCGGGAATGGGTAAGAAGTCGGATGCCGGGGAGGAACCGAAGAGGAAGCGGGTGGATCTGAGCGTTCCGCAAGTGGCGGGCAGCGCCGTGGCCGCGGTGGTGGCGGCCAAACTCGCTTCCTACTTCGGTGTGTACGGGACGATCCTGGGCGCCGGAGTGGTGAGCGCGATCGCCACCTGCGGGGGCACCGTCTTTCAGCACTTCTTCAAGCGCACCGGCGAGCAGATACGCGACGTGACGGTGCAGGCCAAGCCGAGGCCGGTGCACGAGGCTCATCTGCCCGCTCCAGCACATGAGTTCGGTGAGGGAACCGTCTACCGCGCGCGGGTCAGGAGCTGGAAGCGGCCGGTGGTCGCGGCGGCACTCGTCTTCGGCGTCACCATGGCGGGCATCACGACGTATGAACTGGTGTCGGGGCAGAGCTTCAGCGGCGACGGGAAGAGCACCACCGTCGGTGACGCCTTGAAGGGAAGCGGCCCAAGCTCCGACTCGGAGCCCGGTACGTCGAGTACGACGCCCTCGGCCGAGACCTCGCAGCAGCCGTCCGACAGCAGCAGCACCACCGGCACCCCTCAGGACGACGGCAGTTCCACGACGCCCACGCCGACGCCGAGTTCCAGTGCCACCCCGGAACCTTCGGGTGACGCCTCGACCCCCACACCGGGCGCGACGACGCCTACGAGCCCAGCACCCGACGCAAGTAGTCGTTCGCAAAGCGCCGATCCGGGTCGAGCCGATCCCTCAGCGCAGTGAACTCGCCGAAGCGCGGATAGACCCCGGAGAAGTACTCCGCGTCGCGGGTGTGCACCTTGCCCCAGTGCGGCCGCCCCTCGTGCGCGGTGAAGATCCGCTCGGCGGCGGTGAAGTACGCCTGATAGGGGGTGCCCCTGAACATATGGACGGCGATGTACGCGCTCTCCCGCCCCGACGCCGTGGAGAGTGTGATGTCGTCCGCGGGGGCCGTGCGCACCTCGACGGGGAAGCTGACCCTCAGGGGGGAGCGGTCGACCATCGCCTTCAGCTCGCGCAGCGTCTCGACCAGGGCCTCGCGCGGGACGGCGTACTCCATCTCCACGAAGCGCACCCGGCGCGGAGAAGTGAAGACCTTGTAGGGAATGTCGGTGTAGGTCCGCGCGGACAGTGCGCGGCTGGAGATCTTGGCGATCGTCGGGATGGTGGCGGGCACGGCGCGGCCGAGCAGATTGGCCGCCTGGAAGACGCCGTTGGAGAGGAACTCGTCCTCGATCCAGCCGCTGATCTGTCCGACGGGCTTCTCGGGGCCCGCACTGCGGTTGTTGCGCTTGGTGTTGCAGTTGCCGGTGTGCGGGAACCAGTAGAACTCGAAGTGCTCGTTCTCGGTGAAGAGTTCGTCGAAGTCGGCGGTGACCTTGTCGAAGGTCATCGGCTCCTCGCGGGCCGTGAGCAGAAATATGGGCTCTACGGAGAAGGTGATCGCGGTGACGATCCCCAGGGCGCCTATTCCGACGCGGGCGGCCGCGAAGACGTCGGAATTCTCCTTGTCGGAGCAGGTGAGGACCGAGCCGTCCGCCGTGACCAGCTCAAGACCCTTGATCTGCGCGGCTATCGAGGCCGAGTCGCGCCCCGTGCCGTGCGTCCCGGTGCTGGTCGCCCCCGAAACCGTCTGCTCCATGATGTCGCCCATGTTCGTGAGCGACAGTCCCTCGCGTTCAAGGGCCACGTTGAGACGCTTGAGCGGGGTGCCCGCCTCAACGGTGACGGTCCCGGCCGCGCGGTCAATATTGCGGATGCCGGTCAACAGTTGAGGGCGGATCAATACGCCGTCGGTGGCGGCGGCGGCCGTGAAGGAGTGCCCGGTGCCGACCGCCTTCACGTGCAGACCGTCGTCGGCCGCCTTCCGTACGGCGGCGGAGAGTTCCTCGACCGAAGCGGGGGTGACCTCCCGTACGGGACGGGCGGTGACGTTCCCCGCCCAGTTACGCCACGTGCCGCTCTTCCCGCTCACTGTGGTGCTCATGGGTCCCTCCCCGCTGCGGAACCGGCCTGCTCAGCCGGCGATACCCGAGGAAACCGACCGCGACCGCGACGGCCCCGGACACCGCCGGAACCCCGTACCCGGCCTTCGCACCGGCGGCGTCGATCACCCAGCCGGCCACGGAGGAGCCGAGCGCGACCCCGACCGCGAGCCCGGTGCTCACCCAGGTCATGCCCTCGGTCAGTTTCGCGCGTGGTACGTGCTGTTCGATGAGGGACATCGTCGTGATCATCGTGGGAGCGATGGACAGGCCCGCAACGAACAGCGCCACGGCCAGGAACGGCAAGTTTCCGACCAGTAGGAGGGGGATCATACTCACGGCCATCGCGCATATGCCCAGCAGCCACCGGCCTTCGGGCGCCCCCTTGAAGTGCAGCAGCCCGAACACGGCTCCCGCCACACAGGAGCCCGCCGCGTACAGCGCGAGGACGACGCTCGCGGCACCCTTGTGCCCCTGCTCCTCGGCGAAGGCCACGGTGACCACGTCGACGGCCCCGAAGATCGCTCCGGTCGCCACGAACGTGGCGACCAGGACCTGGAGTCCGGCCGAGCGCAGCGCGGAACCGCCGGTGTGGTGCTCGCGCGGATGCGGCACCGGCTCGGTGGCGCGCTGGGACGTCAGCCAGAAGACACCGGCCGCGAGGAAGCAGGCGGCGAGCAGCGGCCCGGCCTCCGGGAACCACACCGTGGACAGGCCGATGGAGATGATCGGTCCGAAGATGAAGCAGATCTCGTCCACCACGGACTCGAAGGAGTACGCGGTGTGCAGCTGCGGGGTGCCCCGGTAGAGGGCCGCCCAGCGGGCCCGGATCATCGCGCCGATGCTCGGTACGCAGCCGATGCCGGCCGAGCAGGCGAACAGCACCCAGTCCGGCCACCCGAAGTGCGCGGTGAGCAGCAGCCCGGCGGCAGCGGCCAGCGCGAACAGGGTGACGGGGCGCAGCACGCGCCGCTGCCCGTACCGGTCCACCATCCTGGAGACCTGCGGGCCCATCGCCGCGGCGGCCAGCGCCATGGTCGCCGACAGCGCCCCCGCGAGCCCGTACCGCCCGGTGAGCTGGGAGATCATCGTGACCACGCCGATGCCCATCATCGACAGCGGCATACGGCCGAGGAAGCCCGCGGCGGAGAAGCCCTTGGAGCCGGGGGCGGCGAACAGGGCGCGGTACGGGCTGGGCACGGGGGTCTCCGGGGGATCCGGTAAGGCGTGAAGATGGTCGATACAGCTTACGGGTGAGGTGACCCCCCATGCACTCGGTGATGCCGCTTGTCCTGTGGCTGTGTCCGGCTGTCAGTCACGTTGTCCTGTGGCTGTTGTCCGGCTGTCAGTCACGGATGGCAGGATCGGAGACATGCCAGATGCGCTCGATGCCACCCCCTACGACGCCCTGCTCCTGCTCTCGTTCGGCGGCCCCGAAGGCCCGGACGACGTGGTCCCATTCCTGGAGAACGTGACGCGCGGGCGCGGCATCCCCAAGGAACGGCTCAAGGAAGTGGGGCAGCACTACTTCCTGTTCGGCGGGGTCAGCCCCATCAACGACCAGAACCGCGCCCTGCTCGACGCCCTCCGCAAGGACTTCGCGGACCACGGCCTGGACCTGCCCGTCTACTGGGGCAACCGCAACTGGGCGCCGTACCTGACCGACACCTTGCGCGAGATGGTCGCCGACGGCCGCCGCCGCGTCCTCGTCCTCGCCACCAGCGCCTACGCCTCGTACTCGGGCTGCCGCCAGTACCGCGAGAACCTGGCGGAGTCGCTGGCGATCCTCGAAGCCGAGGGCCTGGAGCCGCCCCAGGTCGACAAGCTGCGGCACTACTTCAACCACCCCGGTTTCGTACGCCCCATGGTCGACGGCGTGCTGAAGTCCCTCGCCGAACTGCCCGAGGACGCACGGGCGGGCGCGCACCTCGCCTTCACGACGCACTCCATCCCGGACGCGGCGGCCGACACCTCAGGCCCGGTCGAGGACCACGGCGACGGCGGCGCGTACGTGAAGCAGCATCTGGACGTGGCGCGGCTGATCGTCGACGCGGTGCGCGAGGAGACCGGCATCGAGCACCCCTGGCAGCTCGTCTACCAGTCGCGCTCCGGAGCGCCGCACATCCCGTGGCTGGAGCCCGACATCTGCGATCACCTGGAAGAGCTGCACGGCACCGGGGTCCCGGCCGTCGTGATGGCGCCGATCGGCTTCGTCTCGGACCACATGGAGGTCCTGTACGACCTCGACACGGAGGCGAAGGCCAAGGCCGAGGAGCTGGGGCTGCCGGTGCGCCGCTCGGCCACCGTCGGCGCCGACCCGCGCTTCGCCGCGGCGATCCGTGAACTCGTCCTGGAGCGCGCCGCGACCGAGAGCGGTCGGCAGGTGACACCCTGCGCCCTGGGGGCGCTCGGCCCGAGCGCGGACCTGTGCCCCGTGGGCTGCTGCCCCGCCCGCGCCCCGAAGCCCGCCGCCGCGGGCGCCGACAGCCCGTACGCCTGAGGAGCCCCGTGATCGAGCCCCTGCACACCGAACTGCTCCAGCTCGCGCACCAGGCCGCCCGCAGCGCCGGTGAGCTGCTGCGGGACGGACGCCCGGCGGACCTCACGGTCGCCGCGACCAAGTCCAGCCCGATCGACGTCGTCACCGAGATGGACATCGCCGCCGAGAAACTGATCACCGACCTGATCTCCCAGCACCGCCCGGGCGACGGCTTCCTCGGCGAGGAGGGCGCCGCCACCGAGGGCACCAGCGGCATCCGCTGGGTCATCGACCCGCTCGACGGCACGGTCAACTACCTGTACGGGCTGCCGACCTGGGCGGTGTCCATCGCGGCCGAACAGTACGGCGAAACCGTCGTGGGGGTCGTCGCGGCGCCGATGCGCGGCGAGACGTACCACGCGGTGCGCGGCCGTGGCGCCCGCGCCACCGGAGCCTGGGTGGGCGAGCGTCGGCTGACCTGCCGCCCGTCGCCGCCCCTGGACCAGGCCCTGGTGTCGACCGGCTTCAACTACGTGGCCGAGGTCAAGGCCCACCAGGCCGATGTCGCCCAGCGGCTGATCCCGCTGCTGCGCGACATCCGGCGCTCCGGCTCGGCCGCGGTCGACCTGTGCGACGTCGCGGCGGGCCGCCTCGACGGCTACTACGAGCGGGGGCTCAACCCCTGGGACCTCGCCGCGGGTGACCTGATCGCCCGTGAGGCGGGCGCGCTGACCGGTGGGCGCCCCGGAGAGCGCCCCGGAGGCGATCTGGCGCTCGCCGCCTCACCTGGTGTCTTCGAGCCCCTCCAGCGGCTCCTGGAGGACTTCGGCGCCTGGCACGACTGACGGCGCGTACAACAGGCGGCAAACGGAGCGGGGCCCCGGCACTGGATCGATACCGGGGCCCCGCTCTCGTACGAACTGATCAGACGCGCGACGCGCCGACCTCCACACCGTGCTCGGCGGCAAGGCGGTGCAGGTCGTCGAGCTCGGCCTGCTCGACCTCCGCGAGGAAGTCGTCGCCTGTTTCGCGAGCCCGCGTCAGGTCGGACTCGGTCGCCCTTATGCGCTGCAGAAGTCCTGCGGTGAATGCGTCCATGCTGCGCCCCCTCGTCCTGGGTCGTGGGTCGGTGGCACGGGGGTGTGCCGTTCGGAAGGGGCGATCACGTCTCCAGATGGGTGCCCAGCGCTGCCCAGGCTGGGCGGCGACGGTGCCGGACACCCACGCCCGCTCTGCGGAAGCGGTTGGACGTACCACAAGGTGGCTTGCCACATGCAGAGCGTGATCGCGGGGTGTAAAGCCGTCCTCCCCCCGCTCCCTTCCGTGGAAACCTCAACCCGACGAGAAAATCTCGCATTCCCGGGCCCGTTGACCGTCTTCCCGGGGGCCTCCCACCGCCTTACAGCCGGTTTATGGCCGAAAAGGGCAGGATGGAGGCCTTACCCGTGACAGACCCCCCGCCCGCGTGCGCCGAAGAGGCGCTACGCGGGTGGACAGAGGAAGGACAAGCGACGTGCGCGTACTCGTCGTCGAGGACGAGCAGCTGCTCGCCGATGCTGTGGCCACCGGACTGCGCCGGGAGGCCATGGCCGTCGACGTCGTGTACGACGGGGCGGCCGCCCTGGAGCGCATCGGCGTCAACGACTACGACGTGGTCGTCCTCGACCGCGACCTCCCGCTCGTGCACGGCGACGACGTCTGCCGCAAGATCGTCGAGCTCGGCATGCCCACGCGCGTGCTGATGCTCACCGCGTCCGGCGACGTCAGCGACCGCGTCGAGGGCCTGGAGATCGGCGCCGACGACTACCTTCCCAAGCCGTTCGCGTTCAGCGAGCTGACGGCACGCGTGCGTGCCCTCGGACGCCGTACGAGCGTGCCGCTGCCGCCCGTCCTGGAGCGCGCCGGGATCAAGCTCGACCCCAACCGCCGCGAGGTCTTCCGCGACGGCAAGGAAGTCCAGCTCGCGCCCAAGGAGTTCGCCGTCCTGGAGGTCCTGCTGCGCAGCGAGGGTGCTGTCGTCTCGGCGGAGCAGCTCCTGGAGAAGGCCTGGGACGAGAACACGGACCCGTTCACCAATGTCGTACGGGTGACGGTCATGACCCTGCGGCGCAAGCTCGGCGAGCCTCCTGTGATCGTCACCGTGCCCGGCTCCGGCTACCGGATCTGATCCACAGTGGCCACGACCCCCACGCATCCCACGGCTCCTCCGAAGCCCACCTGGGACCCCCGACGGCCGGAACCGCCGTTCCCCTGGCTGCGCCCGACCATCCGGATACGGCTCACGCTGCTGTACGGCGGCATGTTCCTGATCGCCGGCATCCTGCTGCTGTCGATCATCTATCTGCTCGCCGCGCAGGCGCTGAACACGGGCGGCGAGCCGCTCTTCAGGATCGCCGGCGGCACCGACATCAAGGTCACCAGTGACAACTGTCCCGCGGTCAACACGGGCAACCTGTCGCTCACCGCGTTCAACGACGCGATCAGCAACTGCATCGACCACCAACGCCAGGCCGCCCTGGACAACCTGCTCAGCCGCTCGCTGCTCGCCCTCCTCGGCCTTGCCATCATCGCGTTCGCCTTCGGCTACGCGATGGCGGGCCGGGTCCTCTCGCCGCTCGGCCGGATCACCCGCACCGCGCGCGCGGTGGCGGGCTCAGACCTGTCCCGGCGTATCGAACTGGACGGCCCGGACGACGAGCTGAAGGAGCTGGCGGACACCTTCGACGACATGCTGGAGCGGCTGCAACGGGCCTTCACGGCCCAGCAGCGGTTCGTCGGCAACGCCTCGCACGAGCTGCGCACCCCGCTGGCGATCAACCGCACGCTTCTTGAGGTGCACCTCTCCGACCCCGGGGCGCCGGTGGAGCTCCAGCAGCTGGGCAAGACGCTGCTGGCCACCAATCTGCGCAGCGAGCAGCTCGTCGAAGGCCTGCTGCTGCTCGCCCGCAGCGACAACCAGATCGTGGAGCGCAAGCCCGTGGACCTCGCCGAGGTCGCCTCGCAGGCCGTCGACCAGGTGCACGCCGAGGCGGAGGCCAAGGGCGTGGAGATCCGCGGGGAGCGCGCCGCGGCGGTCGTCCAGGGCAACGGCGTCCTGCTGGAGCGGATCGCCCTGAACCTCGTCCAGAACGCCGTGCGGTACAACGTGCCGAGTGAGGAGGCGCAGCGCGAAGCGCTTCCGAACAAGGGCGGTGGCGGGCGACGGGAGGGCGGCTGGGTCGAGGTCACGACACAGGTCGAGCACGGTCAGGCGGTCCTGGTGGTGTCGAACACGGGGCCGGTGGTTCCCGCGTACGAGATCGACAATCTTTTCGAGCCCTTCCGGCGGCTGCGTACGGAGCGCACGGGCAGCGACAAGGGCGTGGGCCTCGGCCTGTCGATCGCCCGGTCAGTGGCCCGCGCGCACGGGGGCCACATCGTCGCGGAGCCGCGGGATGGAGGTGGGCTCGTGATGCGCGTCACCCTGCCTATCTGAGACCATGTCGCCGACACGCGATGATGTTCGCTTTGCGCGGAATTTTCTGGCCGCCCATCCGGGAGGCTCGTGTGTGATCGATCACAAGGGCGAATTTCCGGCCATCTACTCTCCGTGATCATGAAGGCTGTCGGAAAGCCGGGAAAATCCGGGTTTTCGGGGGTCGAGATCACGGGAAGTACACGGTGAGACGCCTTTGAAGTCGGCATTCGGACCGTGTACGGTCCCGTTCGCCATCCAAGCCGATCACTCTTGAGGAGTCCGGTTGGGTGTCGATTGAGTAACAGACCTTGATGTGAGGCAAAATCTCCGCCTCGGGTCGGGCACAAGTCCGGCCTCTCACGCGTTACGTGCGCTGGAGACACCGCAGACACCCAGAGGGGGAGAGCGACATGGCAACGGATTACGACACCCCACGCAAGACCGACGACGACGTCGACTCGGACAGCCTTGAAGAACTGAAGGCTCGCCGGAACGACAAGTCGACTTCAGCCGTCGATGTAGACGAGTTCGAGGCCGCAGAAGGCCTGGAGCTGCCCGGCGCGGACCTCTCGAACGAGGAGTTGGCCGTCCGGGTGCTGCCCAAGCAGCAGGACGAGTTCACCTGCATGAGCTGCTTCCTGGTGCACCACCGCAGCCAGCTGGCCCGCGAGAAGAACGGTCAGCCGATCTGCCGCGACTGCGACTGAGGCAGGGTCGGCCGTGACTGGCTCGACCCCACCTTGGAAGCGCCGCTTCCCCCCGCGGGAAGCGGACGAAGGGCCCTCAGACGGCTCTGAAGGCGTGCGTGACGACGAGCGGGGCTCTTCCGAACCGGGATCAGCCTCGCTCGAGCGGGCGCCCGCCACAGGCGGCCTCACGGCCTCCACGGACACTCCCGCGCCCGCTGCAAGGCGCCGCGTGGCAGTCGTCCGGGAGGGGGTCAGGAAAGGCGTCCAGAAGGGCGGCAGCCGGGCCAGGGCGGGCCTGGCGTTCCTCGCCGACCGGATCATCGATCTCGCCCCGCGGGTTCCCGTACGGGACCTCGCGACCCTCCGCAGGCAGTTCCCGGGCCTTGGTCCCGAGCAGCTCGCGGACAAGCTTGTCGCGGGCGCGGCCGCCGCGACGTCCACGGTGGGCGCCGGGATCGGCGCCGCCGCGATGCTGCCGGTGCCGCCCGCCATGCCCACCGAGCTGGCCACCGAGATCACCGGCGTGGCCGCGATCGAGCTGAAGCTGATCGCCGAGCTCCACGAGGTCTACGGCCTGCGGCCGCCGGGCACCCTGAAGCAGCGCAGTGCCGCGTATCTGAACTCCTGGTCCTCGGAGCGCGGGATCGACGTGACGAAACCGGCGACCGTCAACGCCGCGCTGGGCGGCCAGATGAAGCGGGAGCTGCGCCAGCAGATCATGAAGCGGATGGTCCGGGATCTGCCCAACCTGATGCCGTTCATGGTCGGTGCGGTGGTGGGGGCGGTCATGAACCGCCGGGACACCAAACGCGTCGCGGCGCGTATTCGCAAGGACCTGCGCAAGGCCCAGGTGCCGTGGGACGCGCTTCCGGAGCTGCCGCCGCTGGAGAAGCCTTCGGATCCCCTGCGGGTGGGGGAGATCCCCAAGGGGCTGGAGCGCTGAGCCCGTCGTGAGGCGTTGCCCTGGGCAAGCCCCGGCCCGGGTGAAGCCCCGGCCCGGAAGACCCGAGTGAAGCCCCGGCTGAGCAGCGCTACCCAGCCGTCGCGCGTGCCGCTTCCAGCGCCGCCGCCAGCCGCTCCGGCTCCCGCGTCGACAGGTACAGGTACGGCGTCGGGTCGGCCGGGTCCGTGACCTGGACGCGCAGGGCTCCGGGGATGTAGGCGCGCAGGAGCATGAAGGCGCGTGGGTCGGCCTTGAACGTGCGCCAGGCGCGCGCCTCCTCCTGGTCCAGGATCTCGGCGTCGCCGAGCGCCGCGACCGGGATCTTGGCCTCGCCGGCGATCAGGGAGTCGCCGACGACACGGATGCGGATCGAGCCGTACGAACTGGCCACGACGGCCGAGACCGCGGTGCCGCCGACCAGGCCGCCCAGCAGCGGCAGCGTGCCGAACGGGAGAAAGACCAGGGCCATCGCGACCCCGACCAGGAAGCAGACCAGCCACCACGTGCGGGGGGCGGTGAGGCGTTCTTCGTACGGCGAGGCGGAGAGCTGCATGAAGCCAAGCTTGGCACGGTGCGTACGCTGCCCCGGGATCAGGGGGGCCGGTGCGAAGCGCGGTCGGGCAGGGCGGCGGTGGGAGACGGGCGGGCGGGTAAGGTCTGCGGCTGTGAGTGGTACTTCCGCAGCTCTGAAGCCTCCCGCCGACGCCGTCGCGCCGGTGCGGCACCCCGACGCGCCCGCCCCCGGTGAGCTCCTCGGGGCGCACTACGAACAGTGTTTCGGATGTGGCGGGGAGCAACCCCACGGACTGCACCTGGAGGCCCGCGCGGGGGAGGGGGTCCGGATCACGGCGGAGTTCACCGTACGGCCCGCCCACCAGGGCGCTCCCGGTCTCGCGCACGGCGGCGTCCTCGCCACCGCGCTCGACGAGACGCTGGGTTCCCTGAACTGGCTGCTGCGCACCATCGCCGTGACAGGACGGCTGGAGACCGACTTCCGGCGCCCCGTGCCGGTCGGCACCGTGCTCCACCTGGAGGCCGAGGTCACCGCCGTGGCCGGGCGGAAGATCTACTCCACCGCCACCGGGCGGATCGGCGGGCCCGAGGGGCCCGTCGCCGTCCGCGCCGACGCCCTCTTCATCGAGGTGAAGGTCGACCACTTCATCGACAACGGCCGCCCGGAGGAGATCCGGGCCGCCATGAGCGACCCGGACCAGAGCCGGCGCGTCCGTGCCTTCGAGGTGAACCCGTGACCCGTAACCCCGTGGACGTGCTGATCCGGCGCGTCGACCCCGAAGTCCCGCTTCCCGCCTACGCGCACCCCGGTGACGCGGGAGCCGATCTGCGCACCACCGAGAGCTGCGAGCTGAAGCCGGGCGAGCGGGCCGTTCTGCCCACGGGAGTGTCCATCGCGCTGCCCGAGGGGTACGCGGCCTTCGTGCACCCCCGTTCCGGGCTCGCCGCCCGCTGCGGTGTCGCCCTCGTGAATGCCCCGGGGACGGTGGATGCCGGGTACCGTGGGGAGATCAAGGTGATCGTGGTGAATCTCGACCCGCGCGAGTCCGTGCGGTTCGAGCGCTTCGACCGGATTGCCCAACTGGTCGTCCAGCAGGTCGAGAAGGTCCGCTTCCAGGAAGTGGCGGAGCTTCCCGACTCGGCGCGGGCCGCGGGGGGCTTCGGGTCCACCGGCGGTCATGCCGCCGTGGGCGGCGGGGCGGGTGGGAATCGATACGCTTCGGTCGTATCCGACCGGGAAGGACAGTGACGTGTTCGGACGTCGCAAGAAGGGCAGTGCCGCCGAGGACGCGGCGAGCGAGGCCGAGCAGGTCGTCGACGACGTCGACACTGAGGCGGACGAAGCCGAGGAGCGGGAGCGCGTGAGGCTCGAACCCGAGCCGCGCCCCGACGGTCCCTGGGACGGCTCCGAGGTCCGCGATCCGGCCGAGGGCCGGGTGGACCTGGGTGGCCTTTTCGTGCCCGGGGTCGAGGGCATGGAGCTGCGGGTCGAGGTCGCGGGCGACGCGATCGTCGCGGCGACCGTGGTCCTCAAGGACAGCGCCATCCAGCTGCAGGCCTTCGCTGCTCCCAAGCGCGAGGGCATCTGGGGCGAGGTACGCGAGGAGATCGCCTCCGGCATCACCCAGCAGGGCGGTGTCATCGACGAGGTCGAGGGTCCGCTGGGCTGGGAGCTGCGGGCGCAGGTGCCGGTGCAGCTGCCGGACGGCACGGGCGGCTTCCAGGTCGTGCGGTTCGTCGGCGTGGACGGCCCCCGCTGGTTCCTGCGCGGAGTGATCTCCGGGCAGGGCGCGGTGCAGCCGCAGGCCGCGGGCCTGCTCGAGCAGATCTTCCGGGACACGGTCGTCGTCCGCGGTGAGGGTCCGATGGCCCCCCGCGACCCGATCGTCCTGAAGCTGCCGGACGACGCGCAGATGGTGGCCGAGGGTGTCCAGCAGGAGGAGCAGAGCGGTTCCCGCTTCTCCGGCGGCATGGGACAGCTGCAGCGCGGACCGGAGATCACTGAGGTCCGCTGACGCGCGAGTGACACACGAGTCGGGCCGTACCCCTTTCACCAGGGGTGCGGCCCTTTCTGTGTCCAAGTTCTCATCCATGAACCGCAGTTGAGCTGCGCGCCTTCCTTCAGGCCTTGACGGAAGTCTGGTCTGTACCTATGGTCACCGGCCAGCGCGTGTGTTCAGTACCCAGTGCGTCGTTCATATACGAGAACGGATGGCCCCCACATGCCCGACACCCCCGCTGCCCACCGCCGCAGACGGCGCCCCGCCTTCGTCGTCACCGTCGCCGCCGCGACCGCCGCCCTGGTCGCCGGATTCCTCTCCTGGCCCGGCGCCCACCGCGCCGACGCCGCACCCACCACCTTCGTGCACCCCGGAGTCACCGTCTCCACGAGCCAGTTGGACTTCGCCCGCACCAAGGTCAACGCCGGCGCCCAGCCCTGGAAGGGCGCGTACGACCAGATGATGGCGAGCAAGTACGCCTCGCTGACCCGCACCGCCGCGCCCCGCGCGACCGTCGAGTGCGGCTCGTACTCCAACCCCAACTACGGCTGCACCGACGAGCGCGAGGACGCGATAGCCGCGTACACCGACGCCCTCGCCTGGTACATCACCCGCGACGACCGGTACGCGAAGAAGTCCATCGAGCTGATGGATGCCTGGTCGGCGACGATCAAGGAGCACACCAACAGCAACGCGCCCCTGCAGACCGGCTGGGCGGGCTCCTCCTGGCCCAAGGCCGCCGAGATCATCAAGTACACGTACACCGGGACCTGGGCGAACTCCGGCCGCTTCGCGACCATGCTCCGCGACGTCTACCTGCCCGAGATCATCAACGGCTCCAACTCCAACGGCAATTGGGAGCTGTCGATGATGGAGGCCGCCATCGGCATCTCCGTCTTCCTCGAGGACAAGACCTCGTACGACAAGGCCATGGCGAAGTTCCGGACGCGGACGGCCGCGTACGTCTACCTCTCCTCCGACGGCGCCGTGCCGAAGACCGTGCCGAGCCAGAACCTCGACACCACCGCGAAGATCGTCAGCTACTGGCAGGGGCAGTCCACCTTCGTCACCGGGCTCACCCAGGAGACCTGCCGCGACTTCACGCACACCGGATACGGCATCTCCGCCATCTCGCACGTCGCGGAGACCAGCCGCATTCAGGGCCAGGACCTGTACGGCACGGACGTCGGCGAGCGGCTGCGGCAGGCGCTCGGATTCCAGTCCAAGTACCAGCTGGGCGCGGCCGTGCCGAGCTGGCTGTGCGGCGGCTCCCTCAGCCTCGGACTCGGACCGGTCACCGAGGTCGGCTACAACGCCCTGCACAACCGGCTGGGCATCGCCATGACCAACACCCAGACGCTGACCGAGCAGAACCGCCCGGCCGGCAGCAACAACCTCTTCGTGGCCTGGGAGACGCTGACCCACGGGGACAACCCGAGCTGACCCATTGCCCGGCCGGGCGCCCGCTGGCGATACTGGCGCCCGGCCGACGGGGAGAGAACCGCCCGGCCTACGGGGAGGGTCATGCGCCAGGTCATCACCGACACCATGGTGCGCGTCGAGAACGTCCATCGCTCGTACGGCACCGGAGCCGCCGCCGTGCACGCGCTGCGGGGCGTCTCCTTCGATGTGCCGCGCGGTGAGCTCGTCGCCCTCAAGGGCCGTTCCGGCTCCGGCAAGACCACGCTGCTCAACCTCGTCGGCGGGCTCGACGAGCCGGACGAGGGCAGCATCACCGTCGACGGACTCGACCTCTCGGCGCTCGGCGAGAACGGGCTTCTGGAGCTGCGCCGGGACCGGATCGGCTTCGTCTTCCAGTCCTTCGGGCTCATCCCCATCCTCACGGCCGCCGAGAACGTCGGTGTCCCGCTGCGGCTGCGCAGGGCCGACCCGCGCGAGCGAGAGGAACGCGTCGAGCTGCTGCTCTCCCTCGTCGGCCTCGCCGACCACGCGGCGCAGCGGCCCGGCGAGCTGTCCGGCGGCCAGCAGCAGCGCGTGGCCATCGCCCGCGCCCTCGCCAACAACCCCTCGCTCCTCATCGCCGACGAGCCCACCGGACAGCTCGACGCCGAGACCGGCATCGCCGTGATGGAACTGCTGCGCGCGGTCGTCCGCAGCGAAAACGTCACGGCGCTGGTCGCCACGCACGACGCGACCCTGCTCGGCCTGGCCGACCGGGTGCTGGAGCTGAGCGACGGGGAGATCGTCGAGCACTGACGCGTCCGGCGCGGCACGGTCGACCTCCGGGCGCATCCGGCTTGCACCTGCGGGCGCATCAGGGTTGCGTCAAAGCCGACCCCAGGCCGACCCTCTGTCCCCTTTGTCGAGATTATTGGCCGTAAGGTCGACGCTGCGTACACAGCGGTGACAGGAAGACAATGGGGCCATGGGACGCGGGAAGCTTCGGATATACCTCGGTGCGGCACCGGGCGTCGGCAAGACGTACGCGATGCTCTCCGAGGCACACCGCCGCGTCGAGCGGGGCACGGACTGCGTGGTCGCCTTCGTGGAGCACCACAACCGGCCGCGCACCGAGGTGATGCTGCACGGTCTGGAGCAGGTCCCGCGCAAGGAGCTGGAGTACCGGGGATCCGTCTTCACCGAGATGGACGTGGACGCCGTACTGGAGCGCGCCCCGGCCGTCGCGCTGGTGGACGAACTCGCGCACACCAATGTCCCCGGTTCGCGCAACGACAAGCGCTGGCAGGACGTCGAGGAGCTGCTGGCCGCGGGCATCGACGTGGTGTCGACGGTCAACATCCAGCACCTGGAGTCGCTGGGCGATGTCGTCGAGTCGATCACCGGCGTACGGCAGCGGGAGACGGTGCCGGACGAGGTGGTGCGCCGGGCGGACCAGATCGAGCTGGTCGACATGTCGCCCCAGGCCCTGCGCCGCCGGATGGCGCACGGCAACGTCTACAAGTCCGACAAGGTCGACGCGGCCCTGTCGAACTACTTTCGGCCCGGCAACCTCACCGCGCTGCGCGAGCTGGCGCTGCTGTGGGTCGCCGACCGGGTCGACGCGTATCTGACCGAGTACCGCAGCGAGCACCGCGTCTCGAAGATCTGGGGCTCGCGGGAGCGGATCGTGGTGGGTCTGACGGGCGGCCCCGAGGGCCGCACGCTGATCCGGCGTGCCGCGCGGCTCGCGGAGAAGGGCGCGGGCGGCGAGGTGATGGCCGTCTACATCGCCCGCAGCGACGGCCTGACCTCGGCCTCGCCCAAGGAGCTCGCCGTCCAGCGCACGCTGGTCGAGGACCTGGGCGGCACCTTCCACCACGTCGTCGGTGACGACATAACGGTCTCCCTCCTGGACTTCGCGCGGGGCGTCAACGCCACCCAGATCGTGCTCGGCTCCTCGCGCCGCAAGACCTGGCAGTACGTCTTCGGGCCGGGCGTCGGCGCCACGGTCGCCCGGGAGTCGGGCCCCGACCTGGACGTCCACATCGTCACCCACGACGAGGTCGCCAAGGGGCGCGGGCTGCCGGTCGCGCGGGGTGCGCGGCTCGGCCGCTCCCGGATCATCTGGGGCTGGCTGGTCGGCGTCGTCGGCCCGGTGATCCTCGCGCTGCTGCTGAACACCGTGGACCTCGGTCTCGCCAACGACATGCTGCTGTTCCTGGCGCTGACGGTGGCCGCGGCCCTGCTCGGCGGCCTCTACCCGGCCCTCGCGTCCGCGGCCTGCGGCTCCCTGCTGCTGAACTACTACTACACGCCGCCCCTGCACCGGCTGACGATCGCCGACCCCAAGAACATCGTCGCCATCGCGATCTTCGTGGGTGTCGCCGTGTCCGTGGCGTCGGTGGTGGACCTGGCGGCCCGCCGCACCCACCAGGCGGCGCACCTGCGTGCCGAGTCGGAGATCCTCTCCGTCCTGGCGGGCAGTGTGCTGCGCGGCGAGACCAGCCTGGAGGCCCTGCTGGAACGCGTCCGGGAGACCTTCGGGATGGAGTCGGTGGCGCTGCTGGAGCGCACCAGCGACGTCGATCCGTGGACCTGCGCGGGCCGTGTCGGTCCGGGGGCGCTGGACCGGCCCGAGGACGCGGACGTGGACATGCCCGTCGGCGACCACATGGCGCTCGCGCTGTCCGGCCGGGTGCTGCCCGCCTCCGACCGCCGGGTCCTCGCCGCCTTCGCGGCACAGGCCGCCGTGGTCCTGGACCGCCAGCGCCTCCAGTTCGAGGCCGACCAGGCGCGCACGCTGGCCGAGGGCAACCGCATCCGCACCGCGCTGCTGGCCGCCGTCAGCCACGACCTGCGCACCCCGCTGGCCGGGATCAAGGCCGCCGTGTCCTCGCTGCGGTCCGACGACGTGGCCTGGTCCGAGGAGGACCAGGCGGAGCTCCTCGAGGGCATCGAGGACGGCGCCGACCGCCTCGACCACCTGGTGGGCAATCTCCTCGACATGTCCCGGCTGCAGACCGGCACGGTCACCCCGCTGATCCGCGAGATCGACCTCGACGAGGTGGTCCCGATGGCGCTGGGGGGCGTACCCGAGGACAGCGTGGAGCTGGAGATCCCGGAGAGTCTGCCGATGGTCGCCGTCGACGCGGGGCTGCTGGAGCGCTCGGTCGCCAACCTCGTGGAGAACGCGGTGAAGTACAGCCCTCTCGGTGAGCTGGTGCTGGTCTCCGCCAGTGCCATGGCCGACCGGGTGGAGGTGCGGGTGGTGGACCGCGGCCCGGGCGTCCCGGACGAGGCCAAGGACCGCATCTTCGCGCCTTTCCAGCGTTACGGCGACGCCCCGCGCGGCGCCGGCGTGGGCCTCGGCCTCGCGGTCGCCCGCGGCTTCGCCGAGGCGATGGGCGGCACCCTGAACGCGGAGGACACGCCCGGCGGCGGACTCACCATGGTGCTCACGCTCCGGGCGGTGGACCGCAGCCGCGACCTCGCCACCGCAACAGCAGAAAGGCACACCACATGACCCGGGTCCTCGTGGTCGACGACGAGCCGCAGATCACCCGAGCCCTCGTGATCAACCTGAAGGCACGCAAGTACGAGGTCGACGCGGCCCCCGACGGCGCCACCGCGCTCCAGCTCGCCGCCGCCCGCCACCCCGACGTCGTGGTGCTCGACCTGGGCCTGCCCGACATGGACGGCGTCGAGGTGATCAGGGGGCTGCGCGGCTGGACCCGGGTGCCGATCCTGGTGCTCTCCGCCCGGCACTCCTCCGACGAGAAGGTGGAGGCGCTCGACGCGGGCGCCGACGACTACGTCACCAAGCCCTTCGGCATGGACGAGCTGCTGGCCCGGCTGCGCGCCGCAGTCCGCCGCGCGGAGCCCACCGGCGGCGGCGAGGACGAGGTCATCGTGGACACCGAGGACTTCACCGTCGACCTGGCCGCCAAGAAGGTCAACCGCGGTGGACGCGATGTCCGCCTGACTCCCACGGAGTGGCACCTCCTGGAGGTGCTGGTGCGCAACACGGGCCGCCTGGTCAGCCAGAAGCAGCTGCTCCAGGAGGTGTGGGGGCCGTCGTACGGCACGGAGACGAACTATCTCCGGGTCTACATGGCCCAGCTGCGCCGCAAGCTGGAGCTGGATCCCTCGCGTCCGCGGCACTTCATCACCGAGCCGGGGATGGGGTACCGGTTCGAGAAGTGAACCGTGTCTGAGGGGCGGCGCCGCGAGTACGTCGCTGTCGGCGTACCCCGGTACGCTTTCGGTATGAGTGCTGTTCCTCGTTCCCAAAAGCCGGCCGGCCGGTTCCGGCGCATGATGGACCGGCTCTCCTCGTCCCAGGAGGACCTGGAGTCCGAGGAGCTGCGGGAGGACGCCGAGACCGCCGGCTGTACGCGCATCGGTGACTGCCACGACCGACAGATCGTGACGGTTACTGGTACCTTGCGCACGGTCACTCTGCGACCACGGGCCGGAGTCCCGGCTCTGGAGGCCGAGCTGTTCGACGGCTCGGCGGCCCTGGACGTGGTGTGGCTCGGCCGACGGTCCATCGTGGGGATAGAGCCGGGCCGCAAGCTGATCGCATCGGGCCGCATTTCGATGAGCCGGGGCCGTAGGGTGCTGTTCAACCCGAAGTACGAACTCAGACCCCTTGGACGGGAGTAGCCGGTGACGTCGCTCGACAAGCCGACCGAAGACGCCCAGCAGGATTCACGGGCGGTGACCGAGGCCGCGCTCTTCGAGGCGTTCGGCGGCGTGCGCGGCATGGTCGAGACCGTGGTGCCCGGCCTCCTGTTCGTCACCATCTTCACGATCAACAAGGACCTGCACTGGTCGGCGATCGCCGCCGTCGCGATGTCCCTGCTGCTCGTCGTGGTCCGCCTGGTGAAGCGGGACACCGTCAAGCACGCCTTCAGCGGCGTCTTCGGCGTCGCGTTCGGCGTGGTCTTCGCGATGATGACGGGCAACGCGAAGGACTTCTACCTGCCGGGCATGCTCTACACGCTCGGCCTGGCCGTCGCTTATATCGTCACGACCCTCGCGGGCGTCCCCCTGATCGGCCTGATCCTCGGCCCGGTCTTCAAGGAGAACCTCTCCTGGCGCACCCGCAACCCCGGCCGCAAGAAGGCGTACGCGAAGGCCAGTTGGGCCTGGGGCCTGATCCTGCTCGCCAAGTGCGCGGTCCTCTTCCCGCTCTACTGGTGGGCCGACACCACCAAGTTCGGCTGGATCCTGATCGCCCTCAAGATCCCGCCCTTCCTCCTCGCCGTCTGGCTCACCTGGGTCTTCCTGGCCAAGGCCCCCGCGCCGATCGACGTGTTCGCGGAGATGGAGGCGGAGGAGAAGGCGGAGAAGGAACGCAAGGCCGCGCTCGCGCAGGAGCGCGGCGAGACCGCGCCGGCCCGGCACCGCCGCGGGGCGTAGCCGCCTTCGGCGGTACGGCGCCGGGAGGCGTCACGGCTTCAGCGTGTACGACGATGGGGGCGCCCGGAGATCTCCGGGCGCCCCCATCGTCGTATCCCCGCCGACTAGCTCGTCGCGTCCTCGCGGCGCACCGACAGCAGGTCCTCCAGCTGTTCCTCGCGAGCCTGGGCGGCCACGAAGAGGAGTTCGTCGCCCGCCTCCAGGGAGTCCTCCCGGGAGGGGGTGAGGACGCGGGTGCCGCGGATGATCGTGACCAGGGAGGTGTCCTCGGGCCACTCGACGTCGCCCACCGTCGTACCGGCCAGGGCGGACTCCGGCGGCAGGGTCAGCTCGACCAGGTTGGCGTCGCCGTGGCTGAAGCGGAGCAGCCGGACCAGGTCGCCGACGCTGACGGCCTCCTCGACCAGGGCCGACATCAGGCGCGGGGTGGAGACGGCGACGTCGACGCCCCAGGCCTCGTTGAACAGCCACTCGTTCTTGGGGTTGTTGACGCGGGCGACGACCCGCGGGACCCCGTACTCGGTCTTGGCGAGCAGGGAGACGACGAGGTTGACCTTGTCGTCACCCGTGGCCGCGATGACCACGTTGCAGCGCTGGAGCGCGGCCTCGTCCAGGGAGGTGATCTCGCAGGCGTCGGCGAGCAGCCACTCCGCCTGCGGGACGCGCTCGACCGAGATGGCGGTCGGCGCCTTGTCGATCAGCAGGACCTCGTGACCGTTCTCCAGGAGCTCGCCCGCGATCGAACGGCCCACGGCACCGGCACCGGCAATGGCGACCCTCATCAGTGACCGGCCTCCTCTTCAGGGCCCTTGGCGAACGACGCCTCGACCTTGTCCACGTCGTCCGTGCGCATCATCACGTGCACCAGGTCGCCCTCCTGCAGCACCGTCTGCGAGGTGGGCAGGATCGCCTCGCCCAGCCGGGTGAGAAAGGCCACGCGCACCCCGGTCTCGTCCTGGAGTCGGCTGATCTTGTGGCCCACCCAGGAGGCGGAGGCGTGTACCTCGGCGAGCTGCACCCCGCCGGTGGGGTCGCGCCACAGCGGCTCGGCGCCCGAGGGCAGCAGCCGGCGCAGCATCTGGTCGGCCGTCCAGCGGACGGTGGCGACGGTCGGGATGCCGAGGCGCTGGTAGACCTCGGCGCGGCGCGGGTCGTAGATGCGCGCCGCGACGTTCTCGATGCCGAACATCTCGCGGGCCACCCGGGCGGCGATGATGTTCGAGTTGTCCCCGCTGGAGACCGCGGCGAACGCGCCGGCGTCCTCGATGCCCGCCTCGCGCAGGGTGTCCTGGTCGAAGCCGACTCCGGTGACACGACGGCCACCGAACCCGGAGCCCAGTCGTCGGAAGGCGGTGGGGTCCTGGTCGATCACGGCGACCGTGTGACCCTGTTGCTCCAGGGTCTGGGCGAGAGCGGAACCCACTCTTCCGCAACCCATGATGACAATATGCACGGCCTTACCCCGCACTCCCCGCTAGGCTTCTGACCTGCGTAAATGTCTTGCTCATGTCCTTCTCTCGGCTCGCCAGGCAACACGCTGCGGCCACTTTGCGGCCCGCCAGGCAACATCATGCCGGTGAATCCTGGTTGTGATCCCGCGCAGGTGTGAGCCGTCGGCTTCGCTTGCCCGCCTCCACCGTATCGGCAATGCCGTACGGGGCGATGAGGGGGCACGGGTGCCGCAGAGTCCGCGAGAGGGTGCGACAGCCGCTCGGGCTGCTCGTCCGGTCGGCTCCGAAGCGAGCGGCGGCGTGATCCCGATGTCCGGCCGGATCGCCATGCGCGCGTCACTCGGAGTGGGGCTCAGAGCGACCGCAGGATCTCCACGAGGCGCACGGTGACCGTCTCGGCCGCGCCCTGCGCGTACCGCGAGTTCATCGCCTCGTAGGTGACCCGGTCGTAACTCCCGGCGTCCGCAAGGTACTTGGCGGCACCGTTCACCATGGTGACGACGCAGGTGCCGGGGAACGGCGACGCGGCCTTGAGGTCGATGCCGGTTCCGGCGTTCAACTCGGCCTGCAGGCCCACGAGTACGGTGTCGCCGATCCGGGCCACGACGACCGGCGCCTCGGACGTTCCGTCGGGCGTGAAGTCGTAGCGGGTCGCCGGGCGGAGCGCGTGCAGGCCGCCCGCGGGGGGTAGCTGGGCGGGGACCTTCACGCTGTCGTTCACCACCCGCAGCGGTGCGGTCGGCTCGGTGACGCGGATGCGCTCACCGACCCGCACGGCTTCGGCGGCGAGCCGCTCGCCGAGCAGCTCCACCAGCGCGTGTCCGGCCTCGTGGACGTCGCACTGATGAAGTGTGCCGTCCACGTCGACGGTGGTGCGGACGGCGGTGAGGTAGGGGGCCTGGTCCCCGGCCGCCCCGATCAGGAACAGGACCACCGTGCCGTCGCCGTAGTGCTCCTCCACCTGACGTGCGGCCGCGCCCGCCAGATCGGCGGTGACCTGCCGCTCGCCCGCCCGCGTCAGCGAGCCGTTCATCACCGAGGACTGGACGGCATGGTTCACGAGCACGGCGATGGGGTGGCCGTCAGAGCCGTCGATCCGCAGGACGCCCAGGCTGTCGTCGGTCGGGCCGCTGTCGTCGGCCCCGATCCACCAGCCGTGCGGGGTGCGGACGTCTCGCTGGACGTTGACGCGGCTCCTGCCGAGCCCGAAGCCGGTGCGTGCGGGCCGCAGGGTCCGGGTGGCCTCGGCCGCGGCCCGTGTCACCGCGTCGTCGACGGCCCTGCTCAGCCGGGCGTTCTTCTCCTGCTCGCCCTCCGCGGCGCGCTCGGGCGGTTGGATGTGCGGGGCGGAGAACGTGTGGCTCGCCACGACCAGGGAGTGCGCCGGGTCGACTCCGCAGACCTGGTGGAGGATCTCCTTCGTACGGGCTATCTGGTCCTCGAAGATCGAGGTCTGCTCGATCACCGCGACCGCGAGCCGGGTCGCCGCGTCGTCCAGGACGAGCACCCGTACGTGGAGGGGATCGTGGACTGCGGTGAAGCCGTCCACGGGGAAGAGCGGGGCCGGCAGGTCGACGGCTGCCTTGCCGGCGCCCGCGCGCAGCGACACTGACGCGTTCACCGTGTGGCCTGCAGTTGCTCGGAGATCAGGCCGAGCACGCCGTCGACGATCGCGTCCTCGGCGTGCCCCCGCGTGATCGGGCAGCCGTTGACCGAGTGGACCGGGCGGTCGAAGCGGGCGTCGTCGGCGAGGTAGCCGATGCGGTCGTTGGCGATGGAGATCAGCAGGGTGCGGGCGAGCGGTGACTCGTCCTTCAGCCGCCGGCCGATGTCGGTGACGACCTCGCCGGACACGCCGGCCAGGGCCACCTCGTTGATCTTTATGAGGGCGAGGCGCAGCGGCACGGAGTCGACGAGGTCCTGCTTCATGGTCTCCATGACGTCCTTGCCGGCCTTCACCGGGCACGGCACCGTCCGCTGCCCGGCACCGATGCGGACCGTGGAGGTGAGCTCGCCGATCCGGCCCGCTACACGCAGTACCTCGGCGCCGACGATCAGGCCCTGGGCGTCCATGGCCGCGTAGGCGCGGGTCTTCTGCCGCTCGGTGGCGGCGACGCCGAACGGGACGCCGATGTCGACCCGGGGAGCCTGGTCGCCGAGCGCGCCGGTGGTCCACAGAGCGACCGCGTCGCCGTCGTAACTCTCCTCGATGTAGCGGCAGGCGGCCCCGGCCAGATCACCGCTGACCTCCCCGGTGCCCAGCACCACGGTGGAGTGGACCGCGTAGTTGACCACGAGCGCGATCGGATCGCCGTCCAGCGCCTCGAACTTCAGGACCCAGACCGTCTTGTCCGACGGGCCCTGCGGGTTGTGCCCGAGCGTCCACTCGCCGTCGGCGTACACCTCTCGGTTGACGTTGACGTCGGCGGTGCCGGTGCCCACGCCGAACCGGGCCGGGCGTGCGCCGGCCCGGGCCTCGCGCAGCGCGGCGACGATCCTGTCGTAGACGACCTCCGTGTACGCGAACGACTCCGGCCCACCGGCGTGCGCCAGCGCGCCCGGCGAGACGTCCGCGATCCGCGGCGCGTTGTGGCTGTGCGTCGCGGTGATGACCACGTGGTCGGCGCGGATGCCGAGCTCGCGCTCGATCCGCTCGCGCACGGGGGTGATGTCGCCCGCTTCGATCAGGTCCAGCGACACCAGGGCCGTCTCGGTCTCTCCGTCGCTCAGGAACAGCGCGCGCAGGAACAGCGGGTCGTGCACGCCGGAGAACGCGCCGGGCAGGGGGTGCAGACCCGTGAGGTCCTCCGGGGTGATGTCGGTCTTCACGACACCGACCCGCAGTCGCCCAGCCCCCTGCGGTCCGGTGGGGGAAGGACGCTCTTCGTGCAGCGAGGTCAACGGTTTCTCCTGGTCGCAGAGGGGTTGGAAGGTAACAGGGCGGTCTGTGCCGGGCGCCGTCGCGCGGCTCAGGACGTGGCGGACGGGGACACTTCGGCGGCCTCCCGGTCCCTGCCGGAGGCCGGCTCGTCGCCCGCGATGGTGGCCGGCAGCCCGTGCTTGGGCAGCCGGGGCAGCCAGAGCAGGCCGATGACCGCGGCGAGGGCGCCCAGCCCGATGAGGACGGTCATGAAAAGGGTCGGGGTGTTCTGCACCAGCGTCGGAGTGAACAGGCCGAAGGCGGCCATGACATAGCGGGCCGCGCCGAAGGTGAGGCCCTGCGCGGTGCCGCGGATCTCGGTGGGGAAGATCTCCTGGCTCCACACCTTGTACAGGCCCTCGCCCGCCCAGGTCCCGGCGATGGTGTTCATGACGAACAGCACCGCCAGGGAGGCCACGGAGTAGCCGCCCAGGATCGCGGCGAGCGGACCGACGGCCAGCGCGGCCAGGCCGATGACGAGCAGCACCCGCCGCACCGGGGAGTCGGCGAGGCGCTGGAACAGCAGGGCGATCGCGATGCCGACGACCATGGTGCCCCAGCCGATCAGGCTGAAGACCTGGACGGTGGAGTGTCCCAGGGTGACGACGAGATAGGCGCCGAACTGGCCGATGGTGTTAGGCATGATGCCGCTGATCACGAAGTAAAGGCCGGTGGCCAGCAGGCCCATGCCGTAGGGCTTGCGGAAGGCGGCCCTGAAGTCGCGGCGCGAGGCGGCGGCCGGGACCCTGTGGGTCCGCTGCCAGGCGGCCGACTCCGTCAGCCCACGGCGCAGGCACCACACGACGATCGAGACGACCAGCAGATGGGCGAACATGATCTTCGCTGCCAGGGCGCCCATGTCACCGACGAAGAACCCGAGGATCTGGACGACGGAGACACCGGCCAGCCACAGCGTCTGCGAGTAGGCGACGGTGCTGCTCTGGCGTCCGGCGGCGGCCTCCTCCGCCATCAGTGCCAGTGAGGTGGGCACGTCGGCTCCCATGGCGAGGCCGGTGACGATGACGCCCGCGAACAGCACGGCCTCGTTGGGGGCGAGGATCACGGTCAGCACGCCGATCGCGTAGATCACGAGGTCGACGGAGTAGACGGCACGGCGGCCGAGTATGTCGCCCAGCCGGCCGCCGATGACGGCGCCGGTGGCGAACATGAGCATGAGGACGGAGTTCAGCGCGCCGACCGCCCAGGAGCTCAGACCGAACTCCTGCTGGAGGACGACGGACGACATGCCGACGGACACGATGGTCGCGCCGTCGAGGTAGGAGGCCATGCCGCCGAGGGTGGCGGTGTACCAGGGGCGGGGACGCTTGAGGGCGCTGGACACGTGCGGGATGCCTCACTTCGCTGTGGGGGCGTCGATGTCCCGGCGCAGAGCGGTCGCCGGAACGACACGGACGGGAGAGCGGAGCGTCGGCCGGGTACGGCGGGTCCGCCCGGAGAGGGCGGGACGCGTGGTGAGGACGGCGGAGGTCGTCGCCGCGGGGGAGGACCGGGCGGTGGGGGTGGCCGCGCCGGGGTGCGCCGGAGGGCGCCGGGGTCAGCCGGTTGCTTCGGGGCGGACGTGCTGGAAGCCGCGTACGTCCGGGAAGGGCGGTTCGCGGTCGGGCTGCAGGTCCACCTGGAAGGTGTTGAGGACCAGGGCGAGGGTCGCGAAGTTGCCGAGCGCGACCACGAGGTCGACGAGCGCGGGCTCGCCGAACTCCGCGAGCGCGGCGGCGTACGTCTCGTCGTCGACGAAGTGCTCCAGCAGCGCTTGGGAGGCGAACCGGTGGAGGATCTCCTCGTCGGCGCGGGCGAAGCGCGGTTCCTCGCCGCGGGCCAGCCGGTCCAGCGCCGCGGGATCCAGGCCGGCCGTCACCGCCTTGCCGACGTGGGCGTTCCATGAGTGCTGTGCGTCGAAGCGGCGCGCGGCGATCAGCAGGGTCAGTTCGCGCAGTCGGGGCGGGAGAGCGGAGTCGCGCATGCAGTACGTGCTGAGCGCCTCCACCCGGTCGCCCAGGCGCGCGCTGCGCAGCAGCACCTCGAACGGGCCGTGGACTCCGCCCCGTTGGCGAGTGAGCCGGTCACGGAGCTCGGCCTGGTCCGCGTTCAAGTCCTGGAGCGGGGCCAGACGCATTTTTCCTCCTGGTGATCGCGTACAGGGAGCGGACAGGGAGCGGAATCGGCCCCCTGGAAACATGACGGAAACGGAACACCTGCGTCTAGAAAGTGAAGACGACACAGAGGGAATCCATACCTTTCGACACGCGACGGGTGGCGCACCCGAGTGGTCGGCCCGTCTCTCCGGCACCATCGAGTCGTTCCGCACTCACCGCCACCCTGGAGTCGTCCATGTCCCGCTCCGAAGCACGCGTCGCCACCGACCGACCGCACCGCTACGCCAAGCAACTCGCCTCCCACCTGGGCCGCCGCAGCGAGACCAGCTGGGACGAGGAGGCGGGCGAGGGCCGTCTCGTCTTCCAGGACGGGACCGGCTCCCTCACCGCGACCGAGGGGGCCCTGCTGCTCGCGGTGGAAGCGGAGCCCGAGTACCTCGCCCGGCTCGAAGACGTCGTGGGCCGCCATCTGGTCCGCTTCGGCACCAAGGACGAACTGGTCGTCGAGTGGCGGCGCGACACCGGCGAGCCCGGCACCACGCAGCGCAACGTGGGCGATCCCGCCTGACTTTGGGCGTCGGCCCCACCCGACCGCTAGCCGGTCATGCGTGCACGTCTTGAAACATAAGCGTTCGGACCGGAGATGGACGGGACCGCTCCGTTGCGTGCCAGTGTGACCCCCCTCTCAGAGCCGCAGGGAAGGGGAGTTCAAAGCATGAAGAAGAGCTGCAGACGGAGTTATGGCCTGCTCGCCGGGGCGCTCGTCATCGGTCTTACGGCTTCGGCCTGTTCGAACGGTGACGACGCCTCGCAGTCCGGCAAGGTGGCGAACACCGAGGGCGCGGCCCCGACCGGCGTGACGCTCACGCTCTGGCACAACACCGCCGACCCGACGGCCTTGTTGAACCTGTACAAAGCCTATGAGAAGGAGTCCGGCAACACGATCAAGCTGGTCGACATCCCCGCCGACAGCTTCCCGAGCACCGTGCAGACCAAGTGGGCCACCGGCGCCCGGCCGGACATCCTGGAATGGCACGGCAACCAGGTCGATGTGCTCTCCCTCAACGCCGCCAAGAACATGCTCGACCTCAGCTCCCTGCCCTTCGTGAAGAAGGAGGGCTCGCTCGCGGACGTCTCCGGGAACGTCGGCGGCAAGGTCTATGCGGCCACGGTCGGCTCGCTGTCGATCGCCGGCATCTTCTACAACAAGCAGGTCTTCACCAAGGCTGGCCTCCAACCCCCGCAGAGCTACGCCGAGCTGGCCGCCGACTGCAAGACCCTGAAGGCGAAGCTGCCGGGCGTCACGCCGATCTTCGAGGCCGGCGGTTCCCAGTGGCCCCCGCAGATCCTCAGCGCCTTCGACTACCTCGCCGAGTCCAACACCGACCAGGCGTACGACACGTCGATCCTCAAGGGCAAGGCCAAACTCAACGACGCGAACGGCCCGTTCGTCGCCGCGCTCAAGGCGTACGACTCGCTCCGCAAGGCGGGCTGCTTCAACTCCGATGCGAACACGGCCAAATGGGAGGACTCCTTCAAGGCCGTCCTGAACGGCAAGGCCGCGATGGTCGCCAACAACTCCGACAGCATCGGCCTGTTGAACTCCGACGCGAACGGCGACACCGCCAAGGTCGACGCGGCCGTCGGCTTCGTCGGCGTGTCGGCCACCAAGCCGGTCGCCAACTTCGCGCCCAGCCCCCTGGGCACCTACTACGTCCCGAGCACCGGCGACTCCAAGAAAGAACGCGCCGCCGTCGACTTCATCGACTACATCACGGGCGCGGGCTACGGCGACTACATCAAGGAAGCGAAGATCATCCCGACGCTGTCCGGGACGGCGACACCGCAGCTCCAGGGGCTCCTCCAGGACGTGAAGGCGGCCTACGACAAGGGCGCCACCCTCTCCTTCAACTCACCCGTCCCGGGCTTCAGCAGCTTCGGTGCCGAGGCCCAGAAGCTGCTCGCCGGACAGGAGACACCCCAGCAGGTGGCCGACAAGATGCAGACCTACTACACGCAGGCCGCCGCCGCGGCCAAGCAGTGACGCGAGACCGGTGACCGACGTATGACGTCCTCCGTGCACCACGCGTCCCCGCACGCCGCCGGGACCGCCGGCCGACCCTCCCCGGAAGGCCGGCCGGCCGCCGCCGACCGTCCCCGCACGCCGTCGCGCCGCAGGCTGTACCAGTACGCCTTCGCGCTGCCCTCGATCGCTCTGGTCCTTGTCTTCTTCGTGCTGCCGTTCCTCGCGAACGCCTTCTTCGCCTTCGTGCAGTGGACCGGCTACAGCAGCACCATCGCGTGGACGGGCCTGACCAACTTCAAGCTCCTCAACCAACTCGGCATCCTCAAGCACGCCATCACGGTCACGGCGATCTACGCCGTCACCGCCATGGCCGTACAGAACGCGGTCGGTCTCGTCCTGGCCACCGCCCTGCAACGCACCAACCGCGTCAACAGCCTCTTCCGCTCCCTCTTCTTCATCCCTGTACTGATCTCACCGCTGGCCGCGGGCTACATCTGGGCGGCGGTGCTGAACGCGCACGGCCCGCTCAACGCCTTCCTGACGGCCGTGCTGCCCGGCGAGTTCCACTACGCGTGGCTCGGCCACGACACGTCGGCGCTGCTCGCGGTCGCCTCCATCGACGCGTGGAAGCTGAGCGGCCTGATCACCCTGGTCTACATCGCGGGCCTCAACCGCATCCCGGAACAGATCCTGCAGGCGGCGACCCTCGACGGGGCCGGGGCCGTTCGCCGCTTCTGGTCGGTCAAGCTGCCCTTGCTGGCACCGGCGGTGACCTTCAACGTGGTCGTCTCACTCGTCGGCGCGTTCAGCGCGCTCGACGTGGTGTTCTCGACGACCTCGGGCGGCCCCGGCGATGCGACGACCCTGCTGAACGTCGCGGTCTACACCCAGTACGGACAGAGCTTCTTCGGTACGGCGAGCGCCTTGAGCTTCGTCGTCACGCTGATGGTGATCGTCACCGCGATCCCGCTGATGAGCTGGCTGCGCCGGCGGGAGGTGCCGATGTGAGTGCGATCGCTCTCAACAGAACCAGGGGAATCGTCCGCTACCTGCTGCTGACCCTCTTCGCCATCCCGTGGATCGTCGTCCCGTTCTGGCTGCTGATCGTCAACTCCTTCAAGACCGAGGGCGAGGCCAGCGTCCTGTCGATGAGCTGGCCCAAGCACTGGAACGCGGGTGCCAACTACCACACGGTGATCGACAAGGGCTCGTACTTCACCGGCCTGAGGAACAGCGTGCTCCTGGCCGTCCCGACCATCCTCGCCGTCCTCCTCCTCGGCTCGATGGCGGCCTGGGCGTACGCCCGGTCCGACTCGCGGACGCTGCGGTTCGCGTACTACACCTCGGCGCTGTCGATCGTCCTGCCCCCGGCCATCATCCCGACCATCTACGTCCTCACCCAGCTCGGCATCAACGGCTCACGCCTCGGCTACATGCTGGTGATCGCGGGCACCCGGCTCGGCGTGGTGATCTTCCTGGCCACGGGCTTCGTGCGGACCCTTCCGCACGATTTCGAGGAGGCCGCTCAGATCGACGGCGCGAACAAGTGGCAGATCTACTGGCGGATCGTGCTGCCCGTGCTCACCCCGGTGCTCTTCACGGGCGCGGTCATGCTGATCATCTCGGTCTGGAACGACTTCTACTTCGCCCTGTTCCTGCTGCGCGGCTCCGAGTCGGCCACGCTGCCGCTGACGCTCTACTCCTTCGCCTCGTCGTCCACGCACGGCGTCAGCTGGAACCTGGTCTTCGCCCATGTCGTGCTGACCAGCCTGCCGCTCATCCTCGTCTACGTCGTCCTGCAGCGACGCGTGCTGGCGGGACTCACCGAACGAGGTGTGACCGGCTGACAACACAGTGTGCGCGGGCGGGGCGGCCGTGTCCGCCCCGCCCGCCGGCCGGCACTGCTGCGGATGGCCGAGATGCCCGAGTTGCCCGATCTCCGGGACGGCGGCCCGCGTCGGAGGCGCTCAGCGGCGGTTGATGCTGCGGACGCTTGCAAAAGTCAGGAATCCGAGGCCGACGAGTCCGGCGACGGCGCCGATGAGCTCCGCGGTCGCGTGCATGGAACCTCCAAAATCGGGCAAATAATGACCTTTGTCATATAGGCATGCGGATCTGTGCGGCTACGGAATCCGCAGCGGGAGCCGTCCCCGTTTTCACTCGTAGGGCAGATCGCGAGCGATGGTGGGCGACTCGGCGTTCGAACGCTTACGATCCTCTGCGTGTCCAAACTGACCGACGTGCCCAAACGGATCCTGATCGGGCGCGCACTGCGCAGTGATCGGCTCGGGGAAACGCTCCTGCCGAAGCGCATCGCCCTCCCCGTCTTCGCTTCCGACCCGCTCTCCTCCGTGGCCTACGCGCCCGGAGAAGTGCTGCTGGTTCTCTCCATCGCGGGTGTGTCGGCCTACCACTTCAGCCCCTGGATCGCGCTCGCGGTCGTGGTGCTGATGTTCACGGTGGTCGCCTCCTACCGGCAGAACGTGCACGCCTACCCGAGCGGCGGCGGCGACTACGAGGTGGCCAACACCAACCTCGGCCCCCGGGCCGGCCTGACCGTCGCCAGCGCGCTGCTCGTCGACTACGTCCTCACCGTCGCCGTCTCCATCGCCTCCGGCATCGAGAACCTCGGCTCGGCCGTCCCCTTCGTGGTCGAGCACAAGGTGGCCTGCGCGGTCGCCGTCATCGTGCTGCTCACGCTGATGAACCTGCGCGGGGTCAAGGAGTCCGGGAAGCTCTTCGCGATCCCGACCTACGTCTTCGTCGCGGGCGTCTTCATCATGATCGCGTGGGGCGCCTTCCGCGGGCTCGTCCTCGACGACACCATGCGGGCGCCGACCGCCGACTACCACATCAAGGCCGAGCACCAGGGCCTCGCCGGCTTCGCCCTCGTCTTCCTGCTGCTGCGCGCCTTCTCCTCCGGCTGTGCCGCGCTCACCGGCGTCGAGGCGATCTCCAACGGAGTCCCGGCCTTCCGCAAGCCCAAGTCCAAGAACGCGGCGACCACGCTCGCGGCGATGGGCCTGCTCGCCGTCACCATGTTCTGCGGCATCATCGCGCTGGCCATGACGACCAAGGTCCGCATGGCCGAGAACCCGGCCACCGACCTGATCCACAACGGCGTCGCGATCGGCTCCGGCTACGTCCAGAACCCGGTGATCTCGCAGGTCGCCGAGGCGGTCTTCGGCAAGGGCAGCTTCCTGTTCATCGTGCTGGCAGCCGCCACCGCGCTGGTCCTGTTCCTCGCCGCCAACACGGCGTACAACGGCTTCCCGCTGCTCGGCTCGATCCTCGCCCAGGACCGCTACCTCCCGCGCCAGCTGCACACCCGGGGCGACCGCCTCGCCTTCTCCAACGGCATCGTGCTGCTCGCGGGCGCGGCGACCCTCCTGGTGGTCATCTACGGGGCGGACTCGACGCGCCTCATCCAGCTCTACATCGTCGGCGTCTTCGTCTCCTTCACGCTCAGCCAGACCGGCATGGTCCGGCACTGGAACCGCCACCTGGCCACCGAGAAGGACCAGGCCAAGCGCCGCCACATGCTCCGCTCCCGGGCGATCAACGCCTTCGGTGCCTTCTTCACCGGCCTGGTGCTGGTCGTCGTCCTGGTCACCAAGTTCACGCACGGCGCCTGGGTCGCCCTGCTCGGCATGGTGATCTTCTACGCGACGATGAGCGCGATCCGTAAGCACTACGACCGGGTCGCCGAGGAGATCGCCGCCCCCGAGGGCCCGAGCGACGACAGCGTCCGCCCCTCCCGGGTGCATTCGGTGGTGCTGATCTCCAAGATCCACCGCCCGACGCTGCGCGCCCTCGCCTACGCCAAGCTGTTGCGCTCCGACACTCTCGAAGCGCTCAGCGTCAACGTCGACCCGGCCGAGACGAAGGCCCTGCGCGAGGAGTGGGAGCGGCGCGGCATCGACGTACCGCTGAAGGTGCTCGACTCGCCGTACCGCGAGATCACGCGGCCGATCATCGAGTACGTGAAGGGGCTGCGCAAGGAGTCGCCGCGCGACGCGGTCTCCGTGATCATCCCCGAGTATGTGGTCGGCCACTGGTACGAGCACCTGCTGCACAACCAGAGCGCCCTGCGCCTCAAGGGCCGGCTGCTGTTCACGCCGGGTGTCATGGTGACGTCCGTGCCCTACCAGCTGGTGTCCTCCGAGGCCGCGAAGGTGCGGGCCCGCAAGCGGCAGGAGTGGAACGCGCCGGGTGCGGTGCGCCGGGGTCCCGCGGAGGAGCGCCCGAAGGAGTCCTCGAACGCCAAGGGCTGACGGCCTTGTGGTGAGCGGCCGGGCAACGTCCACGTAGACTGGTGGGCTGTTGTCCGGCCGTTCCCCTTTGCTCACCCCCCTTTCTCAACTGGAGTCACCCCGCCATGCAGGCAGAACCGAAGAAATCGCTGGTGGGGGAGGAGTACGAGGTCGAGGTCGGCCCCGTCGCACACGGTGGGCACTGCATCGCCCGCACGGCCGAGGGCCAGGTCCTCTTCGTCCGGCACACCCTGCCCGGCGAGCGCGTGGTCGCACGTGTGACGGAGGGCGAGGAGGACGCCCGCTTCCTGCGCGCGGACGCCGTCGAGATCCTCCAGGCGTCCAAGGACCGCGTCGAGGCCCCCTGCCCCTACGCGGGCCCCGGCCGCTGCGGCGGCTGCGACTGGCAGCACGCCAAGCCGGGCGCGCAGCGCCGCCTCAAGGGCGA
This sequence comes from Streptomyces sp. NPDC029292, assembly GCF_055569295.1. Taxonomy (NCBI): domain Bacteria; kingdom Bacillati; phylum Actinomycetota; class Actinomycetes; order Kitasatosporales; family Streptomycetaceae; genus Streptomyces; species Streptomyces sp. NPDC029292. Next base: position 88,262 of record NZ_JBVHXR010000009.1, read on the forward strand.
GGTCATCGCCGAGCAGCTGCAGCGCCTCGCGGGCCTCACGCCCGAGGAAGCGGGCTGGGACGGCACCGTGATGCCCGCCGAGGGCGACAAGCTGCCGGCGGGCGAGGTCCCGGCATGGCGCACGCGCGTCCAGTACGCCGTCGACGCCGACGGCAACGCCGGACTGCGCCGCCACCGCTCGCACGAGGTCGAGCCGATCGAACACTGCATGATCGCCGCGCCGGGCGTCAGCGAACTGGGCATCGAGGACCGCGACTGGTCCGGCATGGCGTCGGTCGAGGCGATCGCGGCGACGGGTTCCCAGGACCGCATGGTCATCCTGGAGCCCCGCCCCGGCGCCCGCCTGCCCCTGGTCGAACTCGACCGCCCCGTCTCCGTCATGCGCGTCGAGGAGAAGGACGGCGGCATCCACCGGGTGCACGGCCGCGCGTTCGTGCGCGAGCGCGCCGACGGCCGTACGTACCGCGTCGGCAGCGGCGGTTTCTGGCAGGTCCACCCGATGGCCGCCGACACCCTCGTCAAGGCGGTCATGCAGGGCCTGCTGCCGCGCAAGGGCGAGATGGCGCTCGACCTGTACTGCGGCGTCGGCCTCTTCGCCGGCGCCCTCGCCGACCGGCTCGGCGACAAGGGCGCGGTCCTCGGCATCGAGTCCGGCAAGCGCGCCGTCGAGGACGCCCGCCACAACCTCGCCGCCTTCGACCGCGTCCGCATCGAACAGGGCAAGGTCGAGGCCGTCCTCCCGCGCACCGGCATCACCGAGGTCGACCTCATCGTCCTCGACCCGCCCCGCGCCGGCGCCGGCAAGAAGACCGTCGAACACCTGTCGTCCCTGGGTGCGCGACGGATCGCGTACGTCGCCTGCGATCCGGCGGCGCTGGCTCGTGACCTGGCGTACTTCCGGGACGGCGGGTACAAGGTGCGGACGCTGCGCGCCTTCGATCTCTTCCCGATGACCTCGCATGTGGAGTGTGTGGCGATTCTGGAACCGGCTAAGAAAGTCGTCTGACCTGCGACTTTCGTATGTTGTCGGTCTGCTCGACCTGTTTCCACACAGGCAACGGGTCGAGAGGACAGCCTGGCCATTGAGGTGTCCTGACCTGCACGTTCAGGTTGAGTCGATCGCCGTAACCAGCCGCTGACGGGCTATCTCCGTGTTTTTTGACGCTCAGTTGACGCTCGTTGATCACCGTCCAAAGACATCACCGCCGACCAGACACGATCTCGGCGAGCGGGTACGAGCTGCTGGACGCCTTCCGAAAGGCGTCTTACGGACGGCCGCGTACGTCGTCGCGCCCTGGTTGCAGCTGGCGACACCGCTCTTCCTGAAACGTTGCACTCCGAGTGAGTCAATATCTGTGCCCGTGAGGTGAGAGTTTGACGGACCGTGCAGTGAGAGTTTTTTCCGCGATGAGCAGAGTGGAATTGTTCAGTGCGCTCAGGCCGTTCCAGCGTGCTACTGTCGATCTCAGTTGCAGTTGTGGTTCCCAAAACTTCAAGTGCCCCCACTCGGCTCGTGTCGGTGGGAGCGCTTTTGTATTTCCGGTCATTTTCCGGGCGGGGTAATCATCGCGGCGACACGGCGTCCGCGCGGTGCGGATCCCGATGTACTGCCCCAAAGGAGATATGACATGGCTGCTGGTACCGTGAAGTGGTTCAACGCGGAAAAGGGCTTCGGCTTCATCGAGCAGGACGGTGGCGGCCCTGACGTGTTCGCCCACTACTCGAACATCGCCGCCCAGGGCTTCCGTGAGCTGCTCGAAGGCCAGAAGGTGAACTTCGACATCGCGCAGGGCCAGAAGGGCCCGACGGCCGAGAACATCGTTCCGGCCTGACGCTGACGCACACTTTGTAGCTGGGGCCCGCATCCTTCGGGGTGCGGGCCCCAGCTACACGCATTTCCCGCAGCGGTTTCACCTGCGGGACGACTCGGAGGAATCCGCAGTCTCACCACGCGCGCGGGGCCTCCTTCAGGGATGCAGGTGCATCCTGAAGAGCTACACCGCCGTCGACGCCCGGATTTTACGTCCCCATCGCGTCACCTATTTCAGCACCCGCGCCCGCACGGATTTCCGCCGGCCGGATTTGCTTTCTTTTGCCATCGGTCCATACTTGTAATTCCCCGTGCCGCTCATCGCAGCGGGAATTCCTTGATATGCGCCGCATCGAGGAAGGTTCCGCATGAACCGCACACGCACGAACGACCGCTCCGCCCGCACGCGTAATGGCAGTGCCGAAGCAGGAAAGGGCGGCAGCCGCTTCGGCTCGCCGGCACCGCGCCGTTCCGGCGGGCCGGCCCGTTCCGGCGGTTACGGCCGCCGGCCCGCCGCGGTGCAGGGTGAGTTCGCGCTCCCCAAGACGATCACCCCCGCGCTGCCTGCCGTTGAGGGCTTCGCCGATCTCGGCATGCCCGAGCAGCTACTGGCCGAACTCGGCAAGCAGGGCGTGACCGCGCCGTTCCCGATCCAGGGCGCGACGCTGCCGAACTCCCTGGCGGGCCGTGACGTCCTGGGCCGCGGGCGCACCGGTTCCGGCAAGACCCTCGCCTTCGGCCTCGCCCTGCTCGCCCGCACCGCCGGACGGCGTGCTGAGCCCCGCCAGCCGCTGGGGCTGATCCTCGTACCGACGCGTGAGCTGGCGCAGCAGGTGACCGACGCGCTCACTCCGTACGCCCGCTCCGTCAGGCTGCGGCTGGCCACGGTGGTGGGCGGGATGTCGATCGGCAAGCAGGCCGGCGCGCTGCGAGGCGGGGCCGAGGTCGTCGTCGCGACCCCGGGCCGGCTCAAGGATCTCATCGACCGTGGCGACTGCCGGCTGAACCAGGTGGGCGTCACGGTGCTGGACGAGGCCGACCAGATGGCTGACATGGGTTTCATGCCGCAGGTCACCGCGCTGCTCGACCAGGTACGTCCGCAGGGGCAGCGGATGCTGTTCTCCGCCACCTTGGACCGTAACGTCGACCTGCTGGTGCGCCGCTATCTGACCGACCCCGTCGTGCATTCGGTCGACCCGTCGGCCGGTGCGGTCACGACGATGGAGCACCACGTCCTGCACGTCCACGGCGCCGACAAGCACGCCGCCACGACCGAGATCGCCGCCCGCGACGGCCGCGTGATCATGTTCCTGGACACCAAGCACGCCGTCGACCGGCTGACCCAGGACCTGCTCAACAGCGGGGTACGGGCCGCCGCGCTGCACGGCGGCAAGTCGCAGCCGCAGCGCACCCGCACGCTGGCGCAGTTCAAGACGGGGCACGTCAGCGTGTTGGTAGCGACCAATGTCGCGGCGCGCGGCATCCACGTCGACAACCTCGACCTCGTCGTCAACGTCGATCCGCCGACCGACCACAAGGACTACCTCCACCGCGGAGGCCGTACCGCCCGCGCCGGCGAGTCCGGCAGCGTCGTCACCCTCGTCACACCGAACCAGCGCCGCGACATGGTCCGCCTCATGTCGGACGCCGGGATCCGGCCGCAGACCACCCAGATCCGCTCGGGCGACGAGGCCCTGCGCCGGATCACCGGCGCCCAGGCCCCGTCCGGCGTCCCGGTCGTCATCACCGCACCGGTCGTCGAACGCCCCCAGCGCAGCGCCTCTTCCCGAGGCCGGCGCCGCCCCTCTTCGGCGACCCGGCGCGCGCCCGTACGCCAGTCCGTCTTCGATGCGGCGGCCTAGAACCTTCGTGATCAGGAAGCTGACCCATCTCTGCAGGAGGCACGTTTTGACGCTGGTTCAGATGCAGCCCCGCCCGGCAGTCGCCAACCCCGTGCACAGGACGGTGGTTGAGGTCATGGACGCGGCCGGACCGCAGGTCTGTGACGACATGAGTGTCGAGGTGGCGCTGTCCGTCATGGCCGCCGCCCGCACTGGCCGACTGGTCGTCTGCGACCAGGACGGCCAGGGCACCGGCCTGGTCACCCAGACCGAACTCACCGCCGTCCGCGACAGCTCCGCATACACGGACCGCGTCCGCCTGCGCGACATCCTCGGCGACCATGGGTTGTTCACGTCACCCGTGACCACGATGGCCGAAGCCGAGCACGCGATGCGCTCCCGCCGGCTCGGTGCCCTGCCGGTGGTCGACAAGCAAGGCAGCGCGCTGGGCATCCTCGTCCTCTCCCGCTGAACCGCCCTCACCCTGGTCGGACCGTTCTCCCCTTCTCCCTGTGAGGCCACATGCGCTGCGTCATCGCCCGCTTCCCCTTCGAGCTCACCAAGAGCGGCGTGCTGGAATCGATGAAGGGCATCAAGCCCGAGCCGGACACCGGCGAATCGGTGATCATCGGCCGCCGCCACTACCCCGTCAAACAAGTCGGCCAGGTCATCACCCGCCAGGACCGCCGTGACTTCAGCGCCGCCGAAGTCCTCCGGGCCATGACTCAGCTCGGCTTCACCTGCCGCACCCTCCCCAAGGCCGCACCCGTACGCATCCTCAGCTCGCTCCAGCAAGCTTCCGTGATGCTCGGCACCCCCATGCCTGTCTGACCGACGGGACAGGCAACGAGCCGACACCTGAACACCAGTGTGGGGGGGGGGGGGGGGGGGGGGGGGGGGGGGGAGGGAGGGTGGAGGGGGGGGGGGGGGGGGTTGGTTTTCTGTGGGGGGAGG
>NZ_JBVHXR010000009.1:92876-103577 GCF_055569295.1 Streptomyces sp. NPDC029292
AAAAAGGCAGAAAACCCAACCCCCCCCCCCCCCCCCTCCCGCCCCCCCCCCCCCCCCCCCCCCCCCCCCCCACACTGCTTGCAACGGGTTCCCGTCGCAGTGCTTGCTCAGCGGTCGGAATAGCTGAAGTCACCCACGGTCCAGGCGCTGACGTCCTCGATCGCAACCCGGTACATCCCGCCCGTCTCCGGGATCCCCACCGTGCCCTGCAGGATCCGGGCGACATGGAAGTGAAGATGCTCAGGCGGCCCGTCCTTCTTCGCGGGGGCGTCGAAGACGGCGGAGAACTCGCCCAAGCGGTCCGAATCCGTCAGCACATCCGACACCCTCTGCCTCCACACGGCTTCGGGAGCCAGCCGACCAGTGATGACAGCGCCACCGGTGACCACGGTCAGGGACATCTGGTTGCTCTGCCCGGACTCCACCAGGGCGGCGACGTCAACGAGCAGCTCGTCAGGCTTCGACATGGGGCCGATTATATTTACCGGCCATCCGGCTGCTTGAGCGGTGGCGCTACCGGGCAAGACGGGCGCTCACGGTCTTGCCGCCGGAGGCCCGGCGGGTGACCGCGGTGGCGCGGGCGAGACGGTTGACCGTGGGCCAGCCGAACCCCCCGGCGCCGCCGTTCAGGTCAGGGGTGCGTATGCGCGGCGCATGCCGGCTGGGGTCGTGGACGGCCACCTCGATGGTGCCGGGGTACGCAGTCAGTTGCAGTGTGCAGGTGCCCCCGCCGTGGCGCAGGGCGTTGGTGACGAGCTCGGACACGACCAAGACCACGGTGTCTGCGACTTCCGGGGGCCACGGCCGGCTGCCGCGCAAACCTTGGAGGAAGGCCCGTGCCTCATCTCGCGCGTCGGCAACGGCTGTCGTGGAACAGACGGCTGTGGCGTTGACGGCCATCATGTTCATCACGGTCACCCTGGTCTCTGGATCGTCCATGCCCGGCCTCTGCCTACCCGACCTCTGTGCCCCGCTCCTCCACCCGCCAACCCGGCAGAGCCGCAGTGCTTGCCGGAGAAGCTGACGGCCATAGTCGACGCGTGGCGGCACGCTGCCGTGCGCTCGGGTCACGGTGCCCGCCCACGGCCCGCTCGAGTCGGGGGCCCGCGCCGGTTCGAGCAGGCGGCCCATCCGAGGCGGCGCTACCGGTCGGGCGCGCACGGGCAGCCGGGCGAGGGCGCAGAGAGTTACCGCGGGCCGATGAAGCAGATCCTCGTCGAGGCGCTGAGGGCGGCAGCAGGAGCGCCAGTCTGCGGATTGCGGCACCGGCACCGGCGTGCACGGCTTCCACGAACTGCTGCTCGGTCGTCGGGCCGGGATCGTCAAGGCCGGGCCTTCGTGCTACGCCTGTCATCGGCCGGCCTGTCGGGTGTTACGGCCGGAAATATGGGGTGCCCAGTGGTGGCTGGTACCCGCCGACGGTAGCAACGGCGCAGTCGGCGGCGTCACGGGAAGCCCGACGGGCTGCGCGGCTGTGGGTCACTCCGGGCGCCGGACCTGGGCCTCGGGGCTGCTCCGACCATCCATGGACCGGTTGAGGCGGGTTACCTCATCTTCGAGCGCCGGAAATCTATGCCCGCTGGAGTAGACATTGAACGGTGGTGTGGTTATGGTTTCTCTCGTAGCCGAGATCGAGCAAGGCCCGGCAGAGATGAACTGCCGGGCAGCAGTACACGCAGTTCGCAGGACGGTGCGGTGGTGGAGTTCCGAAGCCAGGGTTGTCGCAGGACGGTGACGGGACTGACGACCGGACCGGGTGGCCCGCAGTGATCAGGGGCCGCCGTGAGCAGGACCGCAGCTAACGCAGTGGCAGTTCAGCTGTTGCGGTTGTCGGTACCAGCAGTGCAGTCAGTGGTTCCTCGGTAAAGGCGTCGGCTGCGGGCGCGCGTGCCGGGAAGTTCGGCAGTGGGGTTCCAAGCCAGAGCAGACGCAGGACGGGCGACGGGGCTGGCTGCCGAAGGGTGGCGCTGCGCGAGGCCACCAGCAGTTCGCAGTATCAGCAGTGCAAGCAGTACGCAGTACCCGTTTGGTAAATGATTGGTTCAGAGGGAAGAACGGAGGAGTTCAGCGCCATCAGGATCGCCCGGGCGGAAGGCTTGAGCCCGGGTACCGCAGGACATCGATAGGTAGGTGGTCTCCGGTCACGCATCCGCGATCCCCGCATTCCCCGCCCTCTCCCGGGTGGGCCTGCGGAGCAAATAGGTCGGCGCAGCACTAGGGCCGGCAGATGGTGTAGTTCCTTCGGGGCCCTGGTGCCAGTACGGCACCAGGGCCCCTCCACGCGTTCCACAGAGAGGTGAGATGACAGCAGGCGATTCCTTCGGCCGTCTCGACGACGACGATTACCCCGCCTATACCATGGGTCGAGCTGCCGAGATGCTCGGCACCACCCCCAACTTCCTCCGCGCCATCGGTGAGGCCCGGCTGATCACCCCGCTCCGCTCGGAGGGTGGCCACCGCCGCTACTCCCGTTACCAGCTGCGCATCGCGGCCCGCGCCCGGGAACTCGTCGACCAAGGCACCCCCATCGAGGCTGCCTGCCGCATCGTCATCCTCGAAGACCAGCTCGAAGAAGCCCAGCGCATCAACGCCGAACACCGCCGCGCCGCCGAATCGCCCAACCCCCCGGCCACGGCGTGAGATGGGAGTGCCCGCCGGTATCGGCGGGCGCCCCACGCACGGTCCCGGTGCGCGGCGTGATCGTTCCTGTGGTGACATGGTGTGCGGGCGTGTAGCGTCTGCGTCAGCTGTCGTGGTTCGGAGTTCCCCTTTGCCCACGCTTTTAGCGTGGGCGTTTCGCTGTGCTGTGCCGCAGGAACCAGGGCGATCACCTCCGCCTTCCACATGGAGTGGGAGGCGTTCATCGACTGGAAGGCATGACTATGGCTACGGGAACCGTGAAGTGGTTCAACGCGGAGAAGGGCTTCGGCTTCATCGCCCAGGACGGGGGCGGCCCCGATGTCTTCGCGCACTACTCCGCGATTAACTCCTCGGGCTTTCGTGAGCTCCAGGAGGGCCAGATCGTGACGTTCGACGTCACCCAGGGCCAGAAGGGCCCGCAGGCCGAGAACATCAACCCGGCCTGACCTCGCAGCCTTGCCCGAGGGATCGCGCACGCCGCATCCGGTGACTGCCACAGCCCGTGCGGGCCGTGCTTTCAGCCGGACAAGGGGACCCGCTCTCGTGCCGGGCGTCGACAGGACTTGTGGTGCACAGGGTCAGGGCCGCGCAGCAATTGCTGCGCGGCCCTGATCTCTTGAGGTGCATCCGGGGCGGCGCGACCTCGGCCGAAAACTTCCTGAACTCGGTCGCTTCAAGCGTTGTCCCGGGCTCGGTCGCCTCACCGTACAAGTTGCTGATGGGTCGGGCTACTACGGTCCTGGTCGCTGGCGCGCAGTTCGTCGGCGACCAGGGTTGCTCGGAAGGTCCAGGAGCACCGAGCCGGATGAGTAGGGATACGAGGCCGGGTCTGCGCGCCACGTGCCGGGCTCGGGCGCCGCATGCCCTACGCGGCTGCCTGGAGGAGCAGACGTTCAGGCGGTAGTCCAGGCGTCGAGGAAGGCTTTCCGTCCAGCCGAATCGTCCGACCTGCGGTCTGCATGCAGCACGCGCCAGGCGGTGAACTCGAGATCTCGGAGCCACAGTTCTCCGATGACCTGTGTCTTGAGGTCGGGAAAATGGTCGGACTCGGCGAGGGCCTGACCGATCACCTCCCCTGCCGCGACGCGCTGGGGCGGGGTAATCTCATCGACGGCCGAGAGGATCTGTCGGGCCAGTGAGGTTCCTTCTCCTGGCAGGGAACGCAGCACCAGAGCCTTGATGTTGACGGGTAGCAGGTACGCGGTGCCCGAAGACCTCCACAGCTCCGACCAGAAGCGTTCTCCTGCCTTGGAGGGGGCAAGCGGTGCGGCCAGCAGCCCGAGGAGATTTCCGGTGGCCGCATAGCCATCGGAGTGGGCAGCTGCGACGACTGCGATGCCGGCGACGCGCTCCACATCGAGATGGCCTTGCTTCGAGATGCGAAGCCAAGCCCAATCGGTGTTCCAGCTGGTGTGCGAGGGGGCGGATACGTGGGGGTGGGCCTCAGGAAGCATCGGCGATCCTTCTCGCGTAGGCGAGCGGAGATGCCCGTTCGGGAGCCCTGATTGTTCCCATGACCAGCCGATCTACTCGGCTTCGGCAGGCCCAATTGGCGGCCGGATCACCGGGTCCGGAGTTCACACGCTGGCGGAATAGCCCGTGCTCGGCGACTGGGCCTGGGGTTCGGGACCGGCCTCCCATCATGCTGTCCGGGTGAGGTCTCCTAGCATGACCGCATGGTTGCCAGTGACGCCCAGGAGTCCGAGGGAGGACGGGAAGCTGTGTCCCGCGACGCCGCTGACGTCGAATGTAGTCACGTCGCCGCAGCGCGTGGAGAGCGCCGTGAAGACGGGCTGCCCTGCGGATCACAAGATGGCGATGCGAGGGAGAAGGCTCACTCGATTGCTGCTCTGGTGGAGCGGGCGGCGGACCTGGCCGAACCGATCAAGCCGAGGTTGCGTGGCTGGCTCCATGCCGGAATGGTCCCCGCCGCACTGATCGCAGGCGTCGTACTCATCTGCCTGGCCCGTACTCCGCAGGGGGTCCTGGCCTGCGCCGTGTATTCGGTCACCGCCTGGCTGCTGTTCGCAACGAGCGCCATCTACCACCGCGGCACCTGGGGGCCGCTCGGCGAGGCTCTTCTGCGACGTCTCGACCACGCCAACATCTTCCTGATCATCGCCGGCACCTGCACCCCCCTGGCCGTGTTCCTCCTCCCGCCGGACCAGCGGTCCGTGCTGCTGTGGATCGTGTGGGCGGGCGCGTTGGCCGGCATCGCGTTCCGGGTCCTGTGGGTCGGAGCTCCACGCTGGCTGTACACCCCGTGTTACCTGGCCTTGGGGTGGGCACCGGTGCGCTACCTGCCTGACTTCCTGCATACCGGCGGAGCAGCCGTACTCGTCCTGATCGTTGTCGGCGGTCTCCTCTACAGCGCGGGCGCGGTGGTCTACGCCCTCCAGCGCCCTGACCCCGCACCCCGCTGGTTCGGCTTCCACGAGGTCTTCCACGCGCTGACCGTGGCGGCCTTCACCGCGCACTACACCGCCATCTCCCTGGCCACCTACTGACCGCGACAACGTTCTGGCTCGCGCCGCTCGTCACACGCGTTGCCGCGCTGGTCCGCGACGGGCCGGGCGACCGCGCCGAGGCATCGCGCCACTCGCGAAAGCCGTCCGTCCCTCCGGCCTGCAAGTTGGCCTGCGAACGTGTTCACGCTGACACGTGCGAAAACGACGCCGCTGATCGTCAGAGCGGCTAGGGCACGCGCCGGATGCTGTTGCCGCGGAAATGCCGATCGGCAGCGTCGTAGATTCTGCTGAAGTCAGGTCAGCCATGCTGCGGAACTCCTCCCGAGGCGCCCTTCCAAGTCTGAGGCGCCGAATTCAGCCTCCCCCGCATCTCGGGGGAACCTCCGACCTGTTTCCAGATCACCATCAGGTCGAGGTCGTCACCGCCCGCGCCTTCGTCTGAAGTGGCTGGCGACCTGCGTTTTCGTTGGCCGTGACCTCTGGTCGAGGCTGCTGCTGAGGTGACGCGGTCGGGGATGGGGCGCGTTCTCTTGACGCTCACGTGACGCTGCTTCTGATGCGGTGTCAGGGTCGGGTTGTGAGTTGTTCCCGCTTTGGGCGGACTGGAGATGCCCCAACTGCAGGCCGGGGCCCGCAGGACTCGGCCGTCCGAACTCCAGCAGCTGTCAAGTGGGCACCTGGCCGCTCAACTCGATGGCATTCGCCACAGCGCGACCACCCGCCGCCGCGGCGCTGTGGCCGGGATGTCAGCCGAGCGCCGCGATCTCCTCGGCCACCGCGCGCATCACCGGCACGGCCGCGTCAACCACGTCCTCTCGGGCGGTGATCAGGTTCACGCACAGGTGCAGCGCAGGGTCGGCGGTGTGCAGCGGCACGGCGACGCCGAAAGCCCCGGGTTCGATCTGCCCGAACGTACGGGCGTACCCCCGCTCCCTGACCTCCGCCACGGCGGCCGGCTCCCCCGGGGAGGGCAGACGCAGCGCGGCGAGGGCGAGCCCAGCGGCGCCGACACCGATCGGGTGGCGGCTGCCCACGCGATAGGCGATGTGGTAGTCGACGGTCTGCGGCTCGACCACCGCGACGGCGACGGCCTCGTCGCCTTCCGCGGAGATCAGCGCGACAGTGGCGCCCAGCTCGTCGGCGGTGCGCCGCAGCACGGGCAGCGCCGCCTCCCGGATGCCCGCCGCGTACCCGCGCGCCAGCGTGACCGTGCCTGAGCCGGCGCGATAGCGGCCGTCGGAGCTGCGCACGACCAGCCGGAACTCGGCGAGCGTGACCAGGATGCGGTACGCGATGGTGCGATGGACGTCGAGCCGCTGCGCCACCTCGTTCACGGTCAGGCCCTGAGGCTGACCCGCGATCGCCTCCAGCGCCAGCAGGCCGCGGGCGAGTGTCTGGGAGCCGGCGGCCTTTCCCTGCGCGCCGCCGCCCTGCGCCGTCACGCCCCGGGCGGCCTTGGTGCCCGGCGTGCCCGAGGCCACCTGATCGTCACTCATTCCGGCAGTCTACGGCCGCGCGATGACAGCCTGTCACCTCCGCCCACGCCCTGCGGTGCGGGATCCGATCGCCGTAGAATCGGATCACGCGGGCAGGCCGTGACCTGCAGGGACGCGTGCGGCGGCAAGAAGCGGAGGCAGGTGTGGGCGAGGCCGCACCGAGTGGTGTGCTGAGCAAGGCACTCGCCGTGCTGCAGGCGTTCAGCGTCGAGGACACCACCCTCGGCTTCGCCGAGTTGCAGCGTCGCACCGGGCTGCCCAAGGGCACTTTGCATCGCACGCTCGGCGATCTGGTGGCCGCGCGCCTGCTCGACCGGGTAGAGGGCCGTTACCGTCTGTCCAGCCTGGTCTTCGAACTGGGGATGCGTGCCTCGGTCGAGCGCGGCCTGCTGGAGGTGGCGACCCCGTTCCTGGAGGACCTGTACGTGCGCACGCACGAACTGGTCCACCTGGGCATCCGCGAGGGCGCCGAGGTGGTCTATGTGGCGAAGATGGGCGGGCACCAGCAGGCCGACTCCCCCTCCCGGCTCGGCGGGCGCATGCCGCTGCACTCCACTGCCCTCGGCAAGGTTCTCCTCGCCCACGCGCCCGCCGATGTCCGTGAGTCGGTGCTGCGCGGACCGCTGGAACGCCGGGCCCCCCGGACCATCACCAACGTCGACGTCCTCACGCGCCAGCTGTCCGACATCGCCGCGAAGGGCGTCGCGTTCGAGTACGAGGAGTCGGCGGTCGGCATCGTCTGCGTCGCGTCCGGGATCTTCGGCCCGTCGGACGAGATCCTGGGCGCGGTCAGTGTGACAGGCCCCGTGCACCGCTTCCAGCCCGCCCGGCACGCCAACAGCATCCGGGCGGCGGCGGGCGGCATCACCGCCACCCTCGGCCGACGCGAGGAACTCCTGCGGCACTGACCCCCGGGGTTGCCCGGCGGACAGGCCCGTGTTCCGTCTCGCGGAACTTTTTCCTGGGCACCGCGCGCCCCGAGTCTCCAAGCTGAGGGCATGAACGAGACCCCCCGTGGCAGCGACGCCGTAGCAAAGGCAGCTCAGCGCCTGTTGGCAGCCGCCGCCGACCGAGTGCCCTGCTCCCCGGTCCGCGACCTGATCGGCAGCGACGACGTGAAGGCGGCGTACGCCGTCCAGGAGCTGCTCACCGCACACCATGTGGAGACCGGCGCGCGCGTCACGGGACGCAAGATCGGCCTCACCTCGCCCGCCGTCCAGGCCCAACTCGGCGTGGACCAGCCTGACTTCGGTGTCCTCTTCGACGACATGCAGGTCGCCGACGGCACCCTGGTGCCGGCCGGGCGGCTGCTCCAGCCGAAGGTCGAGGCCGAGATCGCGTTCGTGCTCGGCGCGGACCTCGCCGAGGGCCCCCTGGATGCGGAGCAGATCCGGGACGCCGTGGCGTACGCCGTCCCGGCCCTGGAGATCGTCGACAGCCGAATCGCCGGCTGGGACATCACCTTCGGCGACACCGTCGCCGACAACGGCTCCAGCGCCCTGTACGTGCTCGGGTCGGCGACGAAGACCATGGCCGAGTTCGAGCCGGTGACCGCCGCCATGACGCTCACCCGGGGCAGCGAGACCGTCTCCAGCGGTGACGGCGCGGCCTGCCTCGGCGACCCGCTGACCGCGCTCGCCTGGCTGGCGCGGACCGCACGCGAGGTCGGCGACCCACTGCGCGCGGGCCAGGTCGTGCTCTCCGGCGCCCTCGGCCCGATGGTCGTCGCCGAGCCCGGTGACGCGTTCGCGGCCGAGATCAGCGGCCTCGGGTCCGTCTCCGTCCGCTTCCCCGCGTCCCCCGAGGGCGACGCGCCCTCCGACTCCGACGAAGGAACTTCCGTATGAAGACCAAGGTGGCCATCATCGGCTCGGGCAACATCGGCACCGACCTGATGATCAAGGTGCTGCGCCTGTCCGACACCCTGGAGGTGGGCGCGATGGTCGGCATCGACCCCGCCTCCGACGGGCTCGCCCGCGCCCAGCGGCTCGGCGTCCCGGTCACGGCCGAGGGCGTCGAGGGCCTGGTCCGCATGGACGGCTTCGAGGACATCAAGATCGTCTTCGATGCCACGTCCGCCAAGGCCCATGTGGCCAACGCCGCCGTCCTCGCCCCGCACGGCAAGCAGCTCATCGACCTGACACCAGCCGCGATCGGCCCGATGGTGATCCCCGCGGTCAACCTCACCGAGCACGTCGCCGCGGACAACGTCAACATGGTCACCTGCGGCGGTCAGGCCACGATCCCGGTCGTCGCCGCGATCTCCCAGGTGACTCCGGTGCCGTACGCGGAGATCGTCGCGTCCATCGCGTCGAAGAGCGCAGGCCCCGGTACCCGCGCCAACATCGACGAATTCACCGAGACCACGAGCCACGCCATCGAGAGCGTCGGCGGCGCGGGGCGCGGCAAGGCCGTCATCATCCTCAACCCGGCCGAGCCCCCGCTGATCATGCGGGACACCGTGCTCGCCCTGGTGAACGCACCGGAAAGGGACACACACGAGGAGATCCGCGCCTCCATCGCCGCGATGGTCGAGCAGGTGTCGGCGTACGTGCCCGGCTACCGGCTCAAGCGACAGGTGCAGATCACCCCGGTCCCCGCCGACCAGCCGGTGCACACCCTCACCTCGGACCCGGTCACCCACCAGGTGTCGGTCTTCCTCGAGGTCGAGGGCGCCGCCCACTACCTGCCGGCCTACGCCGGCAACCTCGACATCATGACCAGCGCGGCCGTCCGCATGGCCGAGGCCATGGCCGCCCACAGCAACGAACTTCAGGGAGCGGGCGCATGACCGTCGACAGGCTCTTCATCCAGGACGTCACCCTGCGGGACGGCATGCACGCCATCCGCCACCGCATCGAGCCGGAGCAGCTCGGCCGGATCGTGGCCGCGCTCGACGCCGCAGGCGTCGACGGCATCGAGGTCTCCCACGGCGACGGCCTCGCCGGCGGCTCCCTCAACTACGGTCCGGGCAGCCACACCGACTGGGAGTGGATCGAGACCGCCGCCGCCCACATCAAGAACGCCCGCCTCACCACGCTGCTGCTGCCCGGCATCGGCACCATAGAGGAGCTCAAGCAGGCGTACGCGCTCGGCGTCCGCTCGGTGCGTGTGGCCACCCACTGCACCGAGGCCGACGTCTCCGCGCAGCACATCGCCACCGCCCGCGAGCTGGGCATGGACGTGTCCGGCTTCCTGATGATGAGCCACATGGCCGATGCCAAGACGCTCGCCGGGCAAGCCAGGCTCATGGAGTCGTACGGCGCGCACTGCGTCTACGTCACCGACTCCGGCGGCCGTCTGATGATGGACGGCATCCGCGACCGCATCCGCGCCTACCGGGACGTCCTCGACCCGGCGACCGAGATCGGTGTCCATGCCCACGAGAACCTCTCCCTCTCGGTCGCCAACTCGATGATCGCGGTGGAGGAGGGCGTCACCCGGGTCGACGCCTCGCTGGCGGGCCAGGGCGCGGGCGCGGGCAACACCCCGCTGGAGGCGTTCATCGCCGTGGCCGACCTCAACGGCTGGGCCCACGGCTGCGACCTGTTCGGGCTCCAGGACGCCGCCGACGACCTGGTGCGTCCGCTGCAGGACCGCCCGGTGCGCGTCGACCGCGAGACCCTCACCCTCGGCTACGCCGGCGTCTACGGCTCCTTCCTGCGCCACGCCGAGACCGCGGCCGAGCGCTACGGCGTCGACGTGCGCACCATCCTCGTGGAGGTCGGTAAGCGCGGCCTCGTCGGCGGCCAGGAAGACATGATCGTCGACGTGGCGCTGGGGCTGGCCGAGTCCCGCTGAGTCCACGGGGGACGGCACGGCAATTCCCGGACAGCGGCCGGGCCGTCCCCCGTGTCCGCAGACCCAACCCGCTTGTCGCGTGCCGGTGGACGACGCTCGTCGGCGCCGCGTCCGGAACGTCGCGAGCTGAGCCGGCTGGGTGACTTCTTCCGGCGAGGCGCGGGCAGTTCGGTCCTGGCGCTGGGGGGGGGGGGGGGCCCCCCGGCGGGCGCCCCCGAAACAGGAAAAAAAAAAAAAAAAGAACAAAAACAAACCCCCCCCCGCCAACAAGCCCCCCCACAAAACAGGCGAGGCCC
>NZ_JBVHXR010000009.1:103587-220522 GCF_055569295.1 Streptomyces sp. NPDC029292
TCATACTCCCCTCCCCCTTCCCTCCCCCCCCCCCCCCTCCTCCCCCCTCCCCCCCCCCCCCCCCCCCCCCCCCCCCCCCCCCCCCCCCCCCCCCCAGGACCACGAACGCCAACGGCACGACCATCACGCTGTCCGGCACGGACGCCCCGGCCAACGGCCTGTAGGACTTCAAAGGCACCAACGTCTACGGCGGCAACGCCGTCCCGCCCGCCCTGACGGGCGGTGGCGTGGCCAAAGACTCCATCGGGGACACCAACGTGACGGTGAGCGGAGGCGTGCTCTCCACGCTGACCGGCTCGACGAGGGCGGCACCGTCTTCGGCGGCTGCTACGCGGCCGGCCAGAGCATCACCGCCACGGTCAGACCGACCGGCATCGACGCCGACAACTCATTCACCACCGACTTCACCGGGTCCGTGATGCGCGAGGGCACCGGCACGAACGGCACGGCGAACACCGTCTTCGCCGGCTACACGGGTTCCTACGCTGCGACCGTGGGCGCCGCCGGGACCGGCACGATGAGCAGCGTCTCCTTCAGTGCCGCGGGGTCGCTGCGGCACAACGCCGCCATGTTCGCCGTCACGGGGAGCGCGACCGCAGGCAAGGCCAGGACCGCGCGGGCCGAGGTGCGGCTGCTGAGTCGGGTGCCTTCGTCATGGACCCCGTCAAGGTCGACAACGACGAACAGATCGCCCCAGCGGCGGAGGCGGCTCCAACAGCTCGGACCAGGCGCGCGCCCAGTTGGCCCGGGCGAGTGTGGCCTGCCGCACGGCGCCCGCAAGCTCTCGCCGCTTTGGGCGGTGTGCAGGTGCCAGGACCCGATGCCGAGGCCATGGCCCGTGGACAGCTCGCCCTCGTGCTGCTGCCGCAGTAGCAGGAAAGGCGGCCGGCTGCGCTGCCCACTCCCATCCTGTCGTCCACGACCACGGACCGGGAGTGGTGCGTACTCAGGTCCCGTTGCCGCCGGGTGGATCGGGATGCCCAGGTGCCAGTGGGTGCGCGGGCGGCCAGCCGCCGAAGGGCTGGCTCGCTCCGCGCTGACCTGTGCGGAGGTGACACACCGGCAGCCGCGGTGACAGGCCGGCCGATCGGTCACGGTGCGGTGTGCGCCGTCATCACGCCGAAGCCCGCGATGTACTCGCGGATCGGCCGGTAGAACGAGTACGCCACGTCGTACGGGCCCGCCGCGCCGAGGGCCGCGAAGGCGGCGACCCAGGTGCGGACCTCGTGGGCGGAGTTTCCGGCATCCTTCGCCATCTGCTCGGGCGTCATCGCGTCGATGGGGGAGAGGTCACCGGAGGCGAGGGTCGCCATCAGGGCCTGGTCCCACTCGGGGTTGAGGTCCTGGATGGTGGCCGTGCCCGCCGTGAAGGCCTTCGCCGTGTCGATGACCCGTTGCTGCCGGGCTTCACGGGCCGCGGCCGTGGGGTGCCTGCCGTTGAGCAGCAGGGCGCGGGCGGCGTCGTCGGCGGTGGCCCACTGCGGTACCGGCGGGTCGTGGGAGAGACCGCCGGAGCCGATGACGAGGACGCGCTCGTCCTTGAGTGTCGAGAGGAAGCTGCCGATCGTCTCGCCGAGCCCGCGGACCCGGCGCATGGTCACGAACGGCTTGGCGACACCGTTGACGAAGACCGGGATGGTCGGCACGGTGTCGATGCCGCCGAAGAGGAGCTCCAGCGGCTGGATGGCGCCGTGGTCGACCTCCATCCGACGGGAGATGGCCACGTCGATGTCGCGTTCGGCCACCCACTGGGCCAGTTCCTCGGCGCGCTCGGTCGGCACGCTCAGCGGGCCTTCGGTAGTGCCGTAATCACCGACGCCCAACGCCTCGTAGCCGATGCAGAACGGCGGCATCAGGTCGTAGAAGAAGCCGTTGTAGTGATCGGGTGCGAAGGAGACGACCAGCGTGGGGTCGTACTCCTTGACGAAGGCCCGCGCGGCGGCGAAGGCGCTCTGGACGGCGTCGACCACCTCGGCGGGCGGGTCGGCGTACTCGAGGAGCGGGCTGTGCGACATCGTGACGAGGGCGAGGCTCATGCCTGCGCTCCTTCCGTGGTACGTGCCGTGGCCTGCGCAGGGGTGTCTGCAGCGGTTCCCGCTGTGAAGAGCGAACCGGCCTTCTTGACGGAGGCGAGGGCCTGCGTCGCCTGCAGGGTCAGGGAGGCCGCGGCGACGAAGCGGTCGGGGCGCAGCACGACCAGGCCGCAGGAGCGGACGTCGAACCAGTCCTTGAGGGCCCCGGTGGTGTCACCGACCACGGTGACCGGCGCCGGGGAGCCCGCGTACTGCTTCTCGGCCCAGGTGCGCTGGGTCTCCGGCATGAAGGAGACCAGTTTGATCCGGTGGCGGCGGACGAACTCGAGGTCGGTGGGGGAGAGGAACGCCGTCGGGTCGGTGCCCCAGGTGGCCAGCGTCCACCAGTCGCCGGTGACGTCGTCGAGCAGGACGTTCGTGGCGTCCGCGGTGTTCACCCGGGGCTGGATGAACTGCAGACCGACCGGCGAGAGCTCACCCGCCGAGTCGATGAACGGTGCCAGCTTGCTGCGCTTGAAGCCGGCCTGCGCCTGGCCCGGGGTGAGCGTGGCCTGGTCGACGACGACACCGGCGGCGTAGCGCGGCATCGGCTTGAACCGCAGCTCGGTGAAGTACGACTTCCACTTCGGCACGAGGTTGAGCGCCGAGGCGGACAGGTCGCGCACCTTGCCGCCGAAGCGGCCCATCTTCATGACCGTACCGGCCGCCATGTTCACGTCGATCATGTCGGCGGCGTGCTTGCGGCGCTCCTCGGTGTAGGTGTCGAGGAGGGCGTCGTCGGCGTCGCCGGACAGGACGGCGGTGAACTTCCACGCCAGGTTGGTCGCGTCACGTATCCCGGAGTTCCAGCCCTGGCCGAGCCAGACCGGCATCAGGTGCGCGGCGTCACCGGCGATGAAGACCCGGCCCTTGCGGAAGTCCGAGGCGACCCGGCCGTGGTGGGTGAAGGTGCGCTGGTTGATGACCTTCAGCGCCGACGGGTCGGGGACGTGGCGGCGGAGCAGGGAGTGCATGAACGTGGGGTCGTCGGACAGCTCGGTGGGCTCGTCGTCGTGGAGCATGAACTCCCAGCGGCGGATGCCCTGGGGAAGACCGATGGACACGTACGGTCGGCGCGGGTCGGCGCCGAGGTACACCGACGGGGTGCCGATCGGGTCGTTCTCGACGTCGACGACCACCCATCGGGTCGACGGCGACTTGCCTTCGAACTGGACGCCCATCCACTTGCGGGTGAAGGAGCTGCCGCCCTCGCAGCCGACGGCGTACCGAGCGGTGAGAGTTACCGTCCCGGTGGCGTTGTTGTCGGCGTCGAGCCGCTCGGCGGTGACCGCGACGTGGTCCCCGCGGTCCTCGATCCCTACGACACGGTGACTGAAGCGCAGCTCGGTGCCCTCGAAGCGGTCGAGCCCGGCGGCCAGCTCCTTGTCGACCAGCGGCTGGATGAAGCCGTGCTTGCGCGGGTAGCCGAACTCCTGCGTCTTGGGAGCGTTGGTGGCGAGCACCTGGCCCGTGCCGTTGACCAGCCGGACCACGTGGTGCGGGACCGTGTAGGGCTGGATCTGCTGCCACAGGCCCGCCGTGTGCAGGGTGCGGATCGACTCGTCGTCGAGGCCGACACCACGGGGGTAGTCGATCAGCTCGTGGCGGGCTTCGAGCACGGTGGCCCGGTGGCCGCGTACACCGATCAGGTTGGCGAGGGTGAGGCCCACCGGCCCGGCTCCGATGACGACGACGTCAGTGTCGAAGGTGGTCATGGGGGTGTGTCCGATCGGGTCGGCTGTCAGTTGTGGGACAGGAAGTCGATGACGAGGCGGTTGAACTCTGCGGCGTGCTCGATCATCGCCCAGTGACCGCAGCGGTTGAGCAGCACGAGCCGCGAGTTGGGGATGTTGGCCAGGAGCCACAGGCTGGTCTCGTAGTGCAGGACTCGGTCGTCCTTGCCGTGGATCAGCAGGGTCGGCGTCTGGATGCCAGGGATCTTGTCGCGGTCGACCTTGATCGGGATAGGGGCGCCGTGCGCGAGGCCCTCGACATAGTTCTTGAGGTGGTCGGGACGGGCGAGCGCCGCTTCCGAGCGGGCCCGGGTCAGCTCCGGGGTCGCGAAGCGCGCCTTGTCGTAGGTCATGATCTCGACGAGCGCCTTCATGTTCTCCGGGCTCGCGTCCTTGTACGCCTTGACCAGGACCTTCAGGCCCTCGCTCGGGCCGTCACCAGCGCCGAAGAGGGAGGCCGGGCCGCGGCCGAGTGAGGCCCCCATCGTCACCAGGTGGGTGATGCGCTCGGGGTGCAGCGTGGCGAAGCGGACCGCGGTGTGGGCGCCCATCGAGTTGCCGACCAGGGCCGCCTTGGGCAGGCCGAGCGCGTCCAGGAACTCCACGAGCGTCTTGTCGTGGTCCATGTCCGTGGTCGCCTGGGCGTCGGAATCGCCCCAGCCCGGCATGTCAGGGGCGATGACATGGAAGCCGGCGTCGGCGATGGCGCTGATGTTGCCGGAGAAGTTCGACCAGCCGGTCGCGCCAGGGCCGGAGCCGTGCAGCAGGACGACGGGCATGGCATCGGCCTCGCCGGCCTCGTAGTACTGCATGTGCAGCCCCGACGGAAGGGCGATGTCGCGCGATGCGGTCTCTTTTGTGACGGCCATGATCCGGATTCCCTCGTACAGGCGCTCGTGCGCTATATGAACGCCAACGAACGATAGTTGCACAGTTACATGCATGTAACGCTCGCGATCGAGGAATGTCAAGGGATGGCTGTACCGGAATGAGGCGCAGCCGATCAGCCGCCAAGAACGCCAACGGCGGCATGACCGGCGATCTCGGCGCGGCAGGTGACGCCGGGCTCGGCGGTGCGGATCGCCGCACCGAAGCCACGCCCGCACGCCTCGGCGGCGCCCGCGACCCCACCCAACCCAGGAAAGAGGCTGATGTCAGCGTCTTCTCCGCCTTGCAGCTGCACGCACCACACCCCGCTCACCGGCGCTGACAAGGCGCCGCTGCGTTCCTCCACCTAGTTGCTGTGGTCGGTGAGGGTCTTGAGGTCGGTGACCGTGTAGGCGAGGTCGAAGTGGAATCCCTTGCCGGTGCGCTGGACGGGCAGGTCGGCGAGTTCTTCGCCGTGGGCGGGGAGGAAGGCGAGGTCGGCGGTGCCGGCCCAGGCGTCGCTGACGGCGGCGTCGTCCAGGACGGACATGACCAGTTCGTGGACGGCGGGCTTGTCGTGTTGTCCGGCGGCCAGGCGGGGGAAGTGGCGGAGGTTGACCACGGGGCGGTTCATCAGGGCGGCGGGGTCGGGGACCGGCTGTTCGAGGGTGATCTTGGCTTCGGCGATGCGCTGTCCGGCGGCGGAGGCGGTGGCGCCGAACTGTCCGCCTGGACCGAGGGCAGGGGTGCCGGGGCCGCCGACGGAGTAGGCGCGGGTCTGGTGGACGGCACCGAGTTTCTTGGGGAAGCCCTGGACCCAGCCGCGGGCCATGGCGGAGTCGTTGTCGACGTAGATGTAGGGGCACCAGGCCACCGGGGCGCCGTTGTAGTGGGCGTCCAGGGTGACGAGGAACTCCCGGTACTGCGAGCGTGCGGGGTCCAGGTACTCCAGGCCCGTGGAGGAGTACTGCCAGTCGATGAACATCGCGACGCCGCGGCCGGCGGAGTCCGGGTCGGGGGTCAGACCCTCGGGCAGAGTCGCTGCTGCGGCGGCCGGGTCGGTGAAGAACTCCACACCCACCACGGAGCCCGCGTAGTGCCACGGCGGGGCGGGCGCCAGGTTCGCGATGCCACGGGGAGACAGGGGGACGGTGTAACCCTTCATGTCACGTCCTTCGGGAAGAGACAGACGGAAACGATACGTATCGTTCTAGTCATGGCACTCGTCTTCTCCTCGGGTTCGGTGGCCGGTGGGCCGCGTTCTGTTTCAAAGATCCTCGACGCGACACGGGATGTCCTGTCGGGGCAGGGGTACCCGGCGCTGACCATCGAAGCCGTCGCGGCGGCCGCGGGCGTCGGCAAATCGACCATCTACCGCTGGTGGCCCAGCAAGGAGGCGCTCGTTGCCGACGCGCTCGCCGAGATCTTCCGCGCCGAGGAGATCCCCGATCAGGGCGACACCCACGCCGAGCTGCGCCACGCCGTCGACATGACCATCGACAACTACGCCAACGAGGACATGGCCGCCTCGCTGCCCGCACTCGCCGGCGGCCTTCTCCCCCACCCCGAACTCATGGCTCGGTTCCGGGAGGCTTTCCTGTACCGCAAGCGCGAGAACATCGCCGCAGCACTGCAGCGCGGAATCCAACGCGGCGACCTGCCCCACGACCTCGACACTGACCTCGTTCAGGACATTTGGGCCGGCACCGTCCTCTACCGACGACTCATGACCGGCTCCCCCCTCGACGCCGACCTCGCCGAACACCTCGTCCAACTCGTCACCAACACACCCCCGCTGCTCCCTCACCGAGAAGCGGGGGTGCGTCCCATTACGGACCCGTGAAACGGGCGACTGCGCTCGAGCTGAGCCCCCGCACCGTGATAGGTGCCTCGGCAGGGCATCGGCGACGACAATGAGCGTCCTGCTCCGCCAACCAGGACCTCGTCCGGTCCGCCCTCCGCGCGATCCGCACCTCCACCGGCGGCATCACCGGCTACGGCCGCCTCTTCACGTCGTAGTGCCGGAGTATCTGTCCCATCGCGGCCAGTACGGTGGGCTCGACCCGGTAGTACACCCAGGTGCCGCGCCGCTCCGAGGTGAGCAGGCCCGCCTCCTTCAGCTTCTTCAGGTGGTGGGAGACGGTCGGCTGGGAGACACCGACGTCGGAGATGTCGCACACGCATGCCTCGCCGCCCTCGTGCGAGGCCACCAGAGAGAACAGGCGCAGCCGGACCGGGTCGCCCAGTGCCTTGAACATCGCGGCCGTGCGGACCGCCTCGTCGACCGTCAGCGGGCGCTCATTCAGCGGTGGGCAGCAGGGTGCCGCGGACTCGGGGGTCTCAGGCGTTTCGGGGGTCTCGGGCGTCTCGGGTGTCTTGGGGTCGAGCAGCGGCAGCACCTTCGGATTCGACATGCATCTATGTTGACATATGTCGAACCAAGCGCCCAAGGTCGACCGCCGCGGCGCCGTTCACGGGTTCAGGCACCAGTTCACGAACGGCGCGATGCTGTCGTGGAGCTGGTGGTCGTCGGACTTCGTCACCGCGGCCGTGCAGAAGTATCTGACCTCGCCGAACTCCAGCTCCATGGCCTGCACCAGGTTGTGCAGGCCCAGTTTCTCGCGCAGCCAGTCGCGGGCGCTGCCGCTGTCCTCGAGGCGCTCCGGGACCAGGCCGTGTTCGGTCAGGAGGTCCGTCTTGCTGATCGCCACCGCGAGACGGCATCGGCGCAGGGGCGTTCCCATCGTGACCACTGTCTGGGAGGAGTGGCTGTACACGGTTTCCGGTGAGACCGGTGAGGCGAGCGTGCGGTCCACCAGGGGGCCCGGTGAGGGTTCGAGGCGGGTCCAGAAGGCGTCCACCGACAGCGGGTCCAGTACGAAGACGAAGGTGCGGGCGTCCCGGGCATAGCGCAGGGGGTCGACGTCCTCGCGTTTCACGAACCGTTCCCCGGCGGTGTCGAAGACATGCACCAGGCGTTCCCTGCGGCCGGCGCCGAGCACGAAGGAGTGCGCGCGGGGGAGCGCACGCTGGGTGCCCCGCGGGTGGCCGCGGATCTCCAACACCTCCCGCAACACCTGGTAGTTGGCGAGCGAGTCGTCGTCGGCAAGGCGGATCGCCGGGCCACCGTTCCCGGCCGCGTTCTCCAGCGACATCAGCATGGCCGCCATCAACTGGGTCTTGCCCGCGGCCCGGCCGCCGATCAGCGGGAGCACCAGCTCGGGGACGTGCCCGGCGTCCGCGTTCATCGCCCTGCGGCAGCTCTGGTGGGTGCAGTACGGCTGGAGCCTGCCGTCCCTGCTCATCAGCATCAGCAGCGTCGGCATCCGCTGACCGCATTCACAGCGGCGCCGGAAGATCCCGTACGTACCGGGGCGGATGTCCACGTGCCGGCGGCGGCAGGTCTCGCTCGGGCACTCGAACGACGGGTAAAGGACATGCCCGAAACAGTGCGGGCACAGCATCCCGGTGTGCAGCCCCTTCACCCGCAGCAGGGCACGGTCGACGGCGCGCAGGGTGCCCACGGTCAGCCGGGCCGCCCCCGTCATCACCGCCACGCCCACCGCGTGCAGCAGCAGGAGCAGGCAGAGGAGCGGTACGGCAAGGACCGCGCCCGCGACGAGGCCCACGCAGAGCGTCAGCCCCCACGGCACGGTGATCAAGGGGCTCGCGCCCGGCGAGGTCAGGTTCTCCCGGACGGTGCCGCGGAAGCTGTCGCCGACGATCCGGCCGTACATCCGCTGCCCCAGCGTGCCGAGTTGACGCAGATCGCGGACGGCCGGGCCGGAGAAGTAGGTGCGGTACGCCCTGACGCGTTCGTCCTGCGGCCGGTACGGCGGGATCGTCTCGAACTCGGCGGTGCGGCGGTGCAGCACGCCGATCAGGAGGCGGCCGTAGCCCCAGAGGAGCTCGCCCAGGATGCCGACGGCGCGCAGGGCCGCGATGAACGGGGCGATGACCAAGTACGCCAGGATCAGGGCGATGTAGAGCCCGGCGACGAACAGATACATGATGAGTTCCGCCATTGCCGGATCACCTCTTCCGGTCCGGGGCGGGGCCCTGGTCGTCGTCCGGGGGCCTGCGTTTGGTGATGCGGCGAATCAACTTCCTTGACGTGGGCAGGCGTTTCTCGGCCCGCTCGGAGAGATCGGCCGCGAGCGGTGGGTTGTGGGGCCGTACCAGCTGCGCGAGGCGTTTGGTGTCCTTGACCCGCCAGTGGTGCGCCGCGTGGACCAGGATCGCCAGGACGGTCTCGATGTGCGCCTGCGGCAGCGGACCCCGCCGGTCCACCAGGGACACTCCCGCCACATGGCTGAGGAGCACGTCGTCGATGGTGTCACTGCGGACGGTCAGGGCCTGGAGGGCGCTCAGGTAGGCGCCGCGGGTGCGGTCGCCGAACTGCTCGACCGTCACCGGGAGTTGGCGGACATCGGCAGGTCGTTCAAGGAGCGCGTTCATCAGGCGGAACTGCTTCAGGGCGCGGGGCGGGGCCCACATGTCCGTGGCCGGGATCGCGAACCCGCGGGCCAGCGAGGTGGCCTCGCGGGCGTCGTGCAGCAGGCTGTCCAGCGTGAGCGTGGTGGTGACGCATTCCTGGGTGACCGGCCGCAACCAGGCGTACCTGTTGGGCGAGGACAGCACCTCGCACAGGATCAGGCAGTCCTTCAGGCCCCGTTCGTCCGTGATCGGCTGTTTGACGGCGCCGTCGAACCATTCGTCGACCGCCGGGCCGAGCGCCCGGCCGGTGGGCAGCCGCCTGGCCATCTCGACGGCGTCCCGGTGGGACCAGGGCGGCTTCCGCCACAGGGCGCGCAGCAGGTCGGCGTCCGGCGACTCCTCGTGCCGCACGCCCAGGATCTTGAACAGCAGCTCGACGGTGCGGTCCGGCTCCCGTTCGGCCTGTGCCCGCCAGTAGTGCTCCAGGAGCTCCGGCCGCCCCGCCAGGTCCCGCTCGCGGAGCAGCTGGGCGGGGAACTGCGAGAAGAGCTGCTCCTGGCCCCCGCGCTGGGTGACCAGCTCGGCCACGCCCGCCACCAGGTCGCTTCTGAACTGCGGCCAGCGGGCGAGGAGTTGCTCGGTCTCGCGCCGGAAGACGGGCCCCGCGGACCGGGTCGACGTCGAGCCGAGGAGCTCGCGGGCCAGCTGCCCGGTCTGCTCGGCCAGCAGCGGCTCGGGCGGGTTCAGCCCGGCGCCGCCTGCCCACAGCAGCAGCCGTACCCGTTGCCGTACGCTCTCCGCCTCGCCGAGGAGCCGTCGCCAGTGCGTGGTGGCGTGCGCGCGCTGCTCGGGGTCCGCGATGCGTACCGGCTCCACGGCATCCTCCGCGGCGGTCATGTACGCGCGCATCCGGGACCCGTGCAGCCTGCCCTCCAGCTTCTGGTGCAGGTCGCGGGCGCCGCCCGCCAGCGCGGCCGCGCTGAGCTTCGCCAACTGGCCGTCGTCCAGGTCCTGGTGGCTCTCGTCGATGGTGCGGGCCACCGTGGCCCGCAGCGGCCCCAGATGGTCCGCGCCGCCCAGCCAGTCGATCACCGCCCTGACGTCGACGCCGTCGAGCGCGATGCCGCCCTCCGCCGCCGCGGCGGCCACCGGGGCGTGCCAGTCGCCCAGTTCGCGCTCGCGCCCATGGGTGTAGTCCCGTGTCCAGGTCCAGACGGACCTGATGGATCCGACGCCGATCCGCACCAGCAGGCGCACCAGGGGGTGCGTGAGGACGATCGAGGGGAAGTCGCCTTCGGCGAAGTCGAAGACGGTGTACGAGTCCTCGTCGTCGGGGCCGAAATCCGCCGTGGCCTCCGCGACCGTACCGATCAGATGGAGACGGCTGCGGGTGGGCCGGAACAGATAAGTGGCGAAGGAGAGCCGGCGCGCCAGCGGGGGCGGCAGCAGATACGACACCCCCGCGAACCAGTGCGCGATCCGGTCCGTGGAGCTGTCGACGACGACCACCGAGGGCTTGCCCTCCTCGGTCAGCGCGGCGAGGACGGCGGCAAGCAGCGGCGTCACCTGGCCGCTGTGCGCGTGCCCGCGCAGGAACGCCTGGACCGCGCGGGGGTCGAGGGGCCCGCGCGGCGGGGGAGACACGAGCGCCGGGATCTCGGTGTCCTGGGCCACGGTGGCCGTCCACACGGGAGAGCCCCACAGCTCGATGCCGAGCATGCCGTTGCTCGCCGCGCCGAAGTCGTCGGTGTGCAGGGCGTGCGTGAAATAGTTGCCGAAGCGGCGGGCCGAGTCGCGGCCCACGTACCGCACACAGAGCACGGTCGCGCCGTTGCCGGACGGCGTGTAGCAGAGGTTGACCGGGCAGCGTGCGAGCTGGTGCGGGGTGTCCGACTCGACGAGGGAACGCGGTGGGTCGTATCCGGCGAGAGCCTCCACGGTGTGCATCAGCTCCGCCGAGACGCCGGCGCTCACCGCGTTGAACTGGAAGCCGGAGAAGCCGCTGAGGCCGCGCTCGCAGGAGGTGTAGTAGAGCTGCTGGAATTGGGCGCCGCTGCCCGGTGGTTGGGGGTGCGTGCCGCTGTCCGGTGGCTGGTGGTGCGTGCCGCTGTCCCGTGGTGGGGGGTTCTCCCCGTCGCCCGGCTGTGGGGCGTACGCGCCGCCGTCGCCCGTCATCCCCGCCCCGTCTTCGGCACCGAGCCGAACTCGCTCAGCAGCCAGAGCAGCGGATCCGAGACCCGGTAGGGCTGGATGCCGGTCGGGGCGACACGGGCCTCCGGGGTGGGGCTGTGGCCGAGTGCGGAGACGCCGAAGTAGCGGTAGCGGGCGTAGGTGTTCTCCAGGATCTGGTCGATCGGGACACCGTCCCAGTCCTTGAGGAGCTGACGTACCTCCTCGTGGCCGCTGAGACTGTCCTCCACGTCGAACTGGCCACCCCCCGGCGGATGCGCGCGCAGCGGACTGCCCGGCTCCAGGAGGTGCCAGAAGGCGTCCAGTTTGGAGAAGACCACCGCGACCGGGGTGTCCACCTTCCGGGGTGACTTCCCCTGCCCCCTCCCCGTCCGCGAGGCGAGCAGCATGTTCGTGACCCGGCCCAGCACGTTGACGGGCGCGTCGAGGCCTTCGGTGCCGGGCAGCGCGGTGCCCGGGAGCGCCGCGTCGCGGGCGCCCGGCATCTGCAACGGGTCGAGCAGCAGGATGATGCCATCGGCGTTGGCCAGATACCGCGTGTTGAGCTCCACGCTCTCCCGGGAGTTGAAGTCCTCGCCCGCGGTGTCGAAGAACGACAGGACGGTGTGCTGCGGCCGGTCACCGAAGAGACCGCGGCGGCGCAGACCGAACCGGAAGACCAGTGGCTCGACGCGGTTGTTGTTGGTGGCCGCGGTGTGGGTGCCGCGGAACATCCGGCGGTCGCGGTAGAGGTGGTCCTGGTACTCGGAGCTGTAGCGGCGCATCGTGTTGTCGTCCGAGCCCATGAGGAAGGCTCCGTAGTCGGCACCGACCTGGTTCATCATCTCGTGCAGGAGCACCGTCATGTACACCGTCTTGCCGGAGGCCTTGGCCCCCACCATGGCGATCAGACGGTTCTCCACCATGCCGAACTGCACCGGGAGCAGGGAGTGGCACACCGGGCAGATCCGGTAGGTCGTCTCGCCGTCGCAGCCCGGGCAGACGGCGGTCGGCTTGCGGCCGTCCCCGGCGAAGTCCGGGCCGAGGTCGTGGGCCGGGCGCTTGCCCATCCGGTCGTCGAGCACCTGGTCCCGCTGACGGGCGCACTGCTTCTGGGTGCGGCTCAGACGGCTGTTGCAGCGGAAACGGATCTCGCGCGCGGTGAAGGTCTCATAGCAGTACGGGCATGTCAGGGGTCGGGCCATCAGGTCACTCGCAGTCGGTGCAGCGCCGTGGGGCGGATGTCGATGTCGGTGGCGGCGTTGGCGTCGGCGGGGAAACAGACCAGCCAGGACGTGTCACGCGTGGCGGGCAGCGGGAACTCGACGGACAGGGGCGTCCGGGCGGGTAGCCGCTGGGCGGGTACTTGGTACAGGACGGTGCCGTCGGCGGGGCTCGTGGGGCGGTAGCGGCCGAGGCCGTGGACGATGCGGAGCGCGGGGAGTTCGCAGGCGGTCTCGCTGGTGAACGTCACCGTGGCGATGCGGCCCTTGATGCGGCGGCGCACGGACGGGACGTACTCCACGACAGGCGTCTCCGCGGCGATCCGCAGGGACGACGCGCCCTCGCAGTCCACCGCCGGGTCGGCCACCAGGGCCTCCACGGTGAGGGTGACCGCGCCGCGCCCCACCTTGAGACTGAGCCCGCCGTCGTGCTCGTACACCCTGCGCAGACAGCGGAGTTCGCCCGAGCTGGACGGGTGCGTCGGGTCGGCCTCGTCGAGGCGCCAGCGGACGCGCGCGCTGAGCGCGGTCTCGGGCCAGGCCCAGATGACGAGGAGGTGGTCGCCGCGGCGGCTGGCGTGGAGTTCGGCCACGGGGACGGCCAGGAGAGGGGAGGGGGAGGCTTCGGGGCTCGTGGGATCCGGTGGGCTCGGTGGCGCAGGGGGTGGTTTGGAGTGGGGCGAAGTGTGGGTGGGGGGTGGGGTGTTGGCGTCTGTGGTGGGTGGGGCGGTTTGGCCGGGTGGGGTTTCGGGGGCGGGCTCGGCCACCGGCGTGAAGTCGCGACTTGACGGCGTTGGTTCGGTGTCTGCTGGTGCGAACTCATTGCGTGACGTTGCCGGTTCGGAGTCATCCGGAGTGATCGGGACGCGTGACGGCGCCGGTTCCGGGTCCTCCAGGTGGCGCCATGGACGCGGCTCGGGGTCCTCCGCCGGCGGCGGCGGTGGCGCCTCGGACGGAGACGTCCCGCGTCGCGGCTGTGCCGGGCCCGACTCGAGGCGGAGCGCGCCGAAGTCCTCCAGGGCCAACAGGCCGTGTACGACGGCGAATTCGGGTTCCTGGCACCGCACAAGGATGCCGAGGCCCAGGCCCTCCTCCAGCTCCCGCGCCGCACCCGGCGTGGCGGAGAGGCCGCCCGCGAGGAGGATGGTGTCCGGTCTCTGGGCCGCGTCCGCCACCGACTGGGCCACCGCGATCCGGGCCCGCTCGCGCAGCGGTGCCACCAGACGGTCGAGCGTCGCCCGGTCCAGACTCACCTGGTGGTCCTGCCTCTGCCAGGGCACGGACACGGTCACGGCGTCCCGCGCCGACAACTCCCGGCGGAGGCGCTCGGCGACCGGACGGGGATCGCTGTGTCCGGGCAACTGCCGAAGGACTTCCTCGGCGAGGGCCTCGTCCCAGTCGTCGCCCCCGAGGCGATGGGTGCGGGTGTCCACGATGCGTACGGTGCGGTTGGGGGCGATGTCGAGGACGGTCAGGTCGAGGGTCGTCGCACCCTGGTCACAGACGAGGACCGTGCGGTCCACGCCCTCCACGACCGCTTCGTAGTGCAGGGCCACGGCGACCGGCTCCGGCAGCAGACGGAACACGGTCAGACCGGCCTCCTCCGCGGTCCGCCGCAGTTCCGACGCCTGTCCCTCGGACGGCCACAGGCCGAGCGCCGCGGTCGAGTCCGCCGGACCGGCACCTTCCGCCGGACCGGCACCCTCCGCCGGACCGGCACCCTCCACCGAACCGGCACCTCCCGTCGTATCGCCCCTTTCCGCCGCGACTCGCAGCAGCGCCGCGAGCGCTGCCGCGGGATGACCGTCACCTCCGGTCCGATCGAGCGGCACCGCGCTGTCGAGCGGCACCGTACTGACGAGCGGCACCGTACTGACGACCGGGCGCCCGTCCGGTCCAAGCCGCCCGATCCGCCCGTACCGGTGCCCGATATCGATACCGATCACGTGCGCACGCCCCCTTCGCGGGTCACCTGCGGATCGCCGTCGGGCGTCACCCGCGGCTCCCCCTCCTCCGAGATCCCCACCCGAATCCGGCTCCCCGCCGGGGGCCGCCGCTCGATGAAGTGGCGGACCACCGCCGTCCGAAGCCGCTCCAGTTCGTTGCGGATCTGGCGTCCGCCGTACGCCTGGTGCTCGGGGTCGGACATCCGCACGGTGATCCAGGGGAACAGCGTGGCGGTGTCGGGCACGAGCTCGACCTGGTGGCGTTCGCGTACGGATTCGGCGAGTTGGCCGAGGAGCCGCTCGGCGATCCGGACGATGTGCTCGCGGCGCAGCATGTCGAAGACGACCACACCGGGCTTGAGCCGTCCGTAGATCTCCGGCCGCCCGATCGCGCGGAACTTCTCCTCCACCGCCAAGGTGAAGTGCGCTTCCAGGGCCGCGTACGGGAGTTCGTCGCCCCGCTCGGCGAGGAGGTCCTGCACCGCGTCCGCGCCCGTGTTGGAGGTGAAGATGATCAGACACTGCGAGAAGTACGCCGTCTGGCCGCGGCCGTCCGTCAGGCGCCCGTCCTCCAGGATCTGCAGGAACTTGTCCAGCACCTTGGGGTGGGCCTTCTCGATCTCGTCGAAGAGCAGCACGCTGAACGGCCGTTCCTGGACCCGCCGCGTCAGCTCGCCGCCCTGCTCGTGCCCGACATAGCCGGGTGGCGCGCCCGCGAGGCGTTCGGCGGCGTGTTCCTGCTGGTACTCGCTCATGTCGAAGCGCGCGTACGCACTCTGGTCACCGAACACCAACTCGGCGACCGCCTTGGCGAGTTCGGTCTTGCCGACACCGGTGGGGCCGACGAAGAAGAACGCGCCACGGGGCCGCGCGGTGCCGGAGTTCCCGAAGTCCACGCCCACGAAGGCGGCCTGGAGTGCCGCGGCGACGGCGTCCACGGCCGTGGCCTGGCCGACCACCCGCGCGCTCAGCTCCTCGGCGGCGCGGCCCACGGTCGCCCGGTCCAGCTGGGTCCACGGGTCGACACTGACATTGAGACGGTGCAGTTCGAGCAGCTTGTCGGGCTTCTGGAGCGGGGCGTTGCGCAGCCAGGACGTCTTGGTGAGCGCGTCGATGTCCCAGCCCGCCATGCCGTCCGTGGCCCCGATGAGCGCCTCGACCTCGGCGCGCGAGGCATCCGGCGCTCCCTTGAACTCCTGTCGCAACCAGGAGAGCCACAGGCGTCGCTCGCTCGGGTCGGGCGGGCCGATGTGCAGGGACGCGATCCGCGGGTCCTCCAGATGGAACCAGCCCGGAAGCCGCCCGACGTCGCCGACCGCGCACAGCACCGCGTTGCGGGCGTGCGGTGCGGGCCCCGTCCCGGAGCCGGGACGGGGCACCACGGCGTCCGTCATCGCGGCTCGCAGGCGCAGATAGCCGAGGCGTGCGTCGGGCTGGTCGTGCGGGAGCTGGTGGTCGACGTCCTGGAAGACGAAGGCGGTGGCCGCGTCGTGCGAGGTCACGAGGCGGTGCACGGTGGCGGCGACGTCGTCGAAGGTGCGCGGCCGTCCGGCCGTCCGCGGGGCAAGGGCCCGCGCACCCAGGCGCTGGCGCTCGGCGCCCCGGCGGGTCGGCGGGCGAGCCGCTGCCTCGTCGGAGCCCTCGTCGGAGCCCTGGTCTGCGCCGTGGCCGGGGCCCGCGCCGTTCGCGGCGCCGGGCTGTGCGGCCGGGAAGGCGTCCGGCCGTCCGGCTGGCTGTCCGGCCCGCTGTCCGGTCGGCTGTCCGGTCGGCTGTCCGGCGGACGGGGCGTCGGACTGCGCCGTCGGCGACGCCATCCGTGCCACCAGCTGGTCGAAGCGCTCCGCGTGCCCCGGCACCGGGAACGTGAGGCCGTCGACCGGATCCCACCACCCGACCACCTCCGCACCACGCAACTCCAGCACTCCCGCGACCAGTTCACGGAAGGAGGCGGGCCGGTCCTTGAACCACCAGCGGTCCCTGATCTGCCCGTCAAGGATCAACTGGCGTCCCCGGCGCAGCTCCCAGCCGAGCGACACCGCCCATCGCGGCATCATCCCGTCGGCCGCGGCGGGCCCTTCCGCGCCCTTGCCGTCGCTGTCCGGTGCGCGCTTCTCCCAGTCGGGGGTGCTCATC
Organism: Streptomyces sp. NPDC029292; assembly: GCF_055569295.1. Taxonomy (NCBI): domain Bacteria; kingdom Bacillati; phylum Actinomycetota; class Actinomycetes; order Kitasatosporales; family Streptomycetaceae; genus Streptomyces; species Streptomyces sp. NPDC029292. The sequence goes on from NZ_JBVHXR010000009.1 coordinate 120,168, forward strand.
GGGCCCGCTGTGCCTGGTCCCCCGGCAGCGGCCTGGCCCGGCTGCCCGGCGGCTTGCCGCGCCAGGTGATCTCACCCGGCACGAAGGAGTCGTCCCCGCTCAGCGCCTCGTGCACCTGCTCAAGGAAGTCCTCCGTCGCGTCGCAGACCGCGCCGTCTTCCGGTGCGGCCACCGACACGTCGGGCTCGCCCTCGACGTGGTAGATCAGGACGGGAGCCCCGTCGGCGTCAGTGCCCACCGTTGTCTCGTACGTCGCGCCGGTGGGCCGTACGAAAGTCAGCAGGAACTGCTCACCCTGGTCCTCGCCGCCGGTGTAGGAGAGGCCCTGGTCGGCCATGGCCTCCTGGAGGGCCGCGGCGAGATCGCTCCGCCGCGTGTACGCCAACTGCAGCTCGTCCAGGTGTGCTTCGGCGGAGGGCAGCAGCTCCTCAAGTGCCGCGACCGCCGCGAGCGCCTCGTCCGGCTGGTGCGCGGACAGCGTGTCCGTGACGGCGCGCAGGGCGCCCTCCAGACGCTCGCCGAGGTCCGGGTCGCCCAGCTGAGAGGCTTCGGCGACGGCGTCCCGCGCCTCCTGCTGTACGACGCCGAGCCGGGCCCTGGCCTCCGCGAGCGCCGCCTCGCGCGCCTCGTCTGCCTCGCGCTCGGCTTCGGCCCGTTCCTGTTCCGCTTCGGCCTGCTGGCGGTGGCGCTCCGCCGCCTCCTGCGCTGCCCGTGCCACGGTCGCCGTATGCCGAGTGATCGCGTGTTCCGCCGTGCCGAGCAGCGCCTCGAAGCGGACGTGCCGGCCGGGCCCGGAGGCGGCGCGCAGCCGGTCGAGCAGGGTGACGCACTCCTGCCGGCCCGCCTCGTCGTGCGCCGCGCCGTCCGCACCGGCTTCCCCGAGGCGCCGTTCCAGGTCGGCCAGCACCGCCCTCGTATCCGTACGGTGCGCGGGACCGCTCCCGAGGTGGCGCAGCGCGACGACCCGGCCGCGCAGCTCCTCGATCGCCCCGCCGAGCGACTCACCCCGGCCGACCCGTCCGCGCAGTTCGGACAACTGCAGCTCCAGAACGTCCAGTTGACTGATCGATGCGGCCTCGGAGCGGACCTCGGTGATCAGGTCCCGCACCTCGTCGAGCCGCCGTGCGTCGGCGCGGCCGTGCTCCGCGCGGATCCGGGCCGTGTGGGCCTCCTGCTCGGCGTGCCGGCGCTGGGCCAACTCCGCTTTCCTGCGCTCGGTTTCGGCCCGCGCCCGCTCGCGGCTCAGCGCGACCTCCCTGGCCCGTTGCTGGGCGCGCGCCGCCTCCCGTGCCCGGCGCTCGCGGGCCTGCTGTGCGCGCCGCGCCGCCTCGCGCCGCGCATAGGCGGAGCCGACGCCGACGGTGGTGTATTTGGGTGATCCACTCATGGTTCCCTCCGGCCTTCGGTGTGCAGCACGAACCCCCGCGCGGCGAGATTCGCTTCAAGTCCCTCCCGGAAACCGGGAGTTGGTGGTACCCCCGCCCAGGCGAACGAACCGTCGGACTCCACCGACAGCTCGATGCCCACGCTCGTGTCCGGCTCCGTCGGCACGTGTGCGTACCGGTCCGAGAGAGGGAGGAGACGCTGATTGGCCGAGCCGCGCCAGCGCAGACTGCCGTGCTTCGAGGCGACATACGGACCGTCGACGAGCAGGTCCAGCCGGTCGAGGAGCGCCTGCCGGTCCGCGTCGCCCCGGCGCAGGGCCTCGTACCGGAAGCCGGAGTACGCCATGGCGGTGAAGCCGGGGCGTGCCGCGCGGACCGTGTCGATCAGCTCGGCGAGTGCCGCCGCCTGGCTGAACGGCTCGCCTCCGGACAGCGTGACACCCTCGATGTCGCTCAGCTCTCCCAGCCAGGCGGCGAGTTCTGCCACCGTGCGGGTCGTGCCGCCCTCGAACGGCAGCGTTTCGGCCGCCACACAGCCGCGGCAGCGCAGCGGGCAGCCCTGCACCCAGATGACGGCACGGGTGCCGGGGCCGAGGACGGTGCAGTGGTCGAGGATCCTGGCCACGGAGAGCACAGTCGTCGTCATGGCACCCCCTTCGGCGGGTCCGCGGGCCGCGGTGGATAGCTGTCCATGCCGCGCTCCGCCTGGTCGCACCAGGGGCACCATGGCCGCTCCGTCGTGTACACGTGCAGCTCATGGGCGGAGCAGACGGTGAGCCGCCCGGGGGTGCGCGCCGCCGCCAACTCCTCGGCCCAGAGGGCGGCTTGAGGGCGAGTACCGCCGAACGCGGCACGGAAGAGCGCCGCGATCCGCCGCGGCAGCAGGTCGGCGGGTGGCGCGGAGCGGGGCAGTACCACCGAGGTGTGGTCGACGATCCGGCACCGGCCGTGCAGCAGATTGTCGTCGAGCGAGAGATAGTCGCCGCCGTCCGCCGGGTGCCCGGTGAAGGGGTGCAGGCCCGCCATCAGGAGCTGGTGGACCAGGATGGCCAGCACGAAGTCGTCCGAGGAGCTGTCCGGCGGCGCGCCGTCGGGGCCGATCCGCTCCGGTGCCGCGTAGCCGGGTGTGCGCATCCGGCCCGGGAACACCTCCCGGCCGTCCGTGAACTGCCAGGAGTCCACGTCCGCGAGTCCGACCCGGCCCTGTGCGTCGACCCAGAGGTTGTCGGGCTTGAGATCCCCCACCACATAGCCCTCGACGTGCAGTTCGGCGAGGAGGCGGGCGAGTGCCTCGGCCGCGGCGAGGGCGGTCACCCAGGTCGCGGCGGGCAGGAAGGTGCGGCGGGCGGCGGGGGACAGGAGATGCGTGAAGGGCTGGAAGGCGCGGCGCATGTCGGGCATCACATAGCCGTCCACCCGGTCGCGCACGGACCGCACGGGCACCATGGGCCAGGCGAGCCGGACCGGGGAGCCGGACAGCAGCCGCACGGTGCGCGGCTCGCGCCGCTGTCGCACCAGACGCTCCACGCGCCGCCGGTACGCCGCCGGGTCCGGCGGGTCGGGGACGAGCTTGGCCACCAGGGCGCGCGGGTCGTCGACCGCGTACACGATCCCCTCCGAGCCGCTGCCGATCCGCTCGGTGAGCAGCCACTCGTGGCCGCTGCCGGACACCACCCTGACGGCCATCGCTCACCCGCCTTCAAACGAGCGCGCACGCCACCGTGAGGTCGTCGCCGGTGCGGGCGGCCCCTGGCCCGGAGAGCAGGGCGCGCAGCGGCTCGGCGTCCCCTGCGTTGCCGCGGAGCGTCGCGGCGAGCCCGCAGAAGAATCGCTCCGATGGCAAGAGCCCAGCATGCAGAGGCAGTTGACGAACGGAGGGATGGTCGAGGGTCAGCGGCGTGCACCCGTCGGAGGCGAGCACGACCCCGCTGAGCTCGGGCTCCCACACGGCGAAGGTGCGGATCCGCAGGGCGGCACCGGGGGAGGAGAGGAAGGCGGGCGGCGGCTCGCCGGGGGTGGGTGGCGGCAGGACGAGGTGACATCGCTCGGCTGCTTCGGCATCACGTGCGCCCTGGGCGTGTACGTCGCTCGCGTGTTGGGTGGGTGCCCCGGCACTCGCGTCCTGGGTGCGTACGTAGTCACTCGCGTCCTGGGCGCGTACGTCGCTAGGGTCCTGGCCGCGTACGTCGCTCGGGTCCTGGCTCCGTACGTCGCTGGGGTCTTGGCTGTGCACGCCGCTCGGTTCCTGGCTGCGCACGCCGCTCGGTTCTCGGCCGCGTACGTCGCCGACACGGCCCACGTCGCCCCTCGGTCCGCGTGTGAGTATCGTGCCGAAGCAGTCGCCCAGGGACAGGAAGGCCACCCACGGGGGCCGCACGACAGCGGCGGCGAGCGCGGCGGCCAACTCGCCTACGTCTGCCGCCCCCTGTCCCTCCGCCGAGCCGTCCACCGCCCCCAGCACCGCCCGCGCCGCCCGCAGATACTCCCGGAGGACCGCCGCGCCCCGCGCCGCGATCCACCTTGTCCACTCCTCGGGGCGCGCCGCCCCGTCCGGGACGTCCGCCGCGAGGATCCGGCACGCCGCGTCCACCGCGATGTGCGCGCCGAGCGCGCTGCGGTCCCGGCTGCCCGAGCCGTCCGCGACGGCGAGGACCGCCGCGTCTCCCAGGTCGACCGCCTTGAAGGCGTCCTGGCAGCCCTGTCCCGCGGCGAGATGGCCGGTGCCCTGGACGGCCGCGCCCGCGACGATCATCAGAAGTCGTCCTCCATCCGCTGAATCCGCTTGAGCAGCTCCGCTCTCTCGTCCACCTGCCGGTGGACGTCGTCCGCGTCCTGGACGGCGCCGATCCGGTCGGAGCTCTGGAAGAGCAGATCCAGGATCTGGCCGAAGTCGAGGCTCTCGAGCATCAACGAGCCCTTGGGGGCGAGTACTTGGAGGAGAGGAAGATCGGCTCCCCGCACCCCCACCGCTTGGAAGATGCACTCGCCCTGTTCCTCGCCGTGCCGCACCCGCCGCGCCGTGTCGGCCAGGGCCCCTGCGTCCTTGGGCCGTCCTTCCGCGTCGCTGGGCGCGCCGTCGGTCAGCACCCACAGGAACGGGCGGCGTACCTGCACCCGCTGGTCCTGCAGGGCGCGATAGCGCTCCCGGGCCAGATCGAGCGCCGTCTCGACCGCCTCCGTGAGCCGGGTCAGGCCGGACGCGGCGAGACGGGGCGGATGGACCTTGTCCACCGGCACGAAGAGCTGCTCGGAGTCGACCGATTCCACGGGCACCAGTCGCCCCTCGCCGGGCGCGTAGGCCTGGACGCGGGAGTCGAAGGTGATCAGACAGACCTCCACGCGGGAGCGCAGCCTCGGTTCCGACCGCACGCCGTCGAACCAGCGGGCGAGGGCGTCATTGAGCTCGTCGATCCGCGGGCTCTCGGCGGGCCGCCCCATGGAGGCCGAGGTGTCGAGCAGGATGACAACGGGCTGCCGCTCTTCGTAGCCGTCCGCGAACCCCATCCCGTACGTACTCATGCGCGCCCCGCCTCACCCTCGTACGCGATGAGCCGCTGCCGTACCGGGTCGAGGCGCACCTCGACATCCGCGCCCGGCGCGAGCCCGGGGGAGTTCGGAAGCGCCCGCAGCAGCACCCCGTCCACCAAGACATAGGCATCCGGATCGGGCCAGGTCACGATGCGGCCGAGCGAGCCGTCGGCCCACTCCTCCATCCCCCTGATCACGTGGTCCACGCTACGGGAAGCCTCTCTCAACTGGCCTGGGTTTGTCACTAATTGACGCCCCATCGAGGTTCTCTCAGCAATGCGCGCCGGGAGAAGTCGACCCGGGCCGCCCAGGGGTGTGTCCAGCTCCCCCCCGACCTCTGAACGGCCCGGTTCATCCAGTCAACAGGACCGGCCGGTCGCGGGCTGGTCGCGGGCCGGTCGCATCCTGGTGGGCAGTAGTTCCACGAGCGCGGCGGCGGCCGGGGCGCGGACGACGAAGTGGAGGTCCCAGCGCGCGCCACGCGCCAGCTCCGCCTCCACGGCCGCCCAGACGGAACCGAGACTGACCTCGTACCGCAGGCCGCCGCGCCCCGAGCCCAGCAGCGGAAAGCACACCGACCGCAGCGGCGGCGCGAAGTGATCGCGCTCGTCGGCGAGGATCGCGAGGGCGCGGGACGCGGCCCGGGTGACATCGGCGGGCAGCACGTCGTAGTCATTGGTGCCGGCCCGGGGCACGGCGACCGCGGCATGGTAGATCCGGCGTATTCCCTGGTCCGCGAGGGCGCCGGAGCCGGTCGCGGCCACCGTGCCGGGAAGCACCGGGCGGCCCGAAGTGCCATGCAGGGAGGTCCATTTGCGCAGCTCGTCGAGGACCGGGTCGTCCAGTACGTCGCCGGTCACCCCGCGCACCGCGCCCGCGCGGCGCAACGACGCCGAGACCGATGACTTGTACGGCTCGGGCAGCGCGAAATACGTATTGGCGGGGGAGACGACCACGTCGACGTCGCGCAACAGGTCGACCGAGTGGACATGTAGCGTGAGCCGTACGCTTCCTCCGTCGACCCGTACGTCCAGGTGCCGGTGGGAGGGGTCTCCCCAGGTTTCCGCCGCGCCGCCCTCCGTCAACTCCACGATCTGCTCGGCAACTTGCCCGAGCACCATGAGCTCCTGGTCCTTGCGGAAGCGTTCCACGCTCACCCGGTACACCTCGGCCGCTCGTCTGCGCCGTGAGGCGGCGGGCCAGTCCCGGGTTCCCTGGGTCAGGCCGAGGGTGTACTCGGCGGCCGTCCGCAGCGTGTCCGCGTCGATCCGCGCCACGGCGAGCCGCAGCAGCCCCTCGATCGAGCCGTCCGGCGTGCGCGCGGCGGCCGCCTGCTCAAGAGCGGCCAGCTCCTGACCGCGCAGCCGGACGAGCCCGATCCGCCGGACGACCTTGAGTTCCCGGAGAATTGACGCATGGTCAATGGGTGGCGCCATCCCGTCACGATGGCATCAGGTGCCCGTGAGCGACAAGCGATCAGTCGGGCCAGGGCGGCACGATCGCGGCCCGCAGCGGGGCGAGCAGCCGGTTCGCCTCCGTGACACCGGCGGGCGAGCCCAGGTCCGGGATCCCGCTCATCGGCACCTTGGCGAGCGGCTCGTCTTCGCACCGGTCGTGGAAGAGCACCGAGGCGAGGTGGGGCCGGTTGCGCCGGGACTGCCAGATCAGACCCATGGTTTCGGGCGTCTGCGCGCGGATCTCGCTCGCCCAGCGACGGGTCTTGGCATAGCGCTCGCCCTCCGCTTCGAGCAGCCACGAGTCCTGGCAGACGGCGGCCAGGTCCGCCTCGCTGATCAGGGAGACCAGGCTCAGCTCGCACCGGGTGCGCAGCAGGGTCAGGGATTTGCCCACGACCGCGCCGTACGGGACGAGACGCATCCCGGTGGCCGGGTCGAACTCCAGGGAACGCAGCAGCGATTCGGCGAGCGCGGTGGTCGAACTGTCGGCCACGTAGAGATATTCGTACGGGTCCGACTCGGTGCCGTCGAAGCGGTTGCCGCCGAAGTGGGCGTCCACGGGCACCGGGTTGAACTGCTCGGCGGGCCGCGAGGTCTTGTGCATCCGCCACAGCTGCGTGCCGGGGGGAAGCGGGTGTCCGTTGGGCCGCATCGCGTACGCGGACGGGCTGACGGTGCCGGTCATCAGTCCCCCTCCACGAGCGCCGTGGCCGCGCCCACCAGTTGCTCGTCCGGGAGCTCCCCGAGCAGTGAGGCGGGCTTCCCGCCGAGCAGGGTGTTGCCGCTCAGCCACCAGTCGGCGGCGCCCCAGGGGTCGATGTCGGCGCGGAGGAGGCCGTTGACGTGCAGGACGACGGGGATCGGCCCGCCCGAGGCACCGGCGAACTGGAAGGCCGGGTAGCGGTCGCCGCGTTCCGCGTCGCCGAGGCGGATCAGCTCGGGCGGCGGGTCATCGAGTCCTGCGGAGTGGCATCGGTCGTCCACGGTACGGCGATTCAGCGCGGGCGCCTTCAGGAGCCGGGCCTGGGTGGTGCGGATGATCGTCGCGGTGTCCGGGGCGGGCGTGTTCGTCGGGGCGTCCGGAGCGGGCGTCGGCTCCGCGAGCCGCGCCAGGAGGTCCCGCGCCCCGGCCACGGTCGTCAGCCCGACCGGCGCCCCCGCGAGCCGGGTGGAGTCCAGGGCCCGGCGCACCTGATGCTCCCAGGGCAGCGCAAGGCAGGCGAGCCGGACGCCCTGCACCGCCCTGCGCACCGCCCTGTTGTCGTCCTCCGCCGCCTCGGCGAGCGCCCGCAGCCTGGCGAGCAGCAGCTCGTACTGCTGGTCGTCGAGTTCCTCACGGATGCTGTCCTGGTGGTCGCCGATCAGGTCGAGCAGCTGCTCCCCCGAACTCATGCGGTCCCCTCCGCCGATGCGGCCTGTTGGTCCAAACCGGGGTGCCCCTGATGGATGAACGCCGCCCAGACCGGCAGGCGTTCCAGCCCAGGGCGCCCCATCTCGCGGAGCAGCTCGCCGCTCAGCGAGCCGGGGTTCTCCCGGTCCGGGTCGAGCATCCACAGCTGCGCCGCCCGGAGCGCGTCCACCGGACTGCGCCCCTCGACGGCAAGGTAGTGGTGGAACACCGCCATCATCAGGGCCGACGCCCCGTCCTCGGTCGTCCACCGGGAGCCCACCACATCGCGGGCGCCACGCGACACGAAGGCGGTCGTGAGCGTCAGGGCCTCGTCGTGGTCGCGCGTGCTGAGGTCGGTCTCGCAGGCACTCAGGACGACCAACGGGCCGTCCACGGCGGGCTGTTCGTCTGCCGGCCGGTCGAGGAGGCGGGTCACGGTCAGCATCCCCAGGTCCGGCGCGGCCCCCGGGCCGCCCTCCTCGGCGGGCAGCCCGTCGGTGCCGTCCGGGAAGGCGAGATGCAGCGCCGACACCGTCGGGCGGACCCCCGCGGAGCCGTGGGACGCCACATGGAGCAGCGAGGGGGATTCGCCCAGGAGCGCGAGGAGTTCGTCGGGCGTGCCGGTCGCCTCCGGCTCAACGGGCGGTTCGTAGTACTCCCCGTACAGCCGAGCCCGCGGGTAGAAGGCCTCGTACAGCGCTGTGGCCTCCTGTTCGGCGCGGGTCAGATCCTGGCGCGGGTCGGCCACCAGGACCGGGGCGGCGGCCGGGTCGCGCCGCACGCGCCGCACCGTACGCAGGAACTGGCTGCCGGATGCCGCGTAACTGATGACCGCGAACTGGCAGGCGTAGTCGTAGAGTGCCCACTCGGGCAGGCGTGCGGCGTGCCAGGGGACGACGCCGAGGCGGCCGCACGGGATCAGGACGATCCTGAGCGGGCCCGAACGGCCCTGTTGGCGTTCGTCGTTGGCGGCGAGATGCTCCGCGACGACCGTGAACACGGCTTCGAGTGCCGCGGGGTACGCCCAGTCGCACAGTGCCGACAGGGCCTCCTCCCAGGCCTGTTCGGCGGCCGGTTCGCCGAGGTGCCGGGACCGTTCGGCGGCGGCGTCGAGGTAGTGCTCCAGCGGACCGCTCCCGGTGCCGGACAGCAGCGGCAGGCCGCCCACGCCGACGCCGATGTCCGGCCCCACGACGATCCCTACGCCGGGTGCCTCGCCCTCGCCGGGGAGCAGATAGACCAACGCGTCCGCTCCGGCTTCGGCGACTCCGTCCGCCAGATCGTCCAGCGCGGGTGTGGTGAACAGGCCCTGCTGCCGGTAGCCGAGAGCTTCCAGGGCGCGGCGGCGCAGGGTGCTGGGCAGCTCACCGGGTGGCCCGTCGTCCGCCGGGGCCTGAGCCGCGCCGGAGGCACGCCATGCCTGGGCGAGCTCGTGATGCCCGCGCGCTGCGAGGAGTTCCGGCACGGCGCGAGACGCGGACGCCGCGTGCAGTACCAGGGAGCGGCCCAGTTCAAGGGCCGCCACCGCCTCCTCCGCCTGGTTGTTCGACGCCGCCCAGGTAGCCGCCGTGACGGCACGTGCGGCGCCGGCGCGGGCCGCCAACAGGCCGTGCTCGGAGCCCTGTTGGAGGACGACATCGGCCGCGAGTGCGTTCAGGGCCTCCATCGCGGTGGCCGCGGCGGCGTCCTGATCCGCAGGGTCCTGGGTGTTGTGCCAGCGGCCTCGGTAAGCCTCCGCCATTTTCCAGAGGGCGTTGGCGGCCAACTGGGGCTCCTGGCCTTGCCGTACACCCTCGCAGACCCGCTCCAGTTCGGCGACGACTGCGTCGAACGCCGCCGGTTCACCGGTGAGGCCGTACCGCATGATCAGGTACTGCGCGGAGGTCCACAGCTGCTCCGTCGATGCGCCGGGAGGAGCCGGGGTGTGGTTCTGGATCAGCGTCGGGTCGCCGGTGAGAGCGGCTCGCCAGGCGGCGGCGCGGACGGGTGCCTGTGCGAGCAGCTCCTGGGCGGACGCGGGTGCGTACTCCGCGACCGCCGCGGCCTGTTCTTGGTAGGCGGCGCTGCGCAGCATCATGTCGTCGTCGTTCGTGAGGATGCCGAGAATCATGCATGCGTTGGCGAGGGCCAGCAGCACGTGGGAGCGGAACCTGTCGTCCGGCGGGGTGTCCGCCTCGATTGCGACGAGCTCGGTGAGGACGGCTCGCACCTCCGCCGTGTCCTCCGCCTCCTGGGCCACGAAGAGCCGCTCGCCCAGGGGGTAGACACGGCCGATGACCGAGAGGTTGTCGGCCACCGGACTCGTGGGGTCCGCCGCGAGCAGGTCGAGCTGGTCGGAGAACGCCTTCGTGTACGTGCGGCCGAGCGCCTGGTCCTGAAGATTGCCGCCGACGTCTTGTCCCGCCTGCAGCAGCTCGCCGATGAGGGCCTCGACGAAGGGGGTCATCTCATGGCCGGGCGGCAGCTGTTCGTGCGCGGCGCGCAGCTGCCCGAGTGCCCGGTTGAGGACCTCCGGATCGCCGCTCTGCGAGGCTTCGAGTGCGCCGAACGCCGCGGAGTGGAGAGCGTTCATGGCGATGATGGCGATGTTGCGGACCTCGGCGTCGGCCTGGGCGTCGTCGGAGGCCGGGGGTGAAGCCGGGGCCTGGCCCCAGCGCGAGCCGGAGGGCTCCGGGCGGGTTGCCGGGTCGGGATTCGCGGGGGCTTCCGCGCTCGCCGCGGGCTTCGGACCCGCGGCGGCTCCCGACATCGCCGCCGTCAGGTCTGCCATCATCCGCATCTGGTCCCCGTACGGGAATCCCTCGGGCATCGAGTCGACGAACTGGCGCAGGGCGTCCACGGGCGAATCGGGCCTGTCAAGGACGGCGATCATGGCGCTCAGCTGCTGCAACCGCTGGTGCTGCTCCGGCGGCAGCGGCAGCTCCCGGATCTCCGCCAGGAGCTCCCGCATCTCGGCCGCTGTCGTTGCCGTCCCCTCCGAATCCTGCCGCGCCTTCCAGTCGAACAGGGCGGACAGGTCAGACAGGTCTGGCAGGTCGGGAGCTTGACCGTTCCCGGCCCCCAGGTGCGGGGACGGCGCCATGAGACTCATCAGGAAGAACGCGGCCCACCGCCGATCCTCCGCATCCGTCACCGCCCCGATCGCCGTCCCCCGATCGCGGGCCTCCCGCAGCAACCCCTGCGCCTGCTCCCGGTCCCCCGGCGCGCCACCCCCCGCGAGATGGCGCATCGTGAGCACGGAGCCGAGCTGTACGGAGGCGGTGGCGCGCAGTTCGGCGTCGTGGTCCAACAGGCGTACCAGTTGGCCGAGTTCGGCCACCGAGCTGTCGTACGCGTCCGGTGTGGCCGCCGCGAAGCCCGTGTGCGGGTACAGCCGCAGGGCCCGCTTCGTCGCGGCCAGCACCCAGGCACGCAGCCCCTGGACACCCCCGCTCTCCCCTTCGCTCACACGCCCTCCTCGCCCGCCCATGCGTCCCCCAGGCATCAACTGCACTGCCCTGAAGCCATGATGACGATCGCTCAGACCCTGCGGAGACCGAATCCCGTCAACGCCCCGAATCCGCCCCGGCCGCGCCCAGATCGGCCCGCATCTCTCGCCGCATCGCGCGCAGCAGCCCCCACAGCGCGTCGATGTCGGCCTGCGCGGCGGCCGGTGAGTCGTCGGGCCGCGGCACCCCGTCGTCGAGGCGCCTGAGTCTGCCGTACACCGCGCCGAGACCGTGGCTGACCTCGCCCGCGACGTCGAGGACCCGCTCCGGCATGCGCATCTGGGCCTCCGCATGGACGTCCCGGTGCAGATCGCGGGCCTCGATGAGCCGTCGCCGCACCTGCCCCGAGTCCTCGGTGCGGCTCAGTGAGTGCAACTGGTCGGTGAGGGCGGCCAGATACTGCCGCGCGGCGGTGTTGAGCGCGACATACCCCGTGCGCCGCGCCTCGGTCTCGCTGCGCCGCTCCCGCAGACGCTCCGCGCGCTCCAGCTCCCGCTGCCGGCCGCGGTCCGCCGCGCGCTGGGTCAGCAGCGCGGAGAGCAGGGTTCCGACCACCCCGACGACCGCGACCGCCGGAGCGGTCGCGCTACCGGCGTCCACGCCACCTCGATCCAGGTGCCCTCACCCGGTTGTGTTCTGCCACCCTGCCAGCGAAGCAGCACGATCCGGGGCCGGTGAAGCCCTGGCCCGGAGATCGCCCAGTCCACGACCGGCTCACGCCCTGCGCGCCGGTGTTCCGCCGCTGAAGGCTGAAGGCCGAGGGCGCCCGGCGGTCGGAGCGGTCAGCACGACGGCTGGGGCGGTCAGTACGGCGGCTGGGGCGGCGTCGGCCGTACGAGGCCGGACTGGTAGGCGATGACGACCAGTTGGGCGCGGTCACGGGCGCTGAGTTTGGTCATGGCGCGGTGGACGTGGGTGCGTACGGTCAGCGGGCTGACAACGAGCTGTTCGGCGATCTCGGTGTTGGAGCGGCCCTCCGCGGCCAGGGCCATCACCTCTCGCTCACGGGCGGTGAGGGCGTCGAGGGCTTCGGGGAGCGCCAGCGGGGAGCCGGGAGCCGGGGAGGTGAGGAAGCGGGTGATGAGGGCGCGGGTGGCCACGGGGGAGAGCAGGGCCTCGCCGGAGGCCACCGTGCGGATGGCGTCGAGGAGCGCGTCCGCGCCGACGTCCTTGCCGAGGAAGCCGCTCGCTCCGGCGCGCAGCGCCTGGGCCACGTACTCGTCGATCTCGAAGGTGGTGAGGATGAGGACGCGGGTCGCCGACAGGTCCGGGTCGGCGCAGATGGCGGAGGTGGCGGTGAGACCGTCGGTGCCGGGCATCCGGATGTCCATGAGGACGACGTCGGGGTGGTGGACCCGGGCGAGTTCGACCGCTTCCTTGCCGTCGGTGGCCTCGTCGACGACGTGCAGGTCGTCGCAGGAGTCGATCAGGATCCGGAAGGTGGCCCGCAGGAGGGCCTGGTCGTCGGCGAGAAGGACGCGGATGGTCATCTGGTGCTGTCTTCTTCCGGGGTTCTAGAAGCGGATCGGCAGTTCGGTGGTGACGGTGAAGCCACCCTCCGGGCGGTTCCCCGCCTGGAGGCGGCCGCCGACGGACTGGGCGCGTTCCCGCATGCCGATGAGGCCGAATCCGCCGCTCGGTCCCGGAACGGCGGGAGCCGCGGCGTCGCCGTCGTCGCTGACCGTGATGGTCAGCCGGTCGTGCGTGTAGGCGAGCTGTACGCGCGCTGTCTTCGCGGCGGCGTGCTTGGCGACGTTGGTGAGCGCCTCCTGCACGATCCGGTACGCCGTCAGGTCCACGCCCGGTGAGAGCGGCTGTTCCTCGCCCTCGGTGGTGACGGTGACCGTGAGCCCGGCGGACGCGAACGCGGTGGTCAGGTCGGGGAGCTGCGCGAGTCCGGGCGCCGGTTCCAGGGGCGCGTCGGGCTCGTTCGCCTGACGCAGCAGGCCGACCGTGGCCTTCAGCTCGCGCAGCGCCGAGGACGTGGTGCCGGCCAGGTCGTCGAGGATCCGCTGGACCTGGTCGGGATGGGTGCGCGCGAGGTGCGCGGCGGTGCCCGCCAGGGCGTTGGCCAGCGCCATGTGATGGGCGACGACGTCGTGCAGCTCGCGGGCGATGCGGATGCGCTCCTCGGCGACCCGGTGGCGTGCCTCCTCCTCACGGGTGCGCTCGGCGTATTCGGCGCGGGCCTGCGCCGCTTCCAGGTAGGCGCCTCGCAGCCGGGTCGCGGTGCCCCAGGCGATCGGCCCCACCACCCAGCAGACGGGGCCGATCGTCTTGAGGAGCCACGAGTAGCCGTTGTGGTCGTCGAGGAGTGCTGTGGTCACCAGGAGGGTGGCGACGGCGAGCAGGGCGATACGGCCCGTCCTGCGGTCGGTGTGCAGGGCCAGCACGTACAACGCGACCATGAGCGGTGCGAGCAGCAGAGGAGTGATCAGAAAGCCTGCGGCGCCGGCGGTATTGGCGCAGACCGCGGTCACCGCCACGACGGTGCGGGGGTGACTGCGACGCCACCACAGGGCCGCGGATCCGATGCCCGCCAGGAGCACACCGGGCCACCAGTCGATCTGCTCGCCGTCGGGCTGCCGGAGGACGATCGCGCTGCCGAGGACGGCGAGGCCGAACACCACCAGGATGACCGTCACGTCGATGAGACGGGCATGGTCGTCCGTGTACCGCTTCCAGCTGGTGATCATCGGTTCTCCGGTCGGGTGAACTGGGTCCATGGAGGGCACCGCCGTGGGCAAACCGCCAATGAGGGCCGCCCGTGCTGCCACGGGCGGTCCTCGGCGCGGGCAGGGGGAGTCAGACGCGAGCCGATTCGAGCTCGGCCACGTCGTCCCGCGCCGGAGCGGTGGCGGACTGGTGGCTGAGCGCCTCGCCCTCCACGTCGACCTTGGGCAGCAGCCTGTCCAGCCGGCGCGGCATCCACCACGCTGCCTTGCCGAGCAGGGCGAGGACGGCCGGGACGAGCGCCATGCGGACGACGAACGCGTCGAACAGGACGGCGATGGCGAGACCGAAACCGATCATCTTGATCATGGATTCGCCGGGAGATCCATCACCGGGATCGCGAGGGCGCCCAGGCCCACGACCGAGGCGATGAGTACGGGCAGGGGGCGGCGCAGGACGAACCGCGCCCAGCGGGCGCCCCCGTTGTTCTCGGAGGCCTCCTTGATCCTGCCGCGCTTGCGGGCGGAGCGGGACAGTACGGCGTTCGGCCAGAAGCCGAGCACGGCCGGGACCAGCGTCAGCGCGATGAGGACGCCGACGGCGACCGCTCCCGCGGCGGCCAGGCCCATCTTCGTGAGCATCGGCACGCCGACGACCGAGAGACCGGCCAGCGCGATGACGACGGTGAGCCCGGCGAAGACGACCGCGGACCCGGCGGTGCCGGTGGCCAGGCCTGCCGCCTCCTGGGGGCTGTGCCCCTTGGCCCGCTCCTCGCGGTAGCGGGAGACGATGAACACGGCGTAGTCGATGCCGCACGCGAGGCCGAGCATCGTGGCCAGCGTGCCGGTCGTCGAGGACAGACCCAGGGTGCTGGCCAGGGCCATGATCGCGGCCATGCTGACGCCGACGCCGATGATCGCGGTCAGCAGCGGAAGCCCGGCGGCGGCCAGCGAACCGAAGGTGATCAGCAGCACGAGGGCCGCGATGGCGATACCGATCGCCTCGGCCGAGCCGCCCGCGGAGGGCTGGGTCGCCAGCGCGGTTCCGCCCACCTCGACGGTCAGATCCGCACCCTGGGCCTCCTTGATGGCGCCCTTCAACGTGTTCTTGCTGGCGTCGGTGAGATCGTCGGCCTTCACCTTGTAGGTGACGGTGGCGTACGCGGTCGAGGCGTCCTTGCTCACCGCCTTCGCCTGGAAGGGGCTCACCGCACTGGCGACCTGCGATCCGTCGGCCGCCTCGGTCACGAACTTCTCGATGGCCGCGCGGTTCTCGGTCGCGGTGACCTTCTGCCCGTCGGGCGCGACGAAGACCACCCGGGCGCTCGCTCCGTCGGCCGTGGAGCCGGGGAAGCGCTGTTCCATGAGGTCGAATGCCTTCTGGGACTCGATGCCCGGCATGGAGTTGCTCGCATCGGGGGCTGCGGGCGCCGTGGCCGCGCCGAAGCCGACCGCGCCGAGCACCGCCGCCCACAGCAGGGCGGCGAACCAGCGCCGCCGGAAGGCCAGACGGCCCAGTCGATAGAGGAAAGCAGCCACGGGCAGAGGTCTCCACATCTGATCTCGGATACGTCCCCAGGCTCCCCGGCAGAGGGGTGTCCCGTCGTCGTGCGCCTGCCGACAATCCGGACTACTGAGAACGCAGTACACGCGGCCCGCGACGTGGTCCCCGAGGTGGACGGAGCGGGCGGAACCTACGGTTGACGGCGCCACGACCGACAGCGCTTCGACTGACAGCGCTACGACTGACGGCGCCGTGGCCGTGCGGCACCGAGAGCGCGGCACGGCCACGGCGCGGGTGGGCGGTGGCTATGGCTGGTCGTCGAAGGCCAAGGCGAAGGCGAAGGCGAAAGACGAAGGCGGTGGCTACGGCTGGTCGTCGAAGGTGACGACCACCTTCTCGGCCGCTCCCGGAGTCAGTGCGAGCTCGAACGCGTGCTCGACCTCGGTGAAGGGGACGCGGTGGCTGATGAGCCGGGCGAAGCGCTCGTGGTGCTCGGCGATCTCCTGGGTCACCTCGAAGATCTCCGTCGGGTAGCCCTGGGAGGCGATGAGGGTCAGCTCGCTGCGGAGCATCCCGCCCAGGTCGATCGCGTCGGACTTCTTCTGCACGGCGACCATGACCATCTTCGCGCCCCACTTGGCGGAGGCGATGGTGGCGTTGAAGACGGCGGGGGCGCCGGCGGCGTCGATGTAGATGTCGGTACCGGCGCGGGGCTGGCCGAGCGCGTTGGCGCCCTGGCCGTGCAGCTCCGTCAGCCGGGCGGTGACGTCCTCGGTGGCGGAGTTGATGACGGCGTCCGCGCCGACGGCCTGCGCCGTCTGAAGGCGCTCGGGAATGATGTCGGCCACGACCACGTGCTCGACCCCGCGCAGCTTCAGCCAGATCGTGGCGCCCAGTCCGATGGGCCCGGCGCCGAACACCACGACCTTGTCGCCCGGCTTGGCCTCGGAGCGGTTGACGCAGTGGCGCGCGACGGCCATGGGCTCGTTGAGCGCGGCGACGTCGAAGGGGACGCTGTCCGGGAACACCGCCACGCTCTTGCCCACGACGGCGTCCTCGATGAGCAGGTACTCGCTCATCCCGCCCAGCGGACCGCCGCAGCCGATGATGCCGGAGGGCGCGCCCTGCGGATTGACGACCACACGGTCGCCCACCTTCAGGTCGGTCACCTCGGCCCCCACCTCGACGATCTCACCGGCTGGTTCGTGCCCCAGCGGCACCGAGACCATCGACCCTCCCGGGCCGAACGGGATGCCCCCGAGGTGGAGGAAGTGGGTGTCGGTGCCGCAGATACCGCAGGCGCGGATCCGCATCAGCGCGTCCTTGGGGCCGGGCACCGGCCGCTCGACGTCGACGACCTCGACCTTGCCGACCTCACCGGTCTGTACGGACTGCATGGTGGCCATGGAATGACTCGCTCTCTTGTACGCGTGTGTGCGTGTGTGCGTGTGTGGAGGGGGAGTTGGGGAGTTCTAGACGGCTGACCAGCCGAAGTCGACCGGCAGGATGACGCCGTTGATGTTGCTGGCGGCGTCGGAGGCGAGGAAGACGATGGCGGCGGCCTGCTCCTCAGGGTCGGACACCTTGCCGGAGAGGCCGACATAGGGACCGATGAGACTGGGGCCGTGGGCGTTCGGCCGGGACTCCACCTGGATGCTGGTCACGGTCGGGCCGGGGGCGATGGCGTTGGTGCGGATTCCCTGGCTCCGGTACATCACGGCGAGGGACTTCGTCAGGCCGACTATGCCGTGCTTGGAGGCGGTGTACGCGGCGCCGGCCGCGCTGCCCCGCAGGCTGGCCTCGGACGCGGTGAACACGATCGAGCCGCCGCCCGCCGCCAGCATGTGCGGCAGCGCGGCACGGGTCAGCAGGAAGGGCGCCGTCAGATTGACCCGGATGACCCGCTCCCACTCGGCGTCACTGGTGTCCGCGAGGGCCGACATGTGGTCCATGACACCGGCGTTGTTCACCAGTACGTCCAGACCGCCGAAGGCGTCCACGGCGGTGGCGACGACCTCGTCCACCACTCGAGGGTCACTGAGGTCGCCGACGACCGCGCGGGCGACGCCCCCCGCGTACTCCATCGTCTTGACGACCTGTTCAGCGGCGTCCTTGTTGAGATCGGCGACCAGGACCTTCGCGCCCTCCTCGGCGAACTCCAGGGCGGCGGCCCGGCCGATGCCCGAGGCCGCTCCGGTGACGACGACGCTGCGCCCTTCAAGACCTGTGCTGCTCATGACGTATTTCTCTTTCTCCAGAGGTGCTGTGAATGTCGCCGTACGCGCTGCGAACGGCCGGTATGCGTGTTGCGCGTCGGGCTCATCCCGAGCTCTTGAGCACGTGCAGGACCGCGTCGGCCATGCCGCGCTCACCGCGCTCATTGGGGTGGATGGGGGCGGCGGGCGCGGCCGGGAGGAGGGGCTCGATCCAGCGGGTCTCGCTCGCCGAGCAGGCGTCACGGCCGGCGGAGGGGGTGTACGTGTCGACGTATCCGGCCCCGGCGGCCCGCGCCCGCTGCCGCAGCGCGCGGTTGAGCTGCTGCTCCTTGTCGTTGAGGAACCTCGCGTCGTCGGGTGCGAGGGTCATGTCGTCGTCGCAGCCGACGCCCTTGTCCGGCAGGATCGACGGGTATCCGACGACGTACACCTGGGCCTTCGGGGCACGGCGCTTGACCTCGCTCAGCGTGTCGGCCAGGCGTTCTCCCGCCGCCCGGATCTTCCGCAAGACCTCGTCGGTGTCGCCGGAGACGTACTTCCCCTTGCAGGGCGCGTCGTTCCCCGTGTACTTGCCGCTCCCCGTCGCGACGTAGAGGGCGCCCTGCTTCACGCACTGTTTGACCAGCGAGCTGAAGCCGATGTCGTTCCCGCCGATGCCGAGGGTGACCAGCTCGGTCGAGGCCGACAGCGCCGACAATTGGGCCGGGTTGACCCCGTCGCCGGTGGACTGCGGCGAGGAGAGGTCGGAGATGGTGGCGCCGCTGCAGCTCACGTCACGGAAGTCGGCCACCTTGATGTCCAGCTCCTGGGCGACCAGCGCGGGGTAGTTGTGGTCGGAGCGGTCGCACCCGGCGGGTCGGCCACTCTGGGCGGGGATCTTCGGTCCGGCGGTGTAGGAGTCGCCCAGCGCGACGTACGGGCCCTTCGGCGGCGAGGCGGCGACCGTGCCCTTCGGCTGGGTGGAGGCGGTCGAGTCGTCGTCGCCGTCGCCGCCGTCGTGTCCGACGCTGACCGCGAGGAGCAGCAGGCCGCAGGCGACGCCCGCGCCGGCCACCCACGCTCGTGTGTACGTTGCCATCTCGGTGTCCTGTCTTCCGTCTCAGGTGGCCCCATGCGGGGTGTCGCGTGGTGCGCGAAGTGGCGTGCGGGGCGCACGACTTCGCGTGGGACACCAGGCCGGTGATCGGCACACGGTGGGTGGGCCGACGAGCAGTGACACGGGCGCTGTGCCGACGTCGGCCCCGGATCGGGGGAGAGGCGTGGTCGGCCGGTGTCCTCGGGCCCGGCGGCGGATCGGGGGAGTGAACCGGCCGCCGGGCCCGGGACTGCGCCGTTCCCCGTCCCCACGGGTGCGGCGCTACGGGGCCACGTCCGCTCTGTGTGGCCCCGGTCTGTGTGCCACGGGCCGGAGCGCCGTGGGCGTCGGTGGCCGCGGGCGGTCGCCGGGGGAGGGTCGGGTGCGGTGGCCTCGGATGGTCACCGCAGGGTGGCTTGCTTGACTTAGGCAAGCATGCCTGGGTTACTTGAGTCAAGCAATCTAATCGTTAATTTACTTGAGTCAGGCAAGTAGATGCTAAACTGGACTCATGCCCACCACACCGCCAGCGGATGCCCCAGCCTCGACCGACATCGCGGAGATCGAGGGTGCCCTCACCCGCATCTCGTATCTGACCAGCCGGGTCCGGCAGCACGACCGTCTGATGGCCCTGGCCGGAGTGTCGCTGGACCGCGCGGCCGTGGCGATCCTGCGGCAGATCGCCGATTCCGAGCCTCTGCGCCTCGGCGAGCTGGCGAATCTGCTGGCCGTGGAGGCGTCTCATGTCACCCGGCAGGTGCAGCAACTGCAGAAGACCGGTTACGTGACCCGCGTCCCGGACCCGGACGACCGGCGTGCCCAGCGCATCGAGATCACCCCGGCCGGTAAGGAGGCGATCGACCGCGTCCGCGAGGCGAGCTGCCACGGCATGCAGGTCGCCCTGAAGTCGTGGTCCCCCGAGGAACTGCGGCAGCTCGCCACCCTGTTCCACCGGATGGTCGACGACTTCTACTCCGCGGAGGACGAGGTCGTCACGTACGAGCCCGCCCAGGGAGCACGTGCCTGACGGCATGGACGTACGGCTGTGTCGATGCAGTGCTTTGCCGATGTAGTGCTTGACGGATGTACTGCTGTCCGGAGTCCGCGCAGGCGTACTCCGTCCGGAGACCCACGGAGGAACCCCCGTGAGTGCACCATTCCCCCCACATGAGCGCGACGCCGAAGCGGCTTGCGCTCGACCGTCCGTTCACGGTTCCCGTTCGGTACGCCCGTGTACCGGGGGCGAGAGACAGATGGCGGCGCCCGGTTCCCCCTGGGTGCCGCTCCGGTCTGCAGTTCGGTCCCTACACGAATGGTCCTGCCATGCCGAATGGTCTTTCCGTGGGCGGAAGCATCAGCGAGAAGCCGTCACCGGTCCGTGGAAACGGGCAGCACGTCCTGGTCGCCGTGGACGACCCCGAGGCCGTCGAACTGCTCTCGACCACCCTTGAGCTGGCGGGCGATCAGGTCGGCACGGCGGGCTGCGGAACCGAGGCGCACGCGCGGCTCATGGAGCACCGGTTCGATCTGATGGTCCTCGATGTGACCCTGCCGGACATGGAGGGCCTGTCCCGGGGGCACCGGCTCGTCCCCACCGCAGAGCGTCCGCGGGTTCTCTTCCTGGTCGCCTGCGAGTACTTGGGCAACCTCCTGCCCGGGCTCGGCCCGGGTGTGAACGACTACGTCACCACGCCGTTCCGGATCGCCGAGGTCCTGGCCAGAGCGCAGGTGCTGCTGCGCGGCAAAAGTCCCGGGTGGCGGGACAGCACGCCGTACTACGGCGACCTCGTCCTGGACGACATCACCTGCCAGGCCCGGCGCGGGCGCCGGGCACTCGACCTCACGCCCGCCGAGTACCGACTGTTGCGGTATCTGCTGGTCAATGCCGAGCAGGTGCTCTCCAAGGAACAGATCGGCCGACACGTCTGGGGCGAGGTCCGTCCAGGCAACGTGATCGAGCAACTCCTCTCGCGTCTGCGGCGCAAGGTGAACCAGGAGCAGCCGGCGCTGATCCACACCCGCCGGGGTTTCGGCTACTGGCTCGGCCGGCCCGCGCGATGATGAGCGAAGCGATCGCGACGAGAACCATCCTCTCGCCACCGGAGAATGAAAGTCTCGCGCGGTGAGGTGACGCAGGGAGCCCTACGACTGTCCGGTGGCGGCCCCGCCCACCGTGGCCGGGACACCCGAGATGCCGCCGAGGCAGAACTCCCAGACCTCGTCGGCGGTGACCGGGTGGGCGTGGCTG
Source organism: Streptomyces sp. NPDC029292 (assembly GCF_055569295.1). Taxonomy (NCBI): domain Bacteria; kingdom Bacillati; phylum Actinomycetota; class Actinomycetes; order Kitasatosporales; family Streptomycetaceae; genus Streptomyces; species Streptomyces sp. NPDC029292. Next base: position 141,131 of record NZ_JBVHXR010000009.1, read on the forward strand.
TCGGCGGGGACGCCGTTGGCCTGGGCGGCGAACATGACGGTCTGCATGACGAACGAGGCCTGGCGGCGGGCCTTCCCGGCGGGGATGACGCCGGCCTCGATGGCCTGCTCGATCAGCTCCGTGAAGACCGTGAGCAGCGGAAGGTGGGCGGTGGCCACCTGCGCGGGGTGCTTGACCAGCAGTTGCAGGGCGAAGTCACTGAACAGCGGGCGCTGCACGGCGGGGTTGGGGTGCGACTGCGCGTAGAGCATCTCGACGGCCGTCCGAAGGGCCGGTAGCGGATCGCTCAGCGTGGAGGCGGTCTCGCGGATCTCGACCGCCGACTTGGAGAGCGCGTCCTCGAACAGGGCCAACAGCAGCTCGTGCTTGCCGTCGAAGTGCTGGTAGAAGCTGCGCAACGACTGCTTGGACCGGTCGACGACCTCCTGAACGGTGAAGTCCGTCGTGCCCTTCTCGGCGATGAGCTCCTGTGCCGAGTCCAGGAAGCGCTGTACGCGCTGCTCGGCGCGCAACTTGGCGGCACGGGTGGACCGTTCGACGGCGCGCTGGCGCCACGCTGGCTCTTCGGGGACTGCTGTCACTTGCAGAACGATACTCCACTTCACCGGTAATCAGGGCTGGCATCCTACAGAATCACGCACCGCAAGTTACGAGACTCTTACTTGTGTGCATGAGAATGTTATTCTCCGGCCGGGAGTACGCGACGGACGTGGACGCCGACGATCAGGCCCACCTGTACCGGTGCCGTTCCCTGGCCGAGGCGGGCATCCCGCTCGCCGCCGGCACGGACGCGCCCTTCGGGACCCGCGACCCCTGGGCGGTCATGCGGGCGGCCGTCGAACGGGGCGGCGGGGAGGGACCGAATCCCAGGGCGGCTCTCGACCTGTTCGCCGGCGAACCCCAACTCCCGGACCGAGCACGACGGGTGACGGTCGATTCGGTCGCCGACCTGTGCCTGCTCCACGTGTCCCTGCGCGAGGCCCTCGACGTGCTGTCTGCGGAGGTCGTACGAGCCGCGTTCGTCGGCGGACGCCGGATCACACCCGAATGGGCGGCGCCATCACGTACTTGACCGCCATCACGTACGAGACGGCTATCACGTACGTACTAGACGCTGTACCCCCCATCGACCCCCAGCGCCTGCCCCGTGATGAACCCGGCGCGGTCCGAGGCCAGGAACGCGGCCGCCTCGGCGATGTCCGTCGCGTCGCCGAAGCGGCGCAGCGGGATGTTGCGCCGAGTGATCTCCAGCGCCGCCTCGTCGAGTTCGCCGGAGCTGATCAGACGTGCGGCGATGCCGTCGGTCAGCATGCCGGGGCCGACACAGTTCACGCGGACCCCGTACCGCCCCTCTTCGGCGGCCAGCGCCCGTGCGACCGCCTCGACTGCCCCCTTCGTGCCCGAGGAGAGCCCGTCGCGGACGGGGAACCGGCGGGTGGCCACGGTGGTGACGGCGACGATGCTGCCCCGGCTCTCCCGCAGCCGGGGCAGCGCGGGATGGACCAGATTGAAGAACGCCCCGGCGTCCGCGTCGAGTTGGGCACGGTACTGACTCGGCGTGACCTTGCTCAGATGCACCATCGGCACGTGCGGGCCCGCCGCGTACACGACGGTGTGGATGCCGCCGAACACCGAGTCGGCCTCGGACACCGCCCCCGCCGCGGCCGACTCGTCGCTCAAGTCGAGCCGAAGCGCCATGACTTGGCGCCCGTGCGCGTTGACCGCGTCGATGAGCTCCTGGGCCGCCGCCTCGTTGGCGCGATACGTGAACAGCACATCGCTGCCCCGCTCGGCCAGCGTACGGACGATCGCCGCCCCGATGCCGCCGGTGCCGCCCGCGACGAACGCGGCGCCCGACCTGCCGGAGAAGTCGTCCGCCCGGGCCGAGGAGTCGCCCGTCCTGCCGGAGAGTTCAGACATCACAGTCCCAGGGATTTGGCGATGATGACCTTCATGACCTCGCTCGTGCCCACGTAGATGCGGGTGACGCGCGCATCCGCGTACAGCCGGGCGATGGGGTATTCCAGCATGTATCCGTACGCGCCGAACAGTTGCAGGCAGCGATCCACGGACCGCGCCTGCATCTCCGTGCAGAACAGCTTGACCTTCGCGGCGTCGGCGCCCGAGAGTTTTTTCTCGGTCGCCGGGATCGGGCCGGTGAGCATGAGCACCGGGTCGGTCCCGGTGACAACTCCCGAGCGGTAGCGCGCGATCGGCGTCAGCCCCAGCTCGCGCGCTCAAAGTCCACAGCAGGGACCCCTCCGCAGCTTCAGTATCTGCGAAACATGACAAAGGTCGGACCGAAAGTTGGATGCCTGCGCCAGGGCGCCACGCGTGTGACCTCTGTCACGTCAGCTGCTTGTCAGACTTCTGACAAACGACTGTCAGTTCGCTGCGCTTGCATGGGCTCACCGAGGCCTCCGACCGCCCGTTCCCCGTTCTCCGTTCCGACGGAGCCCCCCACCGAGGAGTGACATGGCCGAGACACTGACCGGCACCGCGGACGACGCGGCCCAGCCGATCCCGGAGTACCCGATGCCCAGGGCGACGAGCGGCTGTCCCTTCGCCCCGCCGCCGGCCCTGGAGGCGCTGCGCGACGAGACGCCGATCACCCGGGTGAAGATCTGGGACGGCAGCGAGCCCTGGATCATCACCGGCCACGCCCTCCAGCGGGCGCTGCTCACCGATCCCCGCGTCAGCAACGACGACCACTTCGGCAGCTTTCCGCACGTGACCGAGTACCGGGCGCAGATCGCGCAGGTCACCCCGAGGCTCATCACCAACACCGACGCCCCCGAGCACACCCGGCTGCGCCGGATGGTCACCGGCCCCTTCCTCATCAAGCGGATCGAGAAGCTGCGGGCGCCCATCCAGAAGATCGTCGACGGTCTCATCGACGACATGCTGGCCGGACCCAACCCGGCCGACCTTCTCACGGCGCTCGCCCTGCCCGTGCCGTCGCTGGTGATCTCCGAACTGCTCGGAGTGCCGTACGCCGACCACGAGTTCTTCCAGCGCAACAGCAGCCTCGCGCTCGACCGGAGCGCCCCGCCGGAGGAGTCACGGGCGGCGAGCGGCGCGCTGAGCGGCTACCTGGACAAGCTGCTCGGCGAGAAGCTCACCGACCCGAGCGACGACGCGCTGTCCGAACTCGCCGGCCGGGTCAGCGCCGGCGAGATGACGCGCAGTGAGGCCGTCCACATGGGCGTCGCGATGCTCATCGCCGGGCACGAGACCACCGCCACCATGATCAGCCTCGGCACCCTCGCCCTGCTGGAGAACCCCGAGCAGCTCGCCGTGCTGCGCGACACCGAGGACCCGAAGGTCGTCGCGAACGCGGTCGAGGAACTCCTGCGCTATCTGACCATCGTCCACTCGGGCCTGCGGCGGGTCGCCAAGGAGGACATCGAGATCGGCGGCCGGACCATCAAGGCCGGGGACGGCATCCTCGTCGAGATCACCGCCGCCAACTGGGACAGGGAGGTCTTCCCCGACGCCGACCGGCTGGACCTCTCCCGGCCCGCGCGTCAGCACAACGCGTTCGGCTACGGCCCCCACCAGTGCCTGGGCCAGTCCCTCGCCCGGCTGGAACTCCAGGTCGTCTACAGCACGCTCTACCGCCGCGTTCCCACCCTGCGTCTGGCCGCCCCGATCGAGCAGCTCGAGTTCGACCACAGCGGCACCACCTACGGCGTCCGCTGTCTGCCCGTCACCTGGTGACCTCCCCCGCACGGAAGAACTGAGGAAAAGATCATGCGTGTAGAACTGGACGAGCCGAAGTGTGTGGCATCGGGGCAGTGCGTTGTGGCTTCCCCCGAGGTCTTCGACCAGCGTGACGACGACGGCGTGGCGATCCTGCTGGACGAGCAACCCGGCGCCGAACTCCTCGACGGGGTAAGGGAAGCCGCGGCGATCTGCCCGGCGGCGGCGATCCGGCTGGTCGAGAAGTGAGGCGGATCCTCGTCGTCGGTGCCTCGGCCGCCGGACTCGCGGCGGCCGAGACGCTGCGCCGGGAGGGGTACGACGGCACGATCACCCTCGTCGGCGACGAACCGCACGCCCCCTACGACCGGCCGCCGCTGTCCAAGCAGATCCTGGCCGCCGAGTGGGAGCCCGACCGGCTGCCCCTGCGGTCGCCGGGCGACCTGCAAGGACTCGACCTGGACCTGCGGCTCGGCACCACCGCCACCGGCCTCGACCTGACCGGCCGTACGGTGCTGCTGGCCGACGGCCCACCGGTGCCGTACGACGGTCTGATCGTGGCCACCGGAGTACGGCCACGCAGTCTTCCCGGCGAGGGCGCGCACGTTCTGCGCACCCTGGACAACGCCCTGACCCTGCGGGACCGGCTGGGGCCGGGGCGGCGCCTGGTCATCGTCGGTGCCGGGTTCCTCGGGGCGGAGGCGGCCGCCGTGGCCCGCGGACTCGGCGCCGAGGTCACCCTCCTCGAACCGGCGCCGGTGCCGCTGGCCCACGCCGTCGGCGAGGAGGTCGGGCGGGTGTTGTCGAGCGCCCACCTGGAGCACGGGGTGGATCTGCGCACCGGGGTCACGGTGAGCGAGGTGACCGACGACGGGGTGCGGCTCGCGGACGGTGAACTGGTAGATGCCGACGAGGTGTTGGTGGCGATCGGCTCGCTGCCGAACACCGAGTGGCTGGCGGGCAGCGGCCTGAAGGTGGCCGACGGCCTGGTGTGCGACGAGTACAGCGCCGCCGCGCCGGGTGTGTACGGGGCCGGGGACGTCGCCCGCTGGCACAACCCGCTGTTCGGCGTGCCGATGCGCATCGAGCACCGTACGAACGCCGCCGAACAGGGCATGGCCGCCGCCCGCAACCTCCTCAACCCCGAGGCGCGCAAGCCGTTCGCGCCGGTGCCGTACTTCTGGTCCGACCAGTACGACATGAAGATCCAGGCGTTCGGATACCTGCGAGGCTACGACGAAGTCGCTTTGGTGGAAGGGGACTTGACGGAACGCCGGTTCGTGGTCGCCTACCGTACCGGCGACCGGCTGACCGGAGCCCTCGCGGTCGGCATGCCGCCCAAGGCGATCCGCCCCTGGCGGCAGGCGATCGCGACGCGCGCCTCATGGACCGCTTCAACGGGAGCTGACACCAAGGGGGTTGGCCGTGCTGGACCGTCCGTATGAGTCACGTCGTGACGTGGTCGTGGTCACGGGGGCGGGAGGCATGGGCGCGGCGGTCGCGCGGCGGCTCGGCAGCGGACGGACCCTGGTCCTCGCGGATGCCTCGCGCGGTCAACTCGACCGAGTCGTCGGCGCGTTGCGCGACGAGGGTTACGCGGCGCGGGGCGTGGTCACCGACGTGTCCGACCGGAAGTCGGTCGAGGAGCTCGCGGAAACCGCGTCCGGCGAGGGGCGGTTGGCCGCCGTCGTGCACACCGCGGGGGTCTCTCCCGCGATCGCCTCGGCGCGGACGATCCTCGACGTCGACCTGATCGGCACCGCGCAGGTGATCGACGTCTTCGAGACGGTGGCCTCCCCGGGCATGTCACTGGTGTGCGTCTCCAGCATGGCCGGTCACTACGCCTCGCTGAGCCGCGCGGAGGAGGCCGCCCTCGCGATGGCCCCGACGGAGGAACTCCTCGGGCTCGACGCCGTCACCGCCGTCGGCACCGACGCGACCGCCGCCTACATCGTGTCCAAGCGCTGCAACCAGCTGCGCGTACAGGCCGCCGCGCTCGCCTGGAACCTCCGTGGCGCCCGGGCGAACAGCGTCAGTCCGGGCGTCATCTCCACCGCGATGGCCAAGGCGGAGGCCGCATCGCCGGCCGGTGGGCACATGCTGAAGATGCTCGACGCGTGCGGCGCCGGCCGCTCGGGGACGCCCGGGGAGATCGCCGACGCCGTGGCCTTCCTGGCCGGTCCGGGGGCCTCGTACATCACCGGCACCGACCTTCTCGTCGACGGCGGTCAGGCCGCGTGGATCCGCCGGCACCGGCCGGAGTGACAGCTCCCGTCAGCCCTTGACGGCCGACAGGTGGACGTCCGAACTCGACAGGGTCATCGGCGATGCCGACACGGCCCGTACGCGGATGCGGACGCTCGACTTGGGAAGGGTGAACTTGCCATCGGGCGGCCGGAGTTCGTAACGGGCCGAGCCATGCCCGGGGAGCGAGGCCGGGCCGGCCGCGACGGTCCAGTAGCGGCTCATGCCATGCCCCGTGGTCAACGTGAAGTGGGGCTGCAGGGCCGTGCCCGAGCGGTTGGTCACACTCAGGGTGAGTTCGGTCAGCGCGCCGGCGGCCCGGCGCGCGCCGACCACGTCCATACGCAGGGGTGGTGACCCCGAGGCCGCGAGGGTCACCGCCGCCGCGGACGGCGCCAACAGGAGCACGGCCGCGGTCACCCGGGCCGCGCGCCGGTGCGGGCCGCGCAGAAAGGCGGGGCGTGGCTGCCACGCGGTGGTGAAGGAGTGCGGCGGCGCGGTGATGGCCGCGGCCAGCCACAACGGCGTCATCATCAGGTAGTAGCCGTCCTGCGAACGGGTCGCCACATAGAACGCGCACCACGGCAGGATCGTCGCTGCCGGACCCAGCCGCCGGATGAAGAGGACGAACAGGCTCAGCAGGCCGGCGGCCAGCAGCAGACTCGCGCGTGAGTACCAGACCAGCCGGCTGCTGCCGTCGGTGAGGTAGAGCGAGATGCCGACCAGGCCCTGGCCGTGGATGTCCGCGTCCTGGGTCAGCGGGAGCGCGACACCGGAGAGCCAGGCCCGCGGCTCGCTCACGATGAAGTACGCGTTGATCACCAGCCAGGTCGTGGCGGCCACGCCGGCGATCCGGCCCACGGCGGCCGCCGCCGCGCGCGGGCCCAGCTCGCCACGGCGCAGGGCGTAGACCCCGGCCAGCAGGAACGGCGCGAGGAACCACGGCAGTTGCTGGGCCGCGCAGGCCGCGCCCAGGCATGCCGCCCGCACCCAGTCGGCCCGGCCGCCGCCTCCCATCCGCGGCCAGCGCATCACCACCGGGATGAGCAGGGCGCAGGCGACGATCGCCGGATAGCCGAGCCGGGCGTACGCCGGCAGCAGACCGAGGCCGAGGCAGACCAGTGTGGCCGCGGAACGCCACGGCACCGGCAGCATCCGCCACATCACGATCGCGCCCACGATCAGCGCCAGGATGCTCACCAGTACCGCCGGAGCCGCACCGTGGCCCATCCAGAGCAGCGGCGCGGTGAGCAGCAGGGGCAGGGGTGGATAGCCGTACGTGAAGTCGTAGCCGCCGCTCATCGTCGCGGTGATGGCGACCCCGTGACCGAAGAGCCAGGGCCACGGCTGCCCGTAGACCTGGTGACCGGCGACGAACGCATGGGCGGCCTGCGTGGTGAGGACCGACTCGTCACTGCCGCCGTGGTTCATGACGTACCCGCACACGGCGAGCGTCACGGCGGTCACCAGGACGCACAGGTCGAGGCGGGCCAGCGTCCGGCCCCGGCGTACGACCAGGGTCAGGACGCCCGTCGCGAGGATCGAGGCGTAGCAGACCGAGATGACCGCGGCCACGACGAGACGGTGGCTCGCGGCCTGGTTCCACAGCGGGCGCGCACCGATGAAGAGGCTGATGTCGGCGAGCAGGGTCAGGACACGGTGCCACTGCGCGGGCTCTCGGTCCGGCTGCCACGGTGCGGGCGCCCCGTCGGGCGATGCCTTCGAGGGGGCCTGCCGACCGGTGGGCGACGGCCTCGTTTCTGCCAAGTACACGACTCCAGACGCTAATTCCCGCAGGTGAGCGGCGTACGATTGGACGTGAAGAGTCCGGTGTGAGCCGGGTAAGAAGCCGCAGCCGCCCATCGGGTGGTGAACCAGGCCGTCCTCAGGCGTTGGACAGCGACACTTCGGTGGACTTGATGAGCGCCACGACCTGGGCACCTGCCGCCAGGCCGAGCTCCGCGACCGCGTCCTTGGTGATCGCGGAGGTCAGCTCACCGCCCGCGACGTTCACCTTGACGCGGGCCATGGCTCCGCCGGTGGCGACGTCGGTGACCGTGCCCGGCAGCTGGTTGCGGATGCTCACCCCGTCCACCGGGGCGGTGGCCAGCGACACCTCGGTGGACTTGATCAGGGCGCGCACCGTGGACCCGGCGGTCAGGCCCAGGTCCTCGACGGCCTCCAGGGTGACGGCCGCGGTGAGTTCCTGACCGGCGTCGAGGCGGACCTTCACCGTCGCCATCACCTCGCCCGGGGTGACGGAGGTGACGGTGCCGGGGAGCTGGTTGCGGATACTCAGGGACATGAGGAGGCCTCGATTGCGGTGAGGGACGCCGGACTTAGGCCAGTATGTCCGGCCTGTTGCCGTCGTGGCGCCCGCAGACGCGTCGCGGACCGTGTCGCTGTTGGGCCGAACGGGTGACCATGCGTAAGAATTGCCCGGTGCAGACAACGAGTGCGAGTCAGGACGGGGCAGTCCAGTGAACAGCCACGACGCCACCGACGAACAGTGGGAAGGGCTCGCCCAGGTCGTTCCGTTGCGAGGCCGGGACGCCTGGCCGTCCGCGGTCCACCACCGCTCGATACCCGAGGCCGCGACGGAGGCGCGCCGCCGCTTCGTCGTCCTGCGGATCAACGTGTTCGCGGACGCCCGCGAGGTCGCCGAGACACTGATGGCGGGCATCCCCGTGCTGCTCGACCTGACCGGCGCGGAGACCGACGTCGCCAAGCGGGTCCTGGACTTCAGTACGGGTGTGGTCTTCGGACTGGCGAGCGGGATGCACCGGGTCGACCGGAACGTGTTCCTGCTGACGCCGCCGGGGACCGAGGTGCGGGGGCTGATGGAGGGGGCGGGGGTTCCCGGGGTCTGATCCTGAGGGGAGGCGGAGCCGGTACGACGTGGGTCCGGTCCCTCGATCGTAGGAAGGTTGTCGGGGTGGAACGGTTCGCCTGACGGGAGGAGGCCTACCGTCCGCATATGACCGTGTCACCCCTGGAGGCCCCAGCGGCGGCGGAGGTGCGCCCCGACCGTCCGGGCGTCACCGAGCTGCGGCTCGCCGCCTTCGCCACGCACCGGCGCGTCCGGTTCCCGCTCGCACCGCTCACTCTCATCGCCGGGCCCAGCGGCAGCGGCAAGACCAGTGCCTTGAGGGCGTACGAGGCGCTGGCGCGGCTCGGCAGCGGCGCCGAACTGGGCGAGGTGTTCCCGGACCCGGTCTCCTGCGTGCCCGAACGGGCCCGGCCCGACGCCCAGCGCAGGCGCGGCTTCCGCATCGGCTGCACCGCCGACGGCCCCGCGGGCCCCGTACGGCTCGACGTCGCCGTACAGGCCGAACCCGAACTGCGCATCGTGGGCGAGCGGTTGTCGGCCGGCGGGCTGACCCTGCTGGAGACGGCGTTGCGTGACCCGGGGCGCCCCGTCGTCCAGGCGGCCTGGCACACGGCGGGCTCGTCCGGGGTGACCCGGGGCCCGCTCCCCGACGACCGCCTCGGCACCGCCCTCCTGCCGCTGCGCGTCGCGGGCCGGACGGACGGCGAGCGGCACGTCCTCGCCGCCGCCGAGCAGATGGTGCTCGCGCTGCGCTCCGTCTTCGCCTGCGACCCGAGCCCCCCGGGCATGCGCGCCGCCGCCCCGGTCGGCTCGGGACGGCTGCTGCGGGGCTGCGGCAACCTCGCCGAAGTGCTGTGGCGTACCCGGTCGGAGTGTGGCCGGCGCCATGCGCAGCTGGTCACCGCGGTCGGCGCCGGATGTGCGGGCCCGGTCGCCGACGTCCTGGCCGAGCCGCTCGGCGACGGCACGGTCCGCGCGCTCCTCGACCGCGGCGACGGCGTCCGTACGCGCCTCGGGCTGCTCGGAGACGGGGAGTTGAGGTATCTGGCGCTGGCCCTGGTGCTGCTCACCGGGCCCGGCGTCCTGGAGGTCGACCAGGCGGGAGAGGTCCCCGCGGCGCTTCAGACGCTGACGGTGCTCGCCGACGGCTTCGACCGCTGCCTGGACGCCCGGCAGGCGGGCGAGCTGGCGCGGCTGGCGGCGCGGATGTGCGAACGCGGACACATCCGGCTGGTGGGCGCGGTGAGCGACGCCTCCTGGGCCTTCCAGGTGGCCGGGGCCACGGTGGTAGACCTTGAGCCGTGACAGAACTGGACGTAGCGAAGCTGCAGCGCCGACTGGCCGAGTTCGCAGCCGCGCGGAACTGGCAGCCGTACCACACCCCCAAGAACCTGGTCGCCGCGCTGAGCGTGGAAGCCTCCGAACTGGTCGAGATCTTCCAGTGGTTGACGCCGGAGGAGTCGGCCCGGGTCATGGACGACACGGACACCGCGCACCGGGTCACCGACGAGGTGGCCGACGTTCTGGCGTATCTGCTCCAACTCTGCGACGTGCTGGGCATCGACGCGCTGGCGGCGCTCGACGCGAAGATCGACCGTAACGAGCGGAGGTTTCCGGCGCCGGAGGGCCCGTAGCGGAGCCGACCGCCGTCTTCCGCGCGGTCGGCTATTACTCTCCGAAGTCGGTGTGTTGTCCACACTCAACTCCGTGTCCACAAATTTCGGGCTTCCTCTGGCTTTTCGTCACGCTGGACCTCACTCTGGGTAGTGGACAGCGGAGTTCGGGCAGACGTGCGACGAGCGCGTCGGGACAGACGGGGGCAGCCCATGGACGCGGTGCGGCTCATCGTGGCGAGCAGGCGTGCCCTGGCGCGGAGCGGCGACACCCCGGAGGTGATGGCGGAGGCATGGCAGGCACAGTCCCTGGCCCAGGCGATCGGCAGCCGCTTCGCCGTCTCCGGGCCTCCTGAACTCCGGGGCGAGGCCCTCGGCCTGACCGAGCTGGCAGGCCGGGGCTGCGGCGTCCTCGACGCCCCCGCACTCGACCTCGGCGCCTTACGCGCCGCCCAGCTCACCGAGTTGGGCGACGCCCGCGAGGCCCTCCTGTGCCTCGGCGGTCTCCTCGGCGAGGTCGGCATCGCCCTCGTCGGGATCGCCTGCGCGGCCGCCGACGAGGGCACTTACTGGCAGTGCATGGAGGCCATCGACGCCGCCGACGAGTCCCGGGACCGCGTCCTGGAGATGCTCAGACGCCTGGCGGTCAGGGACCAGAGGGTGGTGGAGAGGGAGCGGGATGCGGCGGCCGGGTGAGGTCTTTCAGCCCGTCGTGGGGGTCCCCCCGCTCATGGGGGTCCCCCCGCTCGAGCGAAGTCGCGAATGGGGGAGAAGCCGAGAGTGGGGGAGTTTGAGGACGAGGCCGTTCAGGCCGATACGGGGGTCTGGGGGCGGAGCCCTCAGGTACGGGAAGGGCAGGGGCGGCGGGGGCGAAAAGCCTCACAGCAACCCCGCCGCGACCCACGTCAAGTGCAGTCGGGCTCGTCCGACAGCGCGGGCCGCGCCCCCGAAAGATCCGCGTCCAACCGGGACAGATCCGCGTTGAGCGCCGCCATCAGCTCCTCCATCTGCTGGAGCAGCCCCTTCGGCTGTGCGGGCGCATCCTGCTGTGGCACGGCTTCCTGGGACACGAAGGCCTCCTCGGCCCCCGCGCAGGAGGGCCACTGACGAAGCATGACGCCCCGGCGACCGCCGGCGACGGGTGCCGGGCGGCCCGGCTCCGCCCGAGCCAACGATGACCACCGACCCGAGTCACTGGCGCGGACCCGCACCACACGGGGGGTTGACGCATTTTCACCCGACCGGGGACAGGTGCGCGGGGCGGGCCGATGGGGTTGACCGTCACACGACCGTGCGGCACGGGGGCGCGGATCTTCGGCCCTGGCGGAGCTCTCGTCCTAGCCGAACTCTGCTCCTAGCCCGAGTTCTGGTCCTAGCCGAGTTGAGGCATGACCTCGGCTGCGATCAACTCCAGGTGATCAAGGTCGTGGAGATCCAGCATCTGGAGATACATGCGCTGCGATCCGACGGCCTCATACTGGGCGATCCTCTCGGCAACCTCCGCCGGAGAGCCCGCGAGACCGTTCGCCTTCAACTCCTCGACGTCACGCCCGATGGCGTCCGCCCGACGCTTCACGTCGACGTCGGTCTTCCCGACGCAGGCCACGAGCGCGTTGGAGTACACCAGGTCGTCGCCCTTGCGTCCGGCCTGTTCGGCCGCGGTGCGCACCCGGGTGAACTGCTGCTCCGTGTCCGCGATGGACGCGAACGGGATGTTGAACTCGTCGGCGTACTGGGCGGCGAGCGCCGGGGTCCGCTTGGCCCCGTGGCCGCCGACCAGGATGGGTACCTTCGACTGCGCGGGCTTCGGCAGCGCGGGCGAGTCCTTGAGCTGGTAGAACTTTCCGTCGAAGGTGAACCGCTCGCCGACGGGGGTGGCCCACAGGCCGGTGACGATGGCGAGTTGTTCGTCCAGCCGACCGAACTTCTCCTTCGGGAACGGGATGCCGTACGCCTCGTGCTCGGCCTCGTACCAGCCGGAGCCGAGACCGAGTTCCACACGTCCGCCCGACATCTGGTCGACCTGCGCGACCTCGATCGCGAGGACCCCGGGCAACCGGAAGGTACCGGCTGTCATGAGGGTTCCCAGGCGGATCCGGCTGGTCTCGCGAGCCAGGCCGGCCAGCGTGATCCAGGCGTCGGTGGGCCCGGGGAGGCCACTGACGGATCCCATGTGCAAGTAGTGGTCCGAGCGGAAGAAGGCTCCGTAATTGAGGTCTTCAGCGGCCTTTGCGACGCGGAGCAGCGTCTCGTAGGTCGCCCCTTGCTGCGGTTCTGTGAAAACGCGAAGATCCATGCATCCATCATGCACCGGTCACATCGGCTGACTCACGTTGAACCGCGGTCGCACCTGCAACCGAGTGCACAGGGCGCACTTCCTGTGCGCCGCGGTCAGAGTTCCGGGCGGAAGGCACGGTAGAGGACGAACCAATCGCAGCGGGCGGCGCCGGCCAACTCCTCGGCCGTGAGCGGCTGCAGAAACGCTCGGGGCCCGGAAGGAAATTCCTGAGTCCGCCCGCAGTGTTCGCTGTACGTTGGGCAGGCGCGCCGACAAGGGGCATTGCGCGGGCGGGCGACCGCAGCGCGGCGTATGTATCGCTACGAGGTCGAGGAAGGGCCAGGAGCAGTGATCACCGAGGCGCGCTCTCCCATCGCTGTGGTTCACCGGCAGCCAGCGCATGCGCACACGATGTGCGCGGCGATGGTCCCCGCACGGTAGACATCCGCAGCTCAGAACCCGTTTCGAGGCATACCCACAGTGTTCCTGACGATCAGTACCACCGGTACCCCAGAGCGCCCCGCGACCGACCTCGGCTTTCTGCTGCACAAGCATCCCGATAAAGCGCAGGCGTTCTCGACCTCCTACGGCACGGCCCACGTCCTCTACCCCGAGGCGTCCGTCGAGCGGTGCACGGCCGCGCTGTTGCTGGAGGTCGACGCGGTGGCGCTGGTCCGGCGCGGCAAGGGCAAGGGCCGCGGCGGAGCACCCGACGCCGCGCTCGCCCAGTACGTCAACGACCGCCCGTACGCGGCCTCTTCGCTGCTCGCTGTGGCGCTGAGCGGCGTGTTCTCCAGCGCGATGAAAGGCCAGTGCGCGGCGAAGCCGGAGCTGCCGGAGCAGCCCAGGCCGCTGCGCATCGAGGTGCCCGCGCTGCCCGCACGCGGCGGCGCCGCACTCGTCCGGGGGCTCTTCGAGCCGCTCGGCTGGACGGTGACGGCCGAGGCCGTGCCGCTCGACGAGGAGTTCCCTGAGTGGGGCGACTCGCGGTACGTGCGTCTCGTACTGGAATCGGCAGCGCTCACCCTGGCCGAGGCGCTGCGCCACCTCTACGTCCTGCTCCCCGTGCTCGACGACGCCAAGCACTACTGGGTGTCGTCCGACGAGGTCGACAAGCTGCTGCGGGCGGGCGAGGGCTGGCTGCCGGACCACCCGGAGCAGAAGCTGATCACCAGCCGGTATCTCGCGCGCCGCTGGTCGCTGACGCGGGAGGCGATGGAGCGGCTGGAGCTCGTACGGCTGGCGGAAGCCGACGACACCGAGGTCGAGGACATCGACAACGCGGTCGACGAGGAGACGGCTGCATTCGATGGTGAAGAGGGCTCGGAGAAGCCGGTACCGCTCGCCGTGCAGCGGCGCGACGCGATCCTCGCCGCGCTGCACGCGTCCGGCGCCGGACGCGTCCTCGATCTCGGCTGCGGACAGGGCCAGTTGGTGCAGGCGCTGCTCAAGGACACCCGGTTCACCGAGATCGTCGGTGTCGACGTGTCGATGCGCGCGCTCACCATCGCCTCGCGGCGGCTCAAGCTGGACCGTATGGGCGAACGGCAGGCCGCCCGCGTCCAGCTCATCCAGGGCTCGCTCGCCTACACCGACAAGCGGCTCAAGGGGTACGACGCCGCCGTGCTCAGCGAGGTCATCGAGCACCTCGACCTGCCCCGGCTGCCCGCCCTGGAGTACGCGGTGTTCGGCTCCGCCCGGCCCAGGACCGTCCTCGTGACGACACCGAACGTGGAGTACAACGTCCGCTGGGAGACCCTCCCGGCCGGGCACTCCCGGCACGGCGACCACCGCTTCGAGTGGACGCGCGAGGAGTTCCGGGGCTGGGCGCGGACGGTTGCCGAACGGCACGGCTACGACGTGGAGTTCACGCCGGTCGGCCCCGAAGACCCCGAGGTGGGGCCGCCGACCCAGATGGCCACGTTTTCGATGAGCACAGCCGCGCTCACCACGAAGGAGGAGAAGGCCGCATGACCGACACCAAGGGACGCACCCTGCCCGTCACCGACCTCTCCCTCGTGGTGCTGATCGGCGCGTCCGGCTCGGGCAAGTCGACCTTCGCCCGCAAGCACTTCAAGCCGACCGAGATCCTCTCCAGCGACTTCTGCCGGGGCCTCGTCGCCGACGACGAGAACGACCAGAGCGCCAGCCGTGACGCCTTCGACGTGCTCCACTACATCGCGGGCAAGCGGCTCGCGGCCGGGCGGCGCACCGTCGTCGACGCGACCAACGTGCAGCAGGAGAGCCGCCGTCAGCTGATCGACCTGGCGAAGCAGTACGACGTGCTGCCCATCGCCATCGTGCTCGACGTGCCCGAGGAGGTCTGCGCCCAGCGCAACGCCTCGCGCACCGACCGCGCCGACATGCCGCGCCGTGTCATCCAGCGGCACACCCGTGAACTCCGCCGCTCCCTGCGTCACTTGGAGCGCGAGGGCTTCAGGAAGGTGCACATTCTGCGGGGCCTGGAGGAGATCGAGAGCGCCGAGGTCCGGACCGAGAAGCGGTTCAACGACCTCACGCACCTCACCGGCCCGTTCGACATCATCGGCGACATCCACGGCTGCGCCTCGGAGCTGGAGACCCTGCTGGCCCGGCTCGGCTACGTCGACGGGGTGCACACCGAGGGCCGTACGGCCGTCTTCGTCGGCGACCTCGTCGACCGCGGCCCGGACTCGCCCGGCGTGCTGCGCCGCGTGATGTCCATGGTCGGGTCGGGCAACGCGCTGTGCGTGCCCGGCAACCACGAGAACAAGTACGGGCGTTACCTCAAGGGCCGCAAGGTTCAGCACACGCACGGCCTCGCCGAGACGATCGAGCAGATGGAGGGGGAGAGCGAGGAGTTCAAGAAGCAGGTGCGGGAGTTCCTCGAAGGACTCGTCAGCCACTACGTGCTCGACGAGGGCAAGCTCGTCGTCTGCCACGCGGGCCTGCCCGAGAAGTACCACGGCCGTACGTCGGGGCGGGTGCGCTCGCACGCCCTGTACGGCGACACGACCGGCGAGACGGACGACTTCGGCCTGCCGGTGCGCTACCCGTGGGCGGAGGATTACCGGGGCCGCGCGGCGGTGGTGTACGGCCACACTCCCGTCCCCACGGCCACCTGGCTGAACAACACCATCTGCCTCGACACCGGTGCCGTCTTCGGCGGCAAGCTCACCGCGCTGCGCTGGCCGGAGCGCGAGCTCGTCGACGTACCGGCCGAGCAGGTCTGGTACGAGCCCACCAAGCCGCTCGCCTCCGAGGCGCCCGGCGGACACGAGGGCCGGCCGCTCGACCTCGCGGACGTGCACGGACGGCGGGTCGTCGAGACGCGGCACGCCGGACGGGTGTCGGTCCGCGAGGAGAACGCGGCGGCGGCTCTGGAGGTCATGAGCCGTTTCGCGGTCGACCCGCGACTGCTTCCGTACCTGCCGCCGACCATGGCACCGACCGCGACCTCGCACATCGAGGCCCGCGGCGGAGCCGCTGATGGATACTTCCTGGAGCACCCGGCGGAGGCCTTCGCGCAGTACAAGGAGGACGGGGTCGCCCGGGTCGTGTGCGAGGAGAAGCACATGGGCTCGCGGGCGGTGGCGCTGGTCTGCCGGGACGCGGGCGTGGCGCGTGAGCGGTTCGGAGTGGGGGGTACCTCCCGCTCGAGCGGAGCCGAGAGTGGGGGAGGGCCCACGGGTGCGCTCTACACCCGCACCGGTCGTCCCTTCTTCGACGACGCCGCCGTCACCGAGGAGATCCTCGGGCGGGTGCGGGCCGCCGCGACCGAGGCGGGCCTGTGGAAGGAACTCGAGACTGACTGGCTGCTGCTCGACGCCGAGCTGATGCCGTGGTCGCTGAAGGCGTCCGGGCTGCTGCGCAGTCAGTACGCGGCGGTCGGCGCCGCGTCCGGGGCCGTGTTCCCGGGTGCGCTGGCCGCGCTCGAAGGGGCGGCGGCGCGTGGGGTGGACGTACGGGATCTGCTGGCGCGGCAGCGCGAACGTGCCGCGGACGCCGGCGCGTTCACGGACGCGTACCGGCGGTACTGCTGGACGACGGACGGGCTGGAGGGGGTGCGGCTCGCTCCCTTCCAGATCCTTGCCGTCCAGGGGCGCAGCCTGGCCGGGCTGCCGCACGACGAGCAGCTCGCGCTGATCGACCGGCTCGTCGAGCACGACGGGAGCGGTCTGCTGCAGACCACTCGGCGGCTGTTCGTGGACACGGGGGATGCGGAGTCCGTGCAGGCCGGTGTCGACTGGTGGCTGGAGATGACGGGGCGCGGGGGCGAGGGCATGGTCGTCAAGCCGGTGGCCGCCGTGGTGCGCACTGAGCAGGGGCGGCTGGTGCAGCCCGGCATCAAGTGCCGGGGGCGGGAGTACCTGCGGATCATCTACGGTCCGGAGTACACGCGGCCCGAGAACCTCGCCCGGCTGCGGGGGCGCTTCCTGAACCACAAGCGGTCGCTTGCGATCAGGGAGTACGCGCTGGGTCTTGAAGCCCTGGACCGGCTCGCGGAGGGCGAGCCGCTGTGGCGGGTCCACGAGGCCGTGTTCGGGGTACTGGCGCTGGAGTCGGAGCCGGTGGATCCACGGCTGTAGGTTCTTCGCCCCCTTCCGTCCTCAAACGCCGGACGGGCTGAAAATCTTTAGCCCGTCCGGCGTTTGAGGACGAGGCCGTTCAGGCCGATAGCGGGGGTCTGGGGGCGGCAGCCCCCAGGTACGGGACGGGCAGGGGCGGCGGGGGCGAAAACCGTCCTCACCCCACCAACCGCAACCGAACCCCCGCCACCCCCACCCGCACCGTCTGCCCCCACACCAGCTCCACCGCGTCCCCCTCCATCCCGTCCCCGAACACGATGAGCCGGTCGGACTCGACGGTGAGGGCGAGGCGGGCGGAGGCGGTGAGTTCGCCGGCCACGAATGACGTGCCGGTGGCCGGCGACGGCCAGGCCTCGCGGACGAACCAGACGAGGCGTTCGTCGGTGGGGCCCGGCAGCGCCAGGGTGCCGCCCCGCTCCTGCCACACGGAGCGGAGCCAGCCGCTGGCCCCCGTCCCGGTCCCCACGAGGACCCCGGAGGAGACCTGAGGCTCGACGGCACCCCCGTACTCGTCGAGCCCCAGCCGATAGCGGGCCGTCTGATGGCCCGCGGCTCCCAGATAGATCTCGTTGAGCGCGACCAGCCGTTGCGTGTCGTCCGCGACCGCCTCGACCATGGTCAGCTCGTCGGCCCGGCCCCCGTGCGCGGAGGCGAGCAGCGCGCCCGCGTCCCGGGGGCGGTGCCGCACCAGCACCCCGGCATTGCGCCCCGGGTCGGTGTCGATGCCGACGACGGGCTGTCCCGCCAGGTACTTGGCCACGTTCGCGACGAGTCCGTCCTGCCCGACCACGACCACGACGTCCTCCGGGGCGAACAGGAACCGGTCCAAGTCCCGTCGCTCCACCCGAGCCTGACGCCATGTCAGCGGCACCGCGGACACCACCTCGGCCAGCGCCTCCCGGGCCCGCCGGTGCCGCTCGGCCACGTCCTTGATGTCCCGTCCCCGGGAGGAGAGGAAGAAAGCGGCCTGCCCGTGCGTCCCGTGCCGGGCGACCAACTCCTCGTACTCCGTGGTGCGATGGACGAGGACGATCCGCGGCGCGAGACTCACTCCGGTTCCCCGGAGGCCCCGTTGGCCAGCTTGGCGAGCAGCCCCGTCAGGACGTCCGGCGACACCGTGACGCTCTCGATCCGCGGCAGGTTCTCCGCGAGCCGCGTGCCCGTCAGGGCGTGCAGCGTGGTGACATCCACGTCCGCGTGGACGCGCAGCCAGGCGGCCTGGGCCTGCGCCCGCGCCGCACCGACCTGCCGGGCCGCCTCCGCCTCGGCACCGGACAGCCGTACCGTGCGAGCGGCCTCCGCCTCCGCCAGACGCACCGTCCGCGCCGCCTCCGCCCCGGCGCGCACCGCGTCCGCCGCCGCGTGCTCCTCCGCCTCGCGTCGCGCGTTCGTGCCGCGCTGGTCGACCAACTGCTCCTCGCGGCGGGCGAGTTCGATCTGGCTGGCGAGTTCGTTCTCGGCGATGGCGCGTTCCCGCTCGACGGCGACGGCACGGCGTTCGTACGTCGCCTTGTCCGCCTCCTGCTGGATCTGCTCGCGGGCGGGGGTGCGCAGCGCCCGCTCCACCTCGGGCTCCGGGCGCAGGGCGACGACGCGTACGGCCACCACCTCGATCCCGGTCGCGGGCAGCCGGGGTTCCGCGGCGAGACCGCCCGAGACGCGTTCCCGTACCGCCGCGACGCCGTCGACCAGGGCGGCCGCCAGCGACGTACGGGCCAGCACGTCCAGCGCGTGCTGCTGGGCCGTCTCGGTCAGCAGCCCCGCCAGCTGTTCCAGGGGCGTGCCGCGCCAGACGCCGGTGTCGGGATCGATGGAGAAGTCGAGGCGCGCGGCCGCGAGCGCGGGATCGCTGATGCGGTAGGTGACGGTCGCCTGCACCGCGACGTCCTGGAAGTCGGACGTACGGGCGTGGAAGGTCATCGCCAACTCGCGGTCGTCGACCGGGACTTCGGAGAGCGCGGCGGTCAGGGAGCGGTACCAGAAGCTGAGTCCGGGGCCGTCGTGCACCAGACGGCCCGCCCGGTGGTGGCGGACGTGGGTGGTCGGCGCCCCGCGCAGATGGCGCCAGCCGAGACGCCGGGTGATGTCGGCCATGGAGCTACCCCCTCGTCGCCGGGCAAACCCGGCGACCCTCGCTCACCAATTTTCGTCAGTACGACGATAATGGTGAGGTCTGGTTATCGTCAAGGGGACGAAATCAAGTGGCCCGGGTCGAGGAGATCGGCGGGTGAACACGCGTCCGGATGGTCAGGATGGAGGCATGGGATTCCATGTCGACTCCGAGGCCGGGCGGCTGCGCCGCGTCATCCTGCACCGGCCGGATCTTGAGCTCAAAAGGCTCACCCCCAGCAACAAGGACGCCCTGCTCTTCGACGACGTGCTGTGGGTGCGCCGGGCGCGCGCGGAGCACGACGGGTTCGCCGATGTGCTGCGCGACCGCGGGGTCACCGTCCACCTCTTCGGCGACCTGCTCACCGAGGCCCTGGAGATCCCGGCGGCCAGATCGCTCGTCCTGGACCGGGTCTTCGACGAGAAGGAGTACGGGCCGCTCGCCACCGATCATCTCCGGGCCGCCTTCGAGACCCTGCCCGCCCCGGAGCTGGCGTCCGCACTCGTCGGCGGCATGACCAAGCGGGAGTTCCTGGACGCCCACCTGGAGCCGACCTCCGTGCGCTTCCATGTCATGGATCTCGACGACTTCCTGCTCGGGCCGCTGCCCAATCACCTCTTCACCCGGGACACCTCCGCCTGGATCTACGACGGCGTCTCCATCAACGCCATGCGCTGGCCCGCGCGGCAGCGCGAGACCGTGCACTTCGAGGCGATCTACCGGCACCATCCGCTGTTCCGTAAGGAGAGCTTCAACCTCTGGTCGGAGGGTCAGGTGGACTATCCGTCCACCATCGAGGGCGGTGACGTGCTCGTCATCGGCAACGGCGCGGTACTCATCGGCATGAGCGAGCGGACCACGCCCCAGGCCGTCGAGATGCTCGCGCACAAGCTGTTCGAGGCGGGCTCGGCGCGCACCATCGTGGCGCTCGACATGCCCAAGCGGCGGGCCCTCATGCACCTCGACACCGTGATGACCATGGTCGACGGCGACATCTTCACGCAGTACGCGGGGCTCGGCATGCTCCGCTCGTACACCATCGAACCCGGCGTGGGGGAGAAGGAGCTGAAGGTCACCGACCACCCCCCGGAGCACATGCACCGCGCGATCGCCGCGGCACTGGGCCTGAGCGAGATCCGTGTCCTCACCGCCACCCAGGACGTGCACGCCGCCGAGCGCGAGCAGTGGGACGACGGGTGCAACGTCCTCGCCGTCGAACCGGGCGTCGTGGTCGCGTACGAGCGCAACTCGACCACCAATACGCATCTGCGCAAGCAGGGCATCGAGGTGATCGAGATCCCGGGGAGTGAGCTGGGCCGGGGGAGGGGTGGGCCGCGGTGCATGAGCTGTCCCGTCGACCGGGAGGCCGTATAGGCTCCGTATAGAAATGTTGGATGTCGTATAGAATTCCAATGTCCCCGTCTTCGTAACCCAGGAGCGCCCCCATGGCGACAGTCCCGACCGCCCTCGCCGGCCGCCACTTCCTCAAGGAGCTGGACTTCACCGAGGAGGAGTTCCGCGGCCTGATCGAGCTGGCCGCCGAGCTGAAGGCGGCCAAGAAGGCCGGGACCGAGACCCAGCACCTGCGGGGCCGCAACATCGCGCTGATCTTCGAGAAGACCTCGACGCGTACGCGCTGCGCGTTCGAGGTCGCGGCGGCGGACCAGGGTGCCTCGACGACGTACCTGGACCCGTCCGGCTCACAGATAGGCCACAAGGAGTCCGTGAAGGACACCGCGCGCGTCCTCGGCCGGATGTTCGACGGGATCGAGTACCGGGGCGACAGCCAGGCCTCCGTCGAGGAGCTGGCGGCGTACGCGGGCGTGCCCGTCTACAACGGTCTGACCGACGACTGGCACCCCACCCAGATGCTCGCCGACGTGCTCACGATGACCGAGCACAGCGACAAGCCGCTCGGCGAGATCGCCTTCGCCTACCTCGGCGACGCCCGCTTCAACATGGGCAACTCGTATCTGATCACCGGCGCGCTGCTCGGCATGGACGTCCGCATCGTCGCCCCGCAGTCCTACTGGCCCGCCGACGAGATCGTCGCGCAGGCCCGCAAGCTCGCCGAGAACAGCGGCGGCCGCATCACGCTCACCGAGCACCTCGCCGAGGGCGTCCACGGCGCCGACTTCGTCGCCACCGACGTCTGGGTCTCCATGGGCGAGCCCAAGGAGGTGTGGGACGAGCGCATCGGCGCCCTCTCCCCGTACGCCGTGACGATGGACGTCCTGCGCGCCACCGGCAACCCGGACGTCAAGTTCCTGCACTGCCTCCCGGCCTTCCATGACCTGGGCACGAAGGTCGGCCGCGAGATCTACGAGACCCACGGGCTCGACTCCCTCGAGGTCACCGACGAGGTCTTCGAGTCGGCGCACTCGGTCGTCTTCGACGAGGCCGAGAACCGGCTGCACACCATCAAGGCGATCCTGGTCGCGACGCTGGCCTGACCCCGCGTCGCCCGCCCGCCCGACACGTCGCCCGCCCGACATCCGCGCCCGCGCGACAGATCGCCAACCCGCCCGAAAACCGCGCACGCCCGAAATCCCCGTACGATCCTCGACGGGCCCGGAACCACCCCTTCCGTGGCCCGCCGCGCGGCCCACCCCGCCGCGCCCCGCACCACCGGAAATGAGCACCACCCGCATGCCCGCTCCACGCACCGCGCTCCGCAAGCGCGCTCCCCGTATCAAGTCCCCCGAGCTCCTGATCGCCGACTCCGGCGCGGACCTCGAAGGCCATGGCCTCAAGCGCACCATGGGCCTCTTCCAGCTCGTCTGCTTCGGCGTCGGAGCGATCGTCGGCACCGGAATCTTCGTCGGCCTCTCCGACTCGGTCGCGCAGGCCGGACCCGCCGTGGTCGTGTCCTTCCTGCTCGCCGCGGTCACCTGCGTCTTCACCGCGTTCTCCTTCGCGGAACTGGGCGGCGCGATCCCGGTCTCCGGATCCTCGTACTCCTTCGCCTACGCGGGGCTCGGCGAGAGCACGGCCTTCCTCGTCGGCTGGTGCCTGCTCCTGGAGTACGGCGTCTCCGTGTCGGCCGTCGCGGTCGGCTGGAGCCAGTACGCGAACGAGCTGCTCAGCAGCCTTACCGGCTGGCAGCTGCCCGCCGCCCTCTCCGCGGGTCCGTCCGACGGCGGAGTCATCAACTTCCCCGCGATCATCGTGATCGCGCTGGCCTCGGTCCTCCTGATGCGCGGCGTGCGCGAGAGTGCCCGGGCGACCGCCGCCATGGCGGTCCTCAAGCTCGTCATCCTCGTGCTCTTCTGCGCGATCGGGTTCAGCGCCTTCAAGGACGGCAACCTCACGCCGTTCTCGCCCGCCGGACTCGGCGGCATCGGCGCGGGCACCACGGCCGCCTTCTTCTCGTACATCGGCTTCGACGCGATCACCACGGCCGGCGAGGAGGCCAAGAACCCCCGCCGCAACATCCCCATCGCCATCCTGATCTGCATCGGCCTGGTCACGTTGCTGTACTGCGCCGTCGCCCTCGCCGCGATCGGCGCCATCGGCGCGGACAAGGTCGGCGGGCAGCCCGCCGCGCTGTCGTACGTCGTCAACGAGGTCACCGGCTCCACCGTCGGCGGCGGAGTCATCGCCTTCGGCGCGGTCGTCGCCATCGCCTCGGTCGTCCTCGCGGTGATGTACGGGCAGACCCGCATCCTCATGTCCATGTCCCGTGACGGACTCATCCCGCGCGTCTTCGAGAAGATCTCGCCGAAGACCTCGACACCGGTCGCGGGCACGGTGATCGTCGCGGTCGTCTTCGCCGTCCCGGCGGCCTTCTCCTCGCTCGACGCCGTCGTCAACCTGACGACCATCGGCACGCTCGCCACCATGGCCGCCGTCAATGTCGCGGTGATCGCGCTGCGGCGCAGGGAGCCGGGTCTGGCGCGCACCTTCCGGGTGCCGCTCTACCCCGTCGTACCGGTGCTCGGCGTCGGCTTCTGCCTGTATCTGATGTACGAGACGGGCTGGACGACCTGGATCCAGTTCGCGTTGTTCCTGGTGGCCGGATTCCTGGTGTACGTCCTCTACGGGCGCCGCCACTCCCGGCTGGCCGTGGCTACACCGGCCGTCGCTGAGCAGGAACCACAGGCAGTCTGAACCAGACCGCCTTGCCGGAGTCGGTGGGGCGGTGGCCGCAGGAGGAGCTGAGGGTGCGGATCAGGAGGAGGCCGCGCCCGTGCTCCTGCCAGGGGTCGGGCTGGCCGGGCGGGCCGGGGACCGTGAGATTGCCCGGCGGCGCCGGGTCCGGGTCGTGCACCTCGACCTGACAGCCGGTCGGCAGCAGCTCCACGACCAGCTCTATGGGCCCCTTGCCCGCGGTGTGCTCCACGGCGTTGGCGACCAGCTCCGCGGTGAGCAGCTCCGCGGTGTCGCTGTCGGCCGCGTGCCGCAGTTCGGCCAGCGCCGTCCGGACCAGGGCGCGCGCGACAGGCACGGCCGCGGCGGTGTGCGGCAGCGCGATGCGCCAGGAGGAGGGGGCTGGGGTGTCGTACAAGGTGGGTCCGTTCATGGAGCAGGCTGTCCTGCTTTCAACTTTAGAAATGGTACGGCGCGTCCGGACAGAGGCGCTCGGCGGGCTTATTTCGGGACATCGGCTGGTGTTTCTTCGGGACATTCGGCCCGTTGTCCGGCGGCTTACCCAGGTCAACGCTCCGCCTCGCACGATGCGCTCCCGTCGTTACGCGGCTATCGAGGACCCGTGACTCGGTGACAGGGAAAGGTCGCTTCGCCACAGTGTTATCGCGTGGTCGTGACGACAGTCACAGGACAGTGATAACTTCGAGGTGTAGCGCAGACCGCCGCCCTCGCCCGAGGAGGCCGCACCTCATGAGTCCCTTCACCGGCTCCGCCGCCCGCACCGCCGACTGGCAGCACCTGGGGTGCGAGGTCGCCGACGGGGTCGCCACGGTCACCCTGGCCCGCCCCGAGAAACTCAACGCGCTCACCTTCGGCGCCTACGCCGACCTGCGCGACCTGCTCGCCGAGCTGTCCCGCGAGCGGTCGGTACGCGCCCTGGTGCTGGCCGGCGAGGGCCGCGGTTTCTGCTCCGGCGGCGACGTCGACGAGATCATCGGCGCCACCCTGTCCATGGACACCGCCCAGCTCCTCGACTTCAACCGGATGACCGGGCAGGTCGTGCGGGCCGTACGGGAATGCCCGTTCCCGGTGATCGCGGCGGTGCACGGGGTGGCGGCGGGCGCCGGAGCCGTGCTGGCGCTGGCGGCCGACTTCCGGGTGGCGGACCCGAGCGCCCGTTTCGCCTTCCTCTTCACCCGCGTCGGACTGTCCGGCGGCGACATGGGCGCCGCCTATCTGCTGCCCCGGGTCGTCGGGCTCGGGCACGCCACCCGGCTGCTGATGCTCGGCGAACCCGTGCGCGCTCCCGAGGCCGAGCGGATCGGCCTGATCAGCGAGCTGACCGACGAGGGCCACGCGGACGAGGCCGCCCGAGCGCTGGCCCGCCGCCTCGCCGAGGGCCCGGCCCTCGCCTACGCCCAGACGAAGGCGCTGCTCACCGCCGAACTGGACATGCCGCTCGCCGCCTCCGTCGAACTGGACGCCTCGACCCAGGCCCTGCTGATGAACGGCGAGGACTACGCGGAGTTCCATGCGGCGTTCACGGAGAAGCGCCCGCCGAAGTGGCGGGGGCGATAGCCGTGGCGGCGACGGGCGGCGGGGTGACGTCGGCGGGCGATGGCTCGGTGTCGGTGGGCGGGGTGACGTCGGCGGGTGATGGCTCGGTGTCGGTGGGCGGGGTGGCGGCGGTGGGCGATGGCTCGGTGTCGGTGGGCGGGGTGGCGGCGGTGGGCGATGGCTCGGTGTCGGTGGGCGGGGTGGCGGCGACGGGCGATGGCTCGGTGTCGGTGGGCGGGCGCGGGCGGCAGGTGGCAGCGGGCGTGCGACCGCCGGAGGGTGCGCGGGTCCCGAAGGCCGCGGCCGCGCGGCCGCGCGCAGCTCTGCGTGTCGCCGTCATCGGCGGCGGCCCCGGCGGCCTGTACGCCGCGGTCCTCCTCAAGCGCCTCGACCCGGCCCGCGAGATCACCGTCTGGGAGCGCAACGCCCCCGACGACACCTTCGGCTTCGGTGTCGTCCTCTCCGACGAGACGCTCGGCGGGATCGAGCACGCCGACCCGGTCGTGTACGCGGCGCTCCAGGACGAGTTCGTCCGCTGGGACGACATCGACATCGTGCGCCGCGGAGTGCGCCACACCTCCGGCGGCCACGGCTTCGCGGCACTCGGCCGGCGCAGGCTCCTGGAGATCCTGCACGCACGCTGCCGCTCGCTGGGTGTCGAGCTGCGCTTCCGGGAGGAGGCCCCCGAAGCGGCACGGCTCTCCCAGGAGTACGACCTGGTCGTCGCCGCGGACGGTGTGCACAGCGCCACCCGCGAGGCGCACGCCCATGTGTTCCGCCCCCATGTGGTGACTCACCACTGCCGCTACATCTGGCTCGCCGCCGACTTCGCCTTCGACGCGTTCCGCTTCGAGATCGCCGAGACCGAGCACGGCGTGATGCAGCTGCACGGCTACCCCTATTCCCGCCCGTCGCCCGACCACCACCCCTCAACGAGGCCCTCCGGGCCGCAGAATCAATTCGGCGCCTCCACCGTCATCGTCGAGATGCGCGAGGAGGTGTGGCGCGCCGCAGGTTTCGAGGACCTCGACGAGCGGGAGTCCGTCGAGCAGTGCGCCAAGATCTTCGCGGACGCGCTCGGCGGGCGGTCGCTGCGGTCCAACAAGTCGACCTGGACCACCTTCCGTACGGTCGTCAACGACCGCTGGTCGCACGGCAATCTCGTCCTCCTCGGCGACGCGGCGCACACCGCCCACTTCTCCATCGGCTCCGGCACGAAGCTCGCCGTCGAGGACGCGCTCGCGCTGGCCGCCTGCCTTCAGGAGCGACCCTCGACCGCCGAGGCGCTGGCCGCGTACGAACAGGAGCGGCGCCCGGTCGTCGCATCCACCCAGCGGGCCGCACAGGCCAGCCTGGAGTGGTTCGAGAACATCGGGCGCTATCTCGACCAGCCCGCACGCCAGTTCGCCTTCAACCTCCTCACCCGCAGCCGCCGCGTCACCCACGACAATCTGCGGCTGCGCGACGCGCACTTCACCGAGAGCGTGGAGCGCGAGTTCGGATGCCCGGCCGGTACGCCCCCGATGTTCACGCCGCTGCGGCTGCGCGGCCTGACCCTGCGCAACCGGGTGGTCGTCTCGCCCATGGACATGTACTCGGCCGTGGACGGCGTCCCCGGCGACTTCCACCTCGTCCACCTGGGCGCGCGAGCACTCGGCGGCGCCGGTCTGGTGATGACCGAGATGGTGTGCATCAGTGCCGAGGGCCGCATCACGCCCGGCTGCGCGGGGCTCTACACGCACCGACAGGCCCAGTCCTGGCGGCGGATCACCGACTTCGTGCACGCGCAGGCGCCGGGCACCGCGATCGGCCTGCAGCTCGGCCACGCGGGGCGCAAGGGTTCCACGAAGCTGATGTGGGAGGGCATCGACGAGCCGCTGGAGGAGGGCAACTGGCCGCTCGTGGCCGCGTCCCCGATCCCGTACAAGCCGCGGAGCCAGCCACCCCGCGAGCTGTCCCGCGCCCAACTCACCGATCTCCGCGAGCAGTTCACGGCAGCGGCCTGGCGTGCCGCGCGCTGCGGCTTCGACCTGCTCGAACTGCACTGCGCCCACGGCTACTTGCTCTCCGGCTTCCTGTCGCCGCTGACCAACCGGCGCACCGACGGGTACGGCGGCTCGCTCGCGCGCAGGCTCCGCTTCCCGCTCGAAATCTTCGACGCCGTAAGGGCCGTGTGGCCACAGGAGCGGCCCATGACGGTCCGTATCTCCGCCACCGACTGGGCCGAGGGCGGCAACACGGGGGATGAGGCCGTCGAGATCGCCCGTGCCTTCGCCGCGCACGGCGCCGACGCGGTCGACGTGTCGACGGGGCAGGTGGTGGCCGACGAGCAGCCGGAGTACGGGCGCTCGTACCAGACGCCGTATGCGGACCGGATCCGCCACGAGACCGGCATCCCGGTGATCGCCGTCGGCGCGATCTCCTCCTGGGACGACGTCAACTCCCTGATCCTGGCCGGGCGTACGGACCTGTGCGCGCTGGCCCGGCCGCATCTGTACGACCCGCACTGGACGCTGCACGCGGCGGCCGAGCAGGGGTACGAGGGTCCGGGCGTCGCCTGGCCGATGCCCTACCGCGCGGGCAGCCGACGCCCGCAGACCGGACGCACCGACGCCCCCAAGCCCCGGCTCACGCTGGGGACTTGAGGGCGTACGCGGTCAGGAACGGTCAGGACAGGTCGGCCATCCCGGCCGTCAGCGTCGAGCCGTCCGCCGGGTCGACGAGGATGAACGCTCCGGTGCGGCGCACCTCGGCGTAGTCGTCGAGCGCGAGCGGCTCCGCGGTGCGCAGGGTGATCCTGCCGAGGTCGTTCGCGGTCAGCTCGGCCGCGCCGCCCAGGTCCTTGACGATCGCCTTCACGGTCCGCGTCGTGTGCTTGACCAGGACCCGGTCACCGACCCGCAGCGCGCGGTCGGCGAGATGGCAGACGGCCGCCCGGACGTCCTGGGTCAGCGTGGGCGCGTCGGGCCCTGCGGTGATCATGTCGCCGCGCGAGACATCGCGCTGGTCGGCCAGGCGCAGGGTCAGCGACTGGGGCGCGTACGCGATGTCCGCGTCCTTGCCGAGTACGTCGATGCCGGTGATCTCGGAGCTCTCGCCGGACGGATGGACCGTGACACGGTCGCCG
This sequence comes from Streptomyces sp. NPDC029292, assembly GCF_055569295.1. Lineage (NCBI taxonomy): Bacteria > Bacillati > Actinomycetota > Actinomycetes > Kitasatosporales > Streptomycetaceae > Streptomyces > Streptomyces sp. NPDC029292. Next base: position 169,249 of record NZ_JBVHXR010000009.1, read on the forward strand.
ACGCGCAGCGTGCCGGACACCAACTGGCCCGCGTAGTGGCGGACTTCGTCGTGCCGGATCACGTACTGGACCGGGAAGCGTGCCGGGGCGGACGGGATGTCGGAGGCGACCGGCACGGTCTCCAGGAACTCCAGGAGCGCCGGACCCTCGTACCAGTCCATGCGCGCCGAACGGTCCACCACGTTGTCGCCGCACAGCGCGGAGACGGGGATCGGTGTGAAGCCGGGCAGGTCCAGCTCGGCGGCGTGGCCGGCGAAGTCCTGGACGATGCGGTCGAACTCCTTCTCCTCGTACCCGACGAGGTCCATCTTGTTCACGGCGAGGACGACGTGCGGGACGCGCAGGAGCCCGGCGACGGCGGCGTGCCGGCGGGTCTGCTCGACCACGCCGTGGCGGGCGTCGACCAGGATGATCGCCAGCTCGGCGGTCGAGGCGCCGGTGACCATGTTGCGGGTGTACTGCACATGGCCGGGGGTGTCGGCCAGGATGAACCGGCGGCGGGGCGTGGCGAAGTAGCGGTAGGCCACGTCGATGGTGATGCCCTGCTCGCGCTCGGCGCGCAGACCGTCGGTGAGGAGGGCCAGGTCGGGGGCGTCCTGGCCGCGGCTGGCCGAGACGCGCTCGACGGCCTCCAGCTGGTCGGCGAGGACCGACTTGGAGTCGTGCAGCAGCCGTCCGACGAGGGTGGACTTGCCGTCGTCGACGGAACCGGCGGTGGCGAACCGGAGGGTGTCGATGGTGGTGCTGGTCATGACTAGAAGTACCCCTCGCGCTTGCGGTCTTCCATCGCGGCCTCGGACATCTTGTCGTCGGCGCGGGTGGCGCCCCGCTCGGTGAGGCGGGAGGCGGCGATCTCGGCGATGACCTGGTCGAGGGTCACCGCGTCGGAGTCGACGGCGCCCGTGCAGGACATGTCACCGACCGTGCGGTAGCGGACCTGCCGCTTCTCGACGGTCTCGTTCTCGCGCGGGCCGCCCCACTCGCCCGCGGTCAGCCACATGCCGCCGCGCTGGAACACCTCGCGGTGATGCGCGAAGTAGATCTCGGGCAGCTCGATGCCTTCGCGGGCGATGTACTGCCAGACGTCCAGCTCGGTCCAGTTGGAGAGCGGGAAGACGCGGACGTGTTCGCCGGGTGCGTGGCGGCCGTTGTAGAGCTGCCACAGTTCGGGGCGCTGGCGGCGCGGGTCCCACTGGGAGAACTCGTCGCGCAGCGAGAAGACGCGCTCCTTGGCGCGGGCCTTCTCCTCGTCGCGGCGTCCGCCGCCGAAGACGGCGTCGAAGCGCTCGGACTGGATCTTCTCGGTGAGCGGCACGGTCTGCAGCGGGTTGCGGGTGCCGTCCGGGCGCTCCTTGAGGACACCGCGGTCGATGTAGTCCTGTACGGAGGCGACATGGAGGCGCAGCCCATGTTCGGCGACCACACGGTCGCGGTACTCCAGGACCTCGGGGAAGTTGTGTCCGGTGTCCACGTGCAGCAGCGTGAAGGGGATCGCCGCGGGGGCGAACGCCTTCAGCGCGAGGTGCAGCATGACGATGGAGTCCTTGCCGCCGGAGAAGAGGATCACCGGCCGCTCGAACTCGCCCGCGACCTCACGGAAGATGTGGACGGCCTCGGACTCCAGCGCGTCCAGGTGCGACAGCGTGAACGCATGCCCGGACACGGCCGGGGTCGGCTCGGAAACGGTCTGGGTCATACGAGCCCCCTCGCGGCGAGCACCGCGTGCACGGACGCCGCGGACTCTTCGGGCGTCTGCAAGTGCGTCTCCAGTGTCAGCGCCGGGTCGAGCGGCGGCTCGTACGGATCGTCGACACCGGTCAGCCCGCTGAGCCGGCCCGCCGCCTGCCGGGCGTACAGCCCCTTCACATCGCGCTCGCTGCACACCTCGACCGGCGTGGCGACATGCACCTCGATGTACGGCGTCCCGCTCTTCTCGTGGCGCGCCCGGACGGCCTCGCGGCTGTCGGCGTACGGCGCGATGACGGGCACCACGGTGAGGACGCCGTTGCGTGCGAGGACCTCGGCGACCAGGCCGATGCGCTGCACGTTCGTGTTGCGGTCCGCGCGGGAGAAGCCGAGCCCGGCGGAGAGGAAACGGCGGATCTCATCGCCGTCGAGGACCTCCACGCGGTGTCCCTCGGCCTTCAGGCGACTGCCAAGAATGCGGGCGATGGTCGTCTTGCCCGCGCTCGGCAGGCCCGTGAGCCAGACGGTGGCTCCCTGAGCCCTTGCCGTGGTGGTCATACGTGCTGTCCTCTTCCTGTCCTGGCGTGCGGCTCACGACGCTAGGTAAGAAACATGAGAAGAGTGAAGGAGGAGCCTGAGGGTTCCCTTAGCGACTGCTGATGTGACTGAGGTCACGCCTCATCGGAGCGCCCGGAGTGCCCGGAGTGCCCGGAGTGGTCGGAAGGCTCGGAGTGCTCGGAAGGCTCGGTCACGCCCGCGAAGACCGCCCCCGCGTCCCGCAGCCGCCCGTGCAGCGCCCGGAAGACGGTGGCCGAGCGGGCGCCCGGCCAGTCCTGCGGCAGCAGCGCGGCGGGCAGTCCCGGGTCGGCGTACGGGAGATGGCGCCAGGAGTCCAGGGCGAGCAGATAGTCGCGGTACGCCTCCTCGGGCGGGGTGTCCGCGCGCCGCTCCCAGGCGTGCAGCACGCGCGCGTGCTGGTCGAGAAACGCCTCGTGCTGCTTGGCGATCGCGGCCAGGTCCCACCAGCGCGCGACCGCGTCCGCGGTCGCCGCGAAGCCCAGGTGCTCCCCGCGGAACAGCTCCACGTACGGAGCGAGTCGCAGCCGCTCCAGCGTGTGCCGCGTCTCCTCGTAGAGCCGCGCCGGGGCGAGCCACACCCCGGGGGCCGCCGTCCCGAAGCCGAGCCCGGCGAGGCGCGAGCGCAGCACATGCCGCTTCTGGCGCTCGGACTCCGGCACGGAGAAGACGGCGAGCACCCAGCCGTCGTCCTCAGTGGGCACCGCCGGGTACACCCGCCGGTCGCCGTCTTCGAGCAGCTGGCGGGCGTCCGGCGACAGCGCGTACCCGGCCGCACCGGCTGCCGTGCGGGCCGGCTCGAGCAGCCCGCGGCGCTTGAGCCGTGACACCGACGACCGTACGGAGGGCGCGTCGACGCCGACTGCGGCGAGAAGCCGGATCAACTCGGCCACCGGCACGGGGCCGGGCATGAAGCGGCCGTACGCGCCGTAGAACGTGACGATGAGGGACCGGGGGGCGTGCTGCTCTGACACGTTGATCACTCTAGTGCGCGAAGATCACTTGGGACCGCTGCCTGTGGACAGGTCATCGCCTGCCACGGAAGCGGAATTGACGTGCGGGGTGTCCTCCTTGACGTGCGGGGTGCCCTCCTTGACGTACGCGGTGACGTCCTTGGCCTGCGTGGGGTCGTCCTTGACGTGTGTGGTGTCGTCCTTGCCGTCCGTACGCAGCCGGAACCGCTGGAGTTTCCCGGTCGCCGTGCGCGGCAGTGCGTCCAGGAAGACGATCTCGCGGGGGCATTTGTACGGCGCCAGCTCGGACTTGAGGAAGCTGCGCAGCGCCTCCGGATCCTGGCGCGCGCCGGAGCGCAGGACCGCGTACGCCACCACGACCTGCCCGCGCGCCTCGTCGGCCCGCCCCACGACCGCCGTCTCGACCACGTCCGGGTGACGCAGCAGCGCGTCCTCGACCTCGGGGCCCGCGATGTTGTACCCCGCCGAGATGATCATGTCGTCGGCGCGGGCCACATAGCGGAAGTAGCCGTCGGGGTCGCGGACGTAGGTGTCACCGGTGATGTTCCAGCCGTCGCGCACGTACTCCCGCTGCCGCGCGTCGGCGAGATAGCGGCAGCCGACCGGGCCGCGCACGGCGAGCAGTCCGGGCTCTCCGTCGGGCACGGGCTCGCCGGAATCGTCGACCACGCGCGCGTGCCACCCCGGTACCGGAACGCCCGTGGCGCCGGGCCTGACGTGCTCGTCGGCGGCGGAGATGAAGATGTGCAGCAGTTCGGTGGCGCCGATGCCGTTGATGATGCGCAGCCCGGTGCGGGTGTGCCAGGCCCGCCAGGTCGAGGCGGGCAGGTTCTCGCCCGCGGACACACAGCGCCGCAGCGACCCGGTGTCGTGCGCGTCCAGCTCCGCCAGCATCGCCCGGTACGCGGTCGGCGCCGTGAACAGCACGGAGACGCGGTGCTCGGCGATCGCGGGCAACAGCTGCTTGGGCCCTGCCTGTTCGAGCAGCAGGGCACTGGCTCCGACCCGCAGCGGAAAGATCACCAGACCACCGAGCCCGAAGGTGAACCCGAGCGGGGGACTGCCCGCGAAGACATCGTCCTCATGTGGCCGCAACACATGCTTCGAGAAGGTGTCCGCTATCGCCAACACATCACGGTGGAAGTGCATACAGCCTTTGGGACGACCGGTCGTGCCCGAGGTGAACGCGATCAGCGCGACGTCGTCGGCGCTCGTGTCGACGGCCGCGAACGGCTCGTCCGGCGCGCCCGTGATCCGCAGCAGCAGGTCGTCGGGCGCGTCCCCGCCGTACGTCGTGACCCGCAGCCCCGGGATCTCCGCCTTGACGAGGTCGTCGACCGACCGTACGTCGCACAGGGCATGCGTCACCCGGGCGATCTCGCAGATCGTGGCCAGCTCGTGCGGGCGCTGCTGCGCGAGCACCGTGACGGCCACCGCGCCCGCCTTCAGGACCGCCAGCCAGCACGCCGCCAGCCAGGGTGTGGTGGGCCCGCGGAGCAGTACCCGGTTGCCGGGGACGACGCCCAGCTCGGTGCTCAGCACATGGGCGATCCGGTCGACGCGGGCGAGGAGCTGCCCGTACGTCCACAGGTCGCCGGACGGCGTACGGAAGGCGGGGCGCTCGGGGCGGGCGTGGCCGAGCAACTCGACGGCGCAGTTGAGCCGGTCGGGGTAGCGCAGCTCGGGCAGATCGAAGCGGAGCTCGGGCCACTGCTCGGGGGGAGGGAGGTGGTCGCGGGGGAAGGGGTCGACGTGCGCCGAGACCGGCGGCTGCGCCGGGTCCGTGGGCTCGGTCGGCTCCAAGGTGTCCCTGGGGTCCATGGCGGTTCGCCCCCTTGTCGTGGTGGGCTCGCACCAGGAGCGTATCGTGTTGGTGACGACAGTCAACGGTCCGCGATAGCCTGGGGGTGCAACCCGGCAGGCCCTGATGCGCGTCCCGGCAGGGGAGAGAGGACCGGCAATGACCGCATTCTCGCTCGATCCGACGCAAACCGCCTGGTGTGGCGAGCTGCGCACGCTGGCCGCGGAGCGGCTCCGTCCGCTCGCCCGGAAGGGCGAGCCGGGCCACGTCAACCGCCCCCTCGTCGCCGCACTCGGCCGACTCGGCCTGCTCGCCCGCCTGTTCACCTCGGGCGCGCTCGACCTGTGCCTGATGCGTGAGTCCCTGGCCCAGGCCTGTACGGAGGCCGAGACGGCGCTCGCCCTTCAGGGCCTGGGCGCGCACCCGGTCCACGCGTACGGCACCCGGGCCCAGCGCGAGACCTGGCTGCCCCGCGTCTGTGACGGCACCGCGGTGGCCGCCTTCGCTCTCAGCGAGCCGGGCGCGGGCTCGGACGCGGCGGCGCTGGCGCTGCGGGCGGACAAGGACGGATCCGGAAGCTGGCGGCTCACCGGTGAGAAGTGCTGGATCTCCAACGCCCCCGAGGCCGACATCTACACCGTCTTCGCGCGGACCACCCCCGACGCCGGGGCCCGTGGCGTCACCGCCTTCCTCGTCCCCGCCGACCGCGCCGGCCTCACCGGCACCCCGCTCGACATGCTCTCGCCGCACCCCATCGGCGCCCTCGCCTTCGACGCCGTACCGGTGACGGCGGACGACGTGCTCGGCGAACCCGACCGCGGCTTCCGGGTCGCCATGCACACCCTCAACCTCTTCCGGCCGAGCGTGGGCGCCTTCGCGGTCGGCATGGCGCAGGCGGCCCTGGACGCGACCCTCGCCCACACGGCCGGTCGGGACGCGTTCGGCGGCAAGCTGAGGGACCTGCAGACGGTGGCCCACCAGGTGGCCGAGATGGCGCTGCGCACGGAGGCGGCCCGCCTGATGGTGTACGCGGCCGCGGCGGCGTACGACGAGGGGGCTGGGGACGTACCCAAGCGAGCCGCGATGGCGAAGCTGCTGGCGACCGAGACGGCCCAGTACGTCGTCGACGCGGCGGTCCAACTGCACGGAGCCCGCGCCCTGCGCCGCGGTCATCTCCTCGAACACCTCTACCGAGAGGTCCGTGCGCCCCGCATCTACGAGGGGGCGAGTGAGGTCCAACGAGCGGTCATCGCGAAGGAGTTGTACGCCACGGGAGGTTCCGCAACTACTGGGCCCGTGAGCACCGAGAACCGTGGAGGCGCCGTGAGCACCGAGACCGTGGAGGCGCCGTGAGCGCCGAGCGCGTCAACCCGCCCGACCTCTCCCCGCCCACCGGCTTCTCCCATGCCGTCGTCGCGACCGGCACCCGTGTGGTCTTCCTGGCGGGCCAGACCGCGCTCGACACGGACGGGAAGGTGGTCGGCGAGACGCTGCCGGAGCAGTTCGAGAGGGCGCTGACGAACCTGCTGACCGCCCTGCGGGCCGCCGGCGGCACCCCTGGCGACCTGGCCCGGGTCACCGTCTACGCCACCGACGTCGCCGACTACCGCGTTCACGCTCCCGAACTCGGCCGCATCTGGCACCGGTTGGCGGGCCGCGACTACCCCGCCATGGCCGTCGTCGGAGCCGCTCGCCTCTGGGACGAACAGGCCCTGGTCGAACTCGACGGCTTCGCCGTGCTGCCGTAAGGGCCGGGCGGAGAGGTCAGGCCGCGACGGCCAGCTGCTCGACGAACACCCGGTGCGGAGCGATCACGCTGCCGTCGGGGAGCAGTTCGCCGGTGTCGTCGAAGACGATCGCGCCGTTGCACAGGAGGTTCCAGCCCTGCTCGGGATGGGCCGCCACGATGTGCGGGACGCTGCTGTCAACGGACTGGCACGAAGACTGGTGGGAACACACGGCGCACCTCCACGTCGGATGCGATGAGTGCCGGCGGCGTTGTCGTCGCCCTCGCATGAATAGACCATGCGCGCGCGGCGAACTCATCGGAACAGCCGGTCGTGAAGCGTGACAACACGCGGACAACACTCGGACGTCCCCAAGACGGACGGTGCGGGCTCGCCACCATTGACGGAGCGGATTCGCCACCAAGGAACGTGCGGACTCGCCACCAAAGGGGTGATGATCACCGCCCTCGGGCCACCGGACCGGTACCTGTGGAGCTGCCTTTTTCCTGCCCCTTTCCCGGCCCCTCTCCAGGAGGTACTCCCATGTCCTTGCGCCAGGTCATCGGCGCGGCCACCGGTGCCGCGCTGCTCCTGCTCGTCGCCCCGTCCGCCGTCGCCCTGTCCGATTCGAACGAAGAGGTGACCGTCGACCCGACCGGCCATGTCGCGGCCGACGGAACCATCACGCTCTCCGGCACCTACCGCTGTCTGAGCGGTACGGGGCCCGTGCTGGTGTCCTCGTCGGTGTCGCAGAGCGACCCTCGCGTCCACCACGGCATCGGCGGCACCTCGGCGGTCTGCGACGGTGTGGAGCACCGCTGGACCAACTCGGAGAAGCGCGCGCCCGGCACCGTCACCCCGGGCAACGCCCACGTCGAGGCCACCCTGATGGAACTGAGCCCCGGCTTTGGCGGCCTCCCGCTGCCGAAGTTCCACGCGACCCGACAGCAGGACATCGTCGTCACCGAGAGCTGACGACCGTCCAGATGTCTCCGCCCGCGAGCAGAGCGGCGAGATCGCCCTTGCCGTTCTGCTCGATGGCCGTGTCCAGCTGGTCGGTGACGTGGAGTGGGCGTCGTGGACCAGGATCTGGGCTTCGCCCCCCGTGCCCGAGGCCACGAGCATCGGCCCCGCCGGCATGGCCGTCGACGGCACACCGACCGGCCGGGCCATGACCCAGACCGACATCGACGTCGTCGCGGCCTACGCCGAGGCCGCCGCGGCGGCTGAGCGGACCGTTGACACGGTGTTCGACAACAAGCCCGAACTGATGCGCAGGGCGGGCGCCCCCGAGGTGCTGCTGCACCCCGACGGCACGGCGGGCCCGGCATCACCGACGGCGCCCCGGTCCTGGTACGCAGTGAAGCAGGCGCCTTCCACGCCACCGCCCGCCTCACCGACCGCACTTCCCCCGGCGTCGTCCTCACCACCAAGGGCCGCTGGCCCAAGCACTCCCCGGGCGGGAGCGCGGTCAACGCCACCGTCCCCGAGGAGGACTCGGGTTACGGGGGCGGCGCCATATTCCACGACAACCGGGTGCGGATCGAGGCCGTGGAGGTGCTGCCGGAGGTGCCGGGGGACCCTCCCTGAGCAGGGTTCGCACAACAGCGGCAGCCCCTGGTCACCCCGTTCAGATGTCCCGGAAGATCTCGATCTGCGCGCCGATCGAGTTGAGCCGCTCGGCCAGGTCCTCGTAGCCGCGGTTGATGACATACACGTTCCGCAGCACCGAGGTGCCGTCGGCCGCCATCATGGCCAGCAGGACGACCACGGCGGGCCGCAGCGCGGGCGGGCACATCATCTCGGCGGCGCGCCAGCGGGTCGGGCCCTCGACGAGGACGCGGTGCGGGTCGAGGAGCTGGAGGCGTCCACCGAGCCGGTTCAGGTCGGTGAGGTAGATCGCGCGGTTGTCGTAGACCCAGTCGTGGATGAGGGTCTTGCCCTGCGCGGAGGCCGCGATGGCCGCGAAGAACGGGACGTTGTCGATGTTCAGGCCCGGGAACGGCATCGGGTGGATCTTGTCGATCGGCGCCTCCAGTTTGGAGGGCCGGACGGTGAGGTCCACCAGGCGGGTACGGCCGTTGTCGGCGAAGTACTCGGGCGTACGGTCGTGATCGAGGCCCATCTCCTCCAGGACCGCGAGCTCGATCTCCAGGAACTCGATCGGCACCCGGCACACCGTCAGCTCCGACTCGGTGACCACCGCGGCGGCGAGCAGGCTCATCGCCTCGACCGGGTCCTCGGACGGCGAGTAGTCCACGTCGACGTCGATGTTGGGCACGCCGTGCACGGTGAGCGTGGTGGTGCCGATGCCCTCGACCCGTACGCCCAGCGCCTCCAGGAAGAAGCACAGGTCCTGGACCATGTAGTTGGAGGAGGCGTTGCGGATGACCGTCACACCGTCGTGGCGGGCGGCGGCCAGAAGCGCGTTCTCGGTGACGGTGTCCCCGCGCTCGGTCAGCACGATCGGGCGGCCGGGGGAGACCGAGCGGTCCACCTGGGCGTGGTAGAGGCCCTCGGTGGCGGCGATGTCCAGGCCGAAGCGGCGCAGCGCGATCATGTGCGGCTCGATCGTGCGCGTCCCCAGGTCGCAACCGCCCGCGTAGGGCAGCTTGAAACCGTCCATGCGGTGCAGCAGCGGGCCGAGGAACATGATGATGGACCGCGTACGACGAGCGGCCTCGGCGTCGATCGCCTCCATCTCCAGCTCGGCCGGGGGCACGATCTCCAGGTCGACCCCGTCGTTGATCCACCGGGTGCGGACACCGATGGAACCGAGTACCTCCAGAAGGCGGTACACCTCTTCGATGCGGGCGACGCGGCGCAGCACCGTGCGCCCCTTGTTCAGGAGCGTCGCGCACAGCAGTGCCACGCACGCGTTCTTACTGGTCTTGACATCGATCGAGCCGGACAGGCGACGTCCGCCCACCACGCGCAGATGCATCGGACCCGCGTACCCCAGAGAGACAATCTCACTGTCCAGGGCTTCACCGATTCGAGCGATCATCTCAAGGCTGATGTTTTGATTGCCGCGCTCGATGCGATTGACGGCGCTCTGACTGGTGCCGAGCGCCTCGGCAAGCTGCGACTGTGTCCAGCCCCGGTGCTGCCGGGCGTCACGGATGAGCTTGCCGATGCGTACGAGGTAGTCGTCTGCCATGGCGCGACCGTATATCGTCTGTGAGATAAAGAAAAACGGAGCGCGTCCTTCCGTGTAAGGGAGGCCACCACAGGCCGGTCACAGGGGAGTTCGGGCGCTGTGCTCCAGGAGCGCGGCCACGGTGGTGGGGCAGCCGGGCATGAGCCAGTGGATGTCCTCGCCGGTCAACGCCGCGAACAGCCGCCGCCAGGCCCGCTCGTCGGTGCCCAGCAGCTTCCCGGCGAGTTCGGCGACTTCCTCCCTCGCCTGCCGCATGGCGGTGCGGACGGAGTCGGGAAGCTCACGGCGTACGGCGCCTTCGGCCAGGTAGTGCAGGACGCCCGCCGCACCGGCGGCGTGCCGCACGAGGTCCGTCCCTGTGATGAGGCTCTCTTCGATGAGGAAGTCGAACAGGCTGGTCCGCGCGGGCATCCCGTTGTCGCGGGAGCGGCATGCCACGGCGGCGCGGGCGCAGTCGGGGTTTCGTCCCGTAAGTGCCCGATTGCGCAGTTGTTCCCAGCTCGTGATGGCTGTCGCCGTGACCGCGGCGGGCGCGTCCGGCAGTTCACCGAGCGCGCGCCACACCTTGCGGGGGAATGGATCCTTTTCGTGCTCTTTGATCAGTACGTCCCAATCCCGCACATAGGGCAGTTCGAGGACGCGGTCCTCCTCGTTGTACTCCGTGCAGGCTCGCAGCCTCGCCACCAGCCGCTCCGGCCCCAGCTCACGGTCGAGTCGGGCGGCGATCACGGCTTCCGGGTCGGCCGAGTCCAGTGCCCTGACGACGAGTTTGGCCGCGGCAGGCTTGAGCAGCCCCCGCTCGGCCAGTGCCCGCAGATGGTCCGGGCCGCCGTACCTCAGTGAGGCGCGCGCGGCGAGCAGATGATCCAGCAGCGGGCGCCGCTGCCCCCAGGAAGCGAGCGCGTGCTCGATGATCTCGGGGTCGGCGGCTTCGAGCTGGACGCGCTGAAGGTACTCCCAGCCCTTGGAGTAGAACGACGACGTCACGAGTTGGTCGCGCAGCTCCGGTGCGAGCGGCACGAGGTCGTCGGGCCCCTCGGCGACGCGACCGCGCGGGCGGCGGGAGAGGATCATCTGACGCAGTGCCACGGCGGCCGGGCCGTTGTTGGCCTTCGCGTACAGGGCCGCGTTGACGGCGGGGTCGTCCAGGCCGAGGAGCCGCAGTCGCAGCTCCCAGTCGCGGTACAGCTCGCGCCACGAGCGGGTGAGAGCGAGCAGCGCGGCCCGGTCGTCCGAGGCGAAGAGGTACGCGACGAGTTCGTCCGGCAGGTACTCGCTCGCGCACGCGTGCTCGGTCAGCGCGACCGCCGCCCCGGAACCGAGCAGCGGCAGTACGGCGGCCAGGGCGGCGACGTCCGCGTGCAGCAGGAGCCGCCCGCCGAGGGGGGTGACGGCCGTGGCGTCCTGCCCGGCGTCGCCCTCGTCGAGCACCTCGCCGAGGGGCCGGTCGGCCCAGCCCTCGTCCATCGCGGCCAGGGCGCGCAGCCAGCGCCCGGTGTCGGTGCCGAGCCGCTCGGCGACCAGGGCGCGGGCGGCCCGCAGCTGCGGCCCGTGCGCCTTGCGCAGGCGCCACTCCTTGGGCACCGGATTCATCTCGCGTGCGGGCGTGCGGGCGGCCATCTCGCGCGGCGCGACGAACCCGTGCCGATAGCTGTCCATGTCGGAGAGCGGGCGGAGACTGCGCTCCCGGGGGGTCAGCCGCTCGCCGTTGCCGGGCGAGCCGTGGGCGGCGCAGGCCTCGACCAGCCAGTCGGGGCGGGCGATGCCGGGGACGCTGTAGGGGAAGGCGTTCGCGAGGGCGCGCAGGACGCCGCGGTCGGTGGGCACGGGCGCGCCCGGGACGAGCGTGCGCAGCAGATGGGCCGCGGCCAGGCTCGAGAGGGGCTCCAGCTCCTGACGAAGAGCGCGCTCTTCGCCCTCGGCGAGCCGGGGCCGGGGAGCCGCCGGGACCGGCCTCAACTGCTCTTCCACAGCGGCGAGTTCACGCGCGTCCTGGCGGGCGAGCTCCGCCGCGTCGGGCCGGGGACCCGCCACCTGGGCGGCCACCTCGATCAGTTCGGCGAGCGTCCCGGCGTACGTCCCCAGGAGGCGCAGCGCGACGACCGCACCTTCCGGGTGGCCCGCGAGGTGTTCCCGTACGAGTCCGGCGGCATACCGGCGGGCCCGCACGGCCACGTCGTCGTCGACGTCGCGCAACGACCCGAGCGTCTCGCGGGCGGGGTGGGCGGTGTCGATCAGCCGCTCGGGTCCGAGCAGACCGCGCTCGACCGCGCCGGTGAACTGGCGCGGGCCCGGGTACGGGGCGGTGCGCAGCAACTCGACCGGATCGGTGCCGTGGTCCGTGGTGCCGGGCCAGGGCCACTGGTTGCCGTGCACCGCGCTGAGCGCTTCGTGGACCGCCGCGTCGACGTCCTCGTGGCGCAGCAGTTCGGCGAGGGGCTCCGGCTGGATGCCCTGCCCGTCGTGCGCGGCGACCAGCCGCGTGAAGTCGTACGTGTACGGCTCGTGGACCAGGGTCTGCACCAGACGCCGGGTGGCGTTGCGCCCGCGCGGCTGCGTGAGGAGGGCGGGCAGGGCGTCCGGGTCGTCGAACGGGCGGAGTCCTTCCTTGAACCGGCTCAAGTCGTCCGTGACAGCCGCCCGTTCGAGTACGGGATGCGTACGGGCGTCCTCGGGGAACAGGCCGAGCAGCCGGCGCACGTCCTCCGCTCCGCCGCGCTCCCAGACCCGCGCCACGGCGTAGTGCCGCCCGTCGTCGCTGAGGAACGGCCAGGCGTGGCGGACGAGTTCGGGGTCCCCGCTGGTGACGAGCGGCGTGCGCAGATGCCGGTCCGTGTCGCCCAGCAGCGCGGCGCGCAGCGCCGCGTCGAGCGGCACGGGGGCGGTACGGCCCGGGGTGCGCGGCACGCCCGAGGCGATCGCCCGGCGCAGTGACAGCGTGGCCTTCTGGTTGCGGAACACGGCCGCGTTGACGGCCGGTTCGTCCAGCTCCGTGAGCCGGCGCAGCTCGCGCGCCCCGAGCGCGACATTGCCCCCGACGGCGGCCGCCACGCGCGGATCGCCCGCCGCGAGCGCGGTGTCCAGGGCATGCGGGGGCAGCGAGCCCTTGCCGAGCAGCGCCACCAGCAGATCGTCCGGGAGGTGGGGCAGCAGGCCGCTGAGATCGTCCGGTGCGGCGGCGTACAGCAGAAAGCGGTACGGCTTCGTCAGCGCGGGCGGCTTGGCCGACCCCGCGGGCGCGGAGCCGTCGGCGAGGGCGTCGAGCAGGGCGGCGAGCGTGCCCTTGTACCGGGACAGGGTGGTGCGCAGCGTGGCCCAGCGGCCCGGGTCGGCGCCGAGGCGGCTGTGCAGCAGCTCGCGCAGGGGCGCGGACGGGCCGAGCTCCGCGAGGGCGGTGGCGGCGGTGCGGGCGGGGGCGACGGTGTCGAGAACGAGGGTGGACAGAGCGGCGTCGGCGGCAGCGGGGGGCGTGCCGGGCCGTGCGTCGGCGCTCTGTGCCAACGCCGCGCAGATCCGGGCCAGTTCGGGATGGCCCGGGGTCTCGGCGGCCGCTCGCACCAGTGCGGAGCAGGGCCGTGCGACGTGCACGACGACAGCGGGGTGGGTGCGGTAGAGCTCGGCGAGCACGGGCTCGGGGCAGTCCGGGCGCCTGGCGAGGAAACGTACGGCCGGTTCCGGGAGCGGGTCCGAGCGGTGGGCCGTGAGCAGCGCGTCCCACTCCAGAGTGCGGCGCCAGCGCGGCTCGGCCTCACCGGCACGCAGTCCCGCGACCAGTCCTTCGGCGCCCTCGGCCGTGGCGACGGCGGCCCGCAGCTGGGCGCCGTCGGTGCCGAGCGCGGCGCGCGCGAGGCCGGCGACGGCGGGGTGCAGCGGCGCGTCCGCGCTGTCGAGCAGGGCCCGCAGCCGGTCGGGGTGTGCCAACAGGCCCAGTACGCCGCGCAGTTGCTCGGCGGAGGTCATCGCCGTGCCGCACACGCGCACCGCGTGCTCGACCACCTCGGGCACGTCGCTGACCACCCCGGCGCCCACGAAGTGCGGAATGCCGGGCAACTCCCGCTGGGTGGCGAGGATCCGGTCACGCAGGGGAGCGAGGGCGGCCGGGTCCGCGTGGCGCCCCGGCATGAGGATGAGACGGCGCATCCACGACCGTGCACAGCGGTGCTCGTACACCTGCCGGTCGACGACCGGGTCCGGGCACTCGAGCAGCGCGGCCAGATCGTCCTGGGTCACCCCGTCGGCCCTGACCAGCGTGCGGCGCACCAGCGGGTCGGGGTCCCGGGCCGCGTTCGCCCGGGCCTCGGGGGACAGGGGCACCCACGTCATATAGCGCGGCTCCTGCTCCCCGAGCCGCCGCCGTATCCGTCCGGCCTCACCCGGCTCGGACCCGGAGACCAGCAGGGCGAGCAGCTGCGCCCCCCGGATGTCGTAGCCGCTCGTCGTCGCGTCCGCCGTCACGGATCGTCCCCCTGCGCACGTCGCCTGCGTACGCCATGCGCGTACGTCGTCTGTGTACGTCACCGTCGTCGCGGTGACCAACTGACGGGCACACTCCATCACATGGGATCCCGCAACCGGCAACGGCGACAGCGCCGTTGACTCAACTCGGTCGCACGACGCCCGCGATGACCGTGGTCACCATCCTGCGGACGGCTTCCGCCTCCGGCGGTGTGCCGTCCCGGTCGGCGAACAGCAGGTGCCCGGCTCCGACCAGTGTGGGAGCGAGCGTGTCGACGTCGGCATCCGCCGCGATACGGCCCAGGTCGCGCTCGGTGGTGAGGTAGGAGGCGATCATGGCCGTCGCTTCCGTCAGCAGGGGGACGCCGACGGGCGTGGCCGGGCGCAGTCGGGCGCGCAGGTCGTCCCGGGAGATGACGAGGCCGAGGATCGCCAGTGCGACCGACTCGAACAGGGCCGTCAGCGCGCCGCTGAGGTGGTCGGCGACGGAGCCGGTCCCGGCGCACTCGCGCAGGGCGGCGGCCTGGTCGCCGAGCCGGCCGATGCGGTCCAGCACGAGCTCGGCGAGGAAGGCGTCGAAGTCGGCGAAGTGCCGGTGCAGGACGCCCTTGGCGCAGCCCGCCTCCGTGGTGACCGCCCGGCTGGTCAGCGCGTTCGGCCCGTCCCGGAGCAGGACGCGCTCGGCGGCGTCGAACAGCTGCCGGCGCGCGTCGCGCATGGCCACCCCTGTCGGCATCCCGCACATCCCTCTTTCCTCGCCGGTTCCGCCCGTTGATGAGTGGGCGACCGCCCACTATGGTGGGCACATGCCCACTATACCTCCGGAGCGATCACGTTCCGCTGGGAACGAGCCCCATCAACACCGGCGGACAGCCGAGTCGTTCGGCGCGGACGCCGAACGCTACGAACGGACGCGGCCCCGCTATCCCGACGCCATGGTGGACCGGATCGTCGCTGCCGCCCCCGGGCCCGACGTCCTCGATGTCGGCTGCGGTACCGGCATCGCCGCCCGGCAGTTCCAGGCGGCCGGCCGCCTGGTGCTCGGGGTGGAGCCCGACGCGCGGATGGCCGACCTGGCGCGGCGGCTCGGCGTCGAGGCCGACGTGGCGACGTTCGAGGCCTGGGATCCGGTCGGCCGGGAATTCGACGCGGTCGTCGCCGGCACGGCCTGGCACTGGATCGACCCGGTCGCGGGAGCGGCCAAGGCCGCGCGGGTGCTGCGGCCCGGCGGGCTGCTGGCACCGTTCTGGAATGTGTTCCAGCTTCCGCCCGAGGCGGCGGAAGCCTTCGCCGCGGTCTACCGGCGGGTGATGCCCGACGCGCCGTTCGACTTCCGGGCGATGGCGAAAAAACCGGCCCTGGAGGTGTACCAGGCGCTGTTCACCAAGGCCGCCGACGGGATCCGGGAGGTGGGCGGGTTCACCGACCCGGAGCAGTGGCGCTTCGACTGGGAGCGGATCTACACCCGGGACGCGTGGCTGGACCAGCTGCTCACCCACGGCGTCTTCACCCAGCTCCCGCCGGACCGCCTCGCGGAGGTGCTGGAGGGCGTCGGGGCCGCTGTCGACGCGATGGGGGGCGACTTCACGGCGCGGTACGCGACCGTGGCGGTCGCGGCGGCGCGCACCGGCGCCGCATCCCTGTAGAGCGGTCGAGGCGGCCCGGCCGTGGCCGTCACTGTCCGGCGCGCCGGGTTCAGTCGGGACGAGTCCAGGTATACAGGGACGCCACGAGCGGGCCGGGCATGACCAGCCCGCCCCCATGTACTAGAGTTATCTCGACATCGAGATATCTGCCGAGGCGCACCGCAGCCGCCACCCTGGTAAGGGTTGCCTAACTTAGCCTTACCTTAGCGGATCGGCCAAGACGTCGTGGCGGCAGGATGCGGTGGGAACGCGCACATCAATGAAGGAGACTGTCGTGTCGGCGAACAGCTTCGACGCCCGCAGCACGCTGCAGGTGGGCGACGAGTCGTACGAGATCTTCCGGCTGGACAAGGTGGAAGGCTCGGCTCGCCTTCCGTACAGCTTGAAGGTGCTGCTGGAGAACCTGCTCCGTACCGAGGACGGCGCGAACATCACCGCCGACCACATCCGGGCCCTCGGTGGCTGGGACTCGCAGGCCCAGCCCAGCCAGGAGATCCAGTTCACGCCGGCCCGCGTGATCATGCAGGACTTCACCGGCGTGCCCTGTGTCGTCGACCTCGCCACCATGCGTGAGGCCGTCAAGGAGCTCGGCGGCGACCCGGCGAAGATCAACCCGCTGGCCCCGGCCGAGCTGGTCATCGACCACTCCGTCATCGCCGACAAGTTCGGCACCAACGACGCGTTCGCGCAGAACGTCGAGCTGGAGTACGGCCGCAACAAGGAGCGCTACCAGTTCCTGCGCTGGGGCCAGACCGCCTTCGACGAGTTCAAGGTCGTCCCGCCGGGCACCGGCATCGTCCACCAGGTGAACATCGAGCACCTGGCCCGTACGGTCATGGTCCGTAACGGCCAGGCGTACCCCGACACCCTCGTGGGTACGGACTCGCACACCACGATGGTCAACGGCCTGGGTGTGCTGGGCTGGGGCGTCGGCGGTATCGAGGCCGAGGCCGCAATGCTCGGCCAGCCGGTCTCGATGCTCATCCCGCGCGTCGTCGGCTTCAAGCTGACCGGCGAGCTGAAGCCCGGCACCACCGCCACCGACCTCGTGCTGACCATCACGGAGATGCTCCGCAAGCACGGCGTCGTCGGCAAGTTCGTCGAGTTCTACGGTGAGGGCGTCGCCGCCACCTCCCTCGCGAACCGCGCCACCATCGGCAACATGTCGCCGGAGTTCGGCTCCACCGCCGCGATCTTCCCGATCGACGACGAGACGCTGAAGTACCTGCGTCTGACCGGCCGTGACGAGCAGCAGGTCGCGCTCGTCGAGGCGTACGCCAAGGAGCAGGGCCTCTGGCTCGACCCGGCCGCCGAGCCGGACTTCTCCGAGAAGCTGGAGCTCGACCTCTCCACGGTCGTCCCCTCCATCGCCGGCCCGAAGCGCCCGCAGGACCGCATCATCCTGGCCAACGCCAAGGAGCAGTTCGCGCAGGACGTCCGCAACTACGTCTCCGAGGACGAGGAGTCCGGCAAGGAGTCCTTCCCGGCCTCCGACGCTCCGGCCGAGCACAACGGCGTCCCGACCCGCCCGACGCTGGTCACCGCCGCCGACGGCTCGACGTACGAGATCGACCACGGCGCCGTCACCGTCGCCGCGATCACCTCCTGCACCAACACCTCGAACCCGTACGTCATGGTCGCCGCGGCGCTCGTGGCCAAGAAGGCGGTCGAGAAGGGCCTGACCCGCAAGCCGTGGGTCAAGACCACACTCGCCCCGGGCTCCAAGGTCGTCACCGACTACTTCGACAAGGCGGGCCTGACCCCGTACCTCGACAAGGTCGGCTTCAACCTTGTCGGCTACGGCTGCACCACCTGCATCGGCAACTCCGGCCCGCTGCCGGAAGAGGTCTCCAAGGCGGTCAACGAGCACGACCTGGCCGTGACCTCGGTACTCTCCGGCAACCGTAACTTCGAGGGCCGGATCAACCCCGACGTCAAGATGAACTACCTTGCGTCCCCGCCGCTGGTCGTCGCGTACGCCATCGCCGGTTCGATGAAGGTCGACATCACCAAGGACGCCCTGGGCATCGACCAGGACGGCAAGCCGGTCTACCTCGCGGACATCTGGCCCTCCGAGGCCGAGGTCAACGACGTCGTCGCCAACTCCATCGGCGAGGACATGTTCAACAAGTCCTACCAGGACGTCTTCGCGGGCGACGCCCAGTGGCAGGCGCTGCCGATCCCGACCGGCAACACCTTCGAGTGGGACCCGCAGTCCACCTACGTCCGCAAGCCCCCGTACTTCGAGGGCATGGCGCACGAGCCGTCCCCGGTCACCGACATCGCCGGTGCCCGCGTGCTGGCCAAGCTGGGCGACTCGGTCACCACCGACCACATTTCCCCGGCCGGTGCGATCAAGGCCGACACCCCGGCGGGCAAGTACCTGACGGAGCACGGCGTCGAGCGCCGCGACTTCAACTCGTACGGCTCCCGCCGCGGTAACCACGAGGTCATGATCCGCGGTACGTTCGCCAACATCCGCCTGCGCAACCAGATCGCGCCGGGCACCGAGGGCGGCTTCACCCGCGACTTCACGCAGGCGGACGCGCCGGTGGCGTTCATCTACGACGCCTCGCGCAACTACATCGAGCAGGGCATCCCGCTGGTCATCCTGGCCGGCAAGGAGTACGGCTCCGGCTCGTCCCGCGACTGGGCCGCCAAGGGCACCGCGCTGCTCGGCGTCAAGGCTGTCATCGCCGAGTCGTACGAGCGCATCCACCGCTCGAACCTCATCGGCATGGGCGTCCTGCCGCTCCAGTTCCCGGAGGGCGCCACCGCCGAGTCCCTCGGCCTCACCGGCGAGGAGACCTTCTCCTTCACCGGCGTGACCGAGCTGAACAACGGCATCACCCCGCGCACGGTCAAGGTCACCACCGACACCGGCGTCGAGTTCGACGCGGTCGTCCGCATCGACACCCCCGGCGAGGCGGACTACTACCGCAACGGCGGCATCATGCAGTTCGTACTGCGCAACCTGATCGCCAAGTAATCAACAACTAGGCAGTCCGGTACGGCAGTTGGGCCGCACTCCTCCTGAGGGGAGTGCGGCCCTTCGCGTACGACGGCACGGCTGGACCCAGCCGCGCTGCGCCGCGCGCATCCCCAACCGGAAGCGACTCCCCGCGCCCAGCCGCTCCTGCAGGTCGCCCACCCGGCGACGCAGCGTCCGCAGGCTCACCCCCAGATGGCGGGCCACCGCCTCGGTGGCCGCGGAGTGCCGGATGAGGTCTGGACCAGCGTGCGTGCCGGGCCCGAAGGTGTTCAAGGGGTTCCTGCGGCCGGACTGTGTCAATGCCCGCTTCGGCCAACGGAGTTGGAGGCTCCGGCGCCGCTGGGTGGGGGTGCCGGCCGGTCCGAGCGTCCGCTCACACGGCTACGGCTAAGCCGGAACACAGGGTTCTCTCAGCGGACGGGGACAGGATCGTCACATGTCTGGCACCCGAAGCGACCGCGTCCGCGTGCTGATCGTCGATGACGAGCCGGGGCTCACCGAACTGCTGTCCGTCGCTGTGACGGAGGCGGGCTGGCGGCCCTATCCAGCGGCCGACGGACAGAGCGCGCTGCGCGTCGCGCGAGGCTGCGCCCCGCACGTCGTCGTCCTCGACGGGATGCTGCCCGACCTGGACGGAGTTCAGGTGCTGCGGCGGCTGCGGTACGAGAATCCGAAGCTGCCCGTTCTCATGCTCACCGCGCGTGACGCGCTGGAACACCGCATCGACGGGCTCACCGCGGGTGCCGACGACTATGTGACGAAACCCTTCTCCCTGGAGGAGGTCGTGCTGCGGCTGCGCGGACTGCTGCGCCGGGCCGGGGCCGAGCACGCACAGTCCGACGGCGCCGTACTGGTCCTCGGCGACCTGGTGCTGACCGAGGGCACCCGCGAGGTGCACCGCGACGGCACGCCCGTCCGGCTCACGGCCAAGGAGTTCGACCTGCTCAGCCTGTTGCTGGGGCACCCGCGCCAGGTGCTGAGCAAGGCCCAGATCCTGGACCATGTGTGGAGCAGCTCCTTCGACGCCGGCGGAAACCTGGTCGAGGTGTACATCTCCGGTCTGCGCCGGAAGCTCGACAAGGGGCGGGCGCCCATGATCCACACGGTGCGCGGGATGGGGTACGTCATCAGGCCGCCGGAGGACGGGAGATGAGCCGCCCACCGCACGCGCGTCTGCGAGGCCGGTCCCTGCGTACCCGCCTCCTCGTCTTCATCAGCGTCATCCTGGTCGTGGTGTGTGCCGCGATGGCCCTCACCACGGTCTTCGCCCAACGGGCCTATCTGCTCGGCAACCTGGACGAGCACGTCACCCACGCCGCGGAGCGCAGCCAGGGCGGGATCCAGGTCGGGCCCGGCGTCCGCACGGACCTTTCGTTCCTCAATGAACAGGGGCAGGCGTCCGGCACGCTCGGCGCCCGGCTCGACGACGCCGGGAACGTCATCGCCGCCCAGGTGGTGATCCGGGGCGGCGGACTCCAGGCACTCACCGCCGCCCAGCGCGCGTCCCTCGGCGGCATCACGGCCGACGGATCCCTGCACACCCGGACCGTTCCCGGCCTGGGCACCTACCGGGTCACCGCCCTCCAGGTCGACGGGAGTCCCGTCCTCACCGGCCTCCCGATGGACGACGTGCAGGACATGATCAGCGGCCTGGTGGTGGTCGAGGCGGTCGTGGCGGCCGCCGGACTCGCCGTCGCGGGCTGCGTCTGCGCCGTCGTCATCCGGCGCCAACTGCGCCCGCTGGGGCGGGTCGCCGCCACCGCCGTCGAGGTGTCCCGCTCCCCGCTCGGCCACGGTGAGGTCACCCACCTGATCCGGGTGCCCGAGCGCGACACCGACCCCGGCAGCGAGGCCGGCCAGGTCGGCGCCGCGCTCAACCGCATGATCGACCACGTCGAGTCCTCGATCGGCGAGCGCCAGCGCAGCGAGGAACGCATGCGCCGCTTCCTCGCCGACGCCAGCCATGAACTGCGTACGCCGCTCGCGTCCATCGCCGGATACGCGGAGTTGATGAACCGCGGCACCGAGAAGATCGAGCCGACCCTGGCCTGGCGGCGCGTCTCCGCCGAGTCGGCGCGGATGACCGGCCTGGTCGAGGATCTGCTGCTGCTCGCCCGGCTCGACGAGGGCCGGCCCCTGCACGCGACGGAGGTCGACCTCGCAGCCCTGGTCGCCGAGTCCGTATGGGACGCGCGGGCCGCCGGGGACGGCCACAACTGGCAGTTGGCGCTGCTGGTCGACTCCCCGGCACTGGTCGTCGGCGACGAGGCACGGCTGCATCAGGTGGTGGCCAACCTGTTGGCCAACGCCCGTGTGCATACGCCTGTTGGCACGACCGTGGTCGCTTCGCTGGAGGTCACGGAGGCGTCCTGCACGATTCGCGTACGGGACGACGGCCCCGGTATTCCGCGGCACCTGCTCCCCTCGGTCTTCGAGCGCTTCACCAGGGGCGACGTCTCCCGCGCCCGCAGCGGCCCGGCGGACGGCGGCTCCGGCCTCGGCCTCGCCATCGTCGCGGCCATCACGGCGGCGCACGGGGGCCGTATTCACGTGGAAAGCGCGCCCGGCCGCACGGAGTTCACCGTCGAGCTGCCGTCCACCACGGCCGTCGAGCTGCCGCCGTCCGGGGCCGTCGGGCTGCCGCCGTCCGGGGCCGTCGGGCAGTCCCGCGCGGCGTTCGCCGTCGAGTCGTCGTCCGCGGGACCGGTCTGAGCCGGGGCCTCAAGTCCGGCTTCAGGTCTGGCTTCAGGTCTGGCTTCAGGCCCGGGCTCAGGTCTGGCTTCAGGTGTAGGTCGGCATTCAGGCCCGGCTTCACGCTCGCCTTCAAGTCCGCATTCAGACCCGGTTCCACGCCCGGCTTCACAATCGGATCCACTCGACATCCACTCCGTCATCCCTACGCCCAACGGCAACGACTACGGGAAGGAGCTCCTTCGGCAGCACTACCTGACGTCACCTCACCACCAGTGACGTAACACTGGTCTTTCTCGGTCATGGCGAGGGCCGTACCCACCTGTGAGGAGGGTGCGGCCCTCGTGCGTGAGGCGTTTACAGAGGTTCCTGCGCGCGCTAACTTCCGAATGAGGT
Organism: Streptomyces sp. NPDC029292; assembly: GCF_055569295.1. NCBI lineage: Bacteria > Bacillati > Actinomycetota > Actinomycetes > Kitasatosporales > Streptomycetaceae > Streptomyces > Streptomyces sp. NPDC029292. Next base: position 191,353 of record NZ_JBVHXR010000009.1, read on the forward strand.
GGGAGCGCTCCCATGGCAGCGGACCGGAACCCGCCCCCGGAGCCGCTCCCGCCTCGTCCGGTTCTTCCCACGACATCGAGCAAAGGAGCTCTTGTCATGCACATGTCCTACATGGCGCCGCGGAAGTCGTCGACCGCATCCCGATTACCGCTGCCCACCCGCCGCAGAGCACTGTTCCTCATCCTGCTCGCCGTCCTCAGTACGCTCCCCGCCCTCGGCCTGGTCGTCACGACCGGCGGCGCGGCGGCAGCCCACGGCACCCCCATGAAACCCGGCAGCCGCACCTTCCTGTGCTGGCAGGACGGGCTGACCGACACCGGTGAGATCAAGCCCGTGAACCCGGCCTGCAAGGCGGCGCAGCAGGTCAGCGGCACCACGCCGTTCTACAACTGGTTTTCGGTGCTCCGCTCGGACGGCGCGGGCCGCACCCGCGGCTTCGTCCCGGACGGCGAGCTGTGCAGCGGCGGCAACGCCAACTTCACGGGGTTCAACCTCCCGCGGAACGACTGGCCGCTCACCCATCTCACCTCGGGCGCGACCGCCGACTTCTCGTACAACGCCTGGGCCGCGCACCCTGGTTGGTTCTACGTCTACATCACCAAGGACGGCTTCGACCCGACCAAGACGCTCACCTGGGACGACATGGAGGACCAGCCGTTCCTCACGGTCGACCACCCGCCGCTCAACGGCACCCCGGGCACGGTCGAGGCCAACTACTCGTGGAGCGGCAAGCTCCCCGACGGCAAGTCCGGCCGCCACATCATCTACATGGTCTGGCAGCGCTCGGACAGCGCGGAGACCTTCTACTCCTGCTCCGACGTCGTCTTCGACGGCGGCAACGGCGAAGTGACGGGCATCCACGACCCGGGCAACCCGACCGAGCCACCGCCCGGCGCGTGCTCCGCGACCCGTCGTACGACCAACAGCTGGTCCGGCGGTTACCAGGCCGAGGTGACCGTCACCAACACCGGCGACGTGCCGATGCTCGGCTGGATGGTCGACTGGACGCTGCCGAGCGGGCAGTCGGTCGCCAGCCTCTGGAACGGCAACGTGACGTACAACGGTCAGGATGTGATGGTGCACAACGCCGACTGGAACGGGGCGTTGGATCCGGGCAAGAGCACGACGTTCGGGTACGTCGTCCAGGGCACCGGTGACGATCCCTCAACGGCCCTGCCCTGTCGGGTGGGGTGACCCTGCGCGGCTCAGGGCGGACCGGGTGGGTGGTTCGGTACTCACCCGGTCCGCGAGCCCGGACGCGGTCGGGGGAGGCCCGGCCCGGGATGGTGCGGCTTGTGGTGACCCTGGTGCGCGACAACGTTGTCGAATGGTCTGTACATGACTCTACCGCCTCAACAGACAACGATGTCAACCCAGTTGACCTTCGACGAGGCGTGCGCTGCGCCAACGGGGTGTGCGCCGGGCGCGTCTCCCGTGCCGCGGGCGGTCTTCCGTGGTGCCCGTGGCGCACGTTACTGTCCCTGCGGCTTGTGCGACCTGTGGTGCGCGACCCGTCCGAAGGAGGAGGGGCCGCGTCATGCGTTTCCGTCCGTCATCCGTCCTGCTGGCCGTCGCTCTGGCGGCCGGTGGGATCACCCCAGCGGTGGCCGCGACCGCCGCACCCCCGGACCTGGTCCGGGATCCCACCGCATACGTCGACCCGCTCATCGGCACCAAGAACGGCGGCAATGTCTTCCCCGGCGCCGTCGTGCCCTTCGGCATGCTCTCCTGGAGCCCCGAGAACACTCGCGGGGACGCCACCCGCACGGCCGCGCCGGGCGGCTACCAGTACGACGCCACGCGCATCCGGGGCTTCAGCCTCACCCACATGTCCGGCACGGGCTGCGCGGGCGGCAGCGGCGACATCCCCTTCTTCCCGTACGCCGGCGAGGTCACCTCGTCCCCGGCGAGCGACACCAAGGACGCCGTGTACGCGGCCGATTTCGCGCACGCCGACGAGAGCGCGGAGCCCGGCCACTACAAGGTCGGGCTCGCCTCCGGTGTCACCGCCGACCTCACGGCGACCGCCCGCACGGGCTCGGGACGCTTCACCTTCCCCGCCGACCAACCCGCCTCGCTGCTGATCCGTACCGCCAACTCCGAAGTCGGGTCCACGGATTCGTCCCTGCGGATCGACCCGGCGACCCGCACGGTCTCCGGATCCGTCACCTCCGGGAACTTCTGCGGCTACCTCGACCCGGAGGGTCAACGCGCCTACTACACCCTCTACTTCACCGCCCGCTTCGACCATGACTTCAAGGCGACCGGCACCTGGCAGGACGACAGGCTGAGCCCCGGGAGCACGGAAGCCAGTGGCGGCACCGGGGGATTCGGGCAGGGCGGCCGTCCCGTCGCGGGCAAGGGCGCGGGCGGCTACGTGGAGTTCGAGCCCGGCGCCGATCCCGTGAACGTCAAGGTCGGTATCTCGTACGTCAGTCAGGCGGGCGCCGAGGCCAACCTCGCGTCCGAGAACCCGCCGTACCGGTCCTTCGCCTCGGTCCAGGGTGCCGCCCACCGCGCCTGGCGCGACCGGCTCGGCGCCATCAAGGTCGGCGGCGGTACGGACACCGATCGCACCACCTTCTACACCGCGCTCTATCACGCCCTCCTGCACCCGAACGTCATCAGTGACGCCGACCGCAGATACCGGGGTCCCGACGACAAGGTCCATCTCGTCAGCCGCGGCCACCGGGCGCAGTACGGCACCTTCTCCGGCTGGGACGTCTACCGCTCCCAGGTCCAGCTGCTGACCCTCCTCAACCCGGACACCGGCTCCGACATCGCGCAGTCGCTGCTCGAAACGGCCCGGCAGAACGGGGGAGTCTGGGATCGCTGGCTGCACGGCGCGAGCGGCACGCACGTCATGAACGGCGATCCTTCACCGGCCGCGCTCGCGGGCATCCGGGCCTTCGGCGGCACGGACTTCGACCTTCGGGGCGCGCTCGACTCCCTGGTCCAGGCGGCCACGGTGCCGACGGAGCAGGATCTCTCCTCGGCGGGCAAGCCGGTCCTCTCGGTGGGCCAGCGTCCGTCCCTCGACAAGTATCTGAAGCAGCACTACATGCCCTCCGTGTCCAACGCGTGGGGCGGCGCCGCCGAGACCCTGGAGATGTCGGGCGCGGACTTCGCGATCTCCCAACTCGCGGCTGCCGCAGGGAAGAAGGGGACCGCCGACGAGTTCGCCCAACGCTCCCAGTGGTGGCAGAACAACTTCAACATCGCGGCCGACCCCACCGGCGGCTACGTCGCGAACCGTAAGGCGGACGGCAGTTGGGTCACCGGCTTCACCCCCGCCACCGGCAACGGTTTCGTGGAGGGGACGGCGGCCCAGTACACCTGGATGGTGCAGCACGACCCGGCCGGGCTGTTCGCGGCCATGGGCGGCCGCGACAAGGCCCTCGACCGCCTCGACATCTTCTTCCACAACGCCGACGGCAGCTGGGCCTTCACGGGCAGCGGCGGCGACAAGTCCGAGCTGGACAACGAACCGTCGATCAACGTGCCGTACCTGTACGACTACGCGGGTGCCCCCTACAAGACGCAGGCGACCGTCCGCGCCGCGATGAACCAGCTGTGGTCGACGCAGCCGGGCGGCATCCCCGGCAACGACGACCTCGGCGCGATGTCGTCCTGGTACGTCTTCTCCGCACTCGGCATGTACCCCCAGGTGCCCTCCCGCGCCGAACTCACCCTGTCCTCACCGCTGTTCCCGAGGGCCGAGATCGAACGGCCGGGCGGCGGTGACATCGAGATCCGGGCCGCGGGCGCGGCCGCCGACGCCCCGTACATCCACTCTCTGAAGGTCAACGGCCGTATCAGCGACCGGCCTTGGCTCCCGGCCTCTTTCGTCCGGGACGGCGGCACGCTCGACTACACGCTGGGCGACACCCCCGACAAGCAGTGGGGCAGCTCCGAGGATGCCGCTCCACCCTCCTTCCGCGAGGGCGAGCAGCCGTACCAGATCGGCGTGGGGCCGACCACGGCGACGCTCGCGCCGGGCGGCAGCGCGAAGCTCGACATCCGCGCCCTCGCCCTGAGCGGCGGCGCGGGACCCGAGGTCCGCTTCCGCGTGGACGCGCCGGAGGGCGTGACGGCGACCCCCGCCGAGGGCACGGTGACCGACGGCGCGCAGCAGATCACCCTGTCGGCCGCAGAGGACGCCAAGCAGGGCTTCTACGACGTCAAGGTCACGGTGACGTCGACCGACACCTCGTACGGACAACCCGTCGCGCTCACCGTCGCGGCCCCCGGCTCCCTCCTCGCCGCATACAACAACACCGGCATCTCGGACGACACCGGCGACCACGACGAGGCCGACTACGACGGCGGCGGCTGGAGCTACTCCCGCCAGGCCCTCGCCGACGCCGGCCTCACTCCCGGCCGACAGGGCACCGTCGACGGCCTCACGTACACCTGGCCCGACTCCCCGTCCGGCCGTCCCGACAACGCCTCGGCCACCGCCCAGACCATCGAACTTCCCGACCCCGTGACCCAGTTGTCGTTCATCGGCAGCGCCGTCAACGGCAACCAGCAGACCAAGGCCACCGTCACCTACACCGACGGCACCACCGACTCCATCGACCTCTCCTTCACCGACTGGACCGTCGGCGGCGGAGCCGGCACCGTCCAGTACGGCAACGAGACCGTCGCCAAGGCCGCGTACCGCAATGTCGCGGGCGCCGACAAGGACCCGGTGCCGACCTACGTCTTCGCCACCAAGCCCTTCCAGGCCCCGTCCGGCAGGACCATCAAGAGCGTGAAGCTGCCCGACAACGCGGACCTGCACGTCTTCACCCTCGCCGTGAACTGAACCCACCCAGGAACGCGAGGCGGGCCCGGAGTCTCCTCCGAGCCCGCCCCTCTCCCGTGGGGGGTGTGCGTCAGGCCAGCAGTTCCACCTCCGCGAGGGTCGACTGGCCGTCGAGGACCAGGCGGTAGTGGGCGTACGAGCCCGGGTCGGCGACCGTGAAGGCGCGGGTCTGCTTGTCCCAGGGGAAGGACTCGCCGGAGCGCTTGTCGACGTCGGTCCACGTCGTGCCGTCGGACGAGCCCTGCAGGACCCACCCGGTCGGGGCCTTCGTGTGGTCCGAGGACGACGTCAGGGTGTACTGAACTCCCTTGGTGGAAGCGGCGATCGGCAGGTCGACCGAGGTGACCGTCGCATCCGTCGCCGACGTGTTGTCGAACAGCGCGCCCTCCCCCTTCAGGGCGTCCGTGCGCGGCGAGGGCACCTTGTCGTCCTGGGTGATCGACACGGGCGCCGCGTTCTTGCCGGTGCCCCATGAGGACGGCTTGGAGCCCATGTCGAACTCCAGCACGCCACCACGGGAGATGAGGGAGTGCGGTAGTGAAGTCGAGTTCCACTTCTTGCCGTTGACCCTCAGGCTCTGCACGTACACGTTCTTCGCGCTGTTCTTCGGGGCCTTGACGACCAGGTCCTTGCCGTTCTCCAGGTGGACCGTCGCCTTGGTGAACAGCGGGGAGCCGATGGCGTATTCGCCGCTGCCCATCACCAACGGGTAGAAGCCGAGCGCGGAGAAGAGGTACCAGGCCGACTGCTCGCCGTTGTCCTCGTCGCCGTGGTAGCCCTGCCCGATCTCGCTGCCGGTGTAGAGGCGGGAGAGGACCTCGCGGACGTTCTTCTGCGTCTTCCAGGGCTGCCCCGCCGCGTCGTACATGTAATTCACGTGGTGCGCCACCTGGTTGGAGTGCCCGTACATGCCGAGGCGTACGTCACGGGCCTCGGTCATCTCATGGATGACTCCGCCGTACGAGCCCACGAAGTCGGGCGAGGCCGTCTCGGGCGTGGCGAAGTACGCGTCCAGCTTCTTGGCCAACCCGCTCCGGCCGCCGTACAGGTTCGCCAGACCCCGGCTGTCCTGCGGCGCCGTGAACGCGTACCCCCAGCCGTTCGTCTCCGTGTAGTCGTAGCCCCACACGCGTGGGTCGTACTTGGACGACTCGACCCGCCAGCCGCCCTTGTCGTCGCGGCCCTGGAAGAAACCGGCCGTCCCGTCGAACAGATTCACATAGTCCTGGGCCCGGTTGAGGAAGTACGCGGACTCCTCCTTGTAGCGCTTCTTGCCGGTCTTCTTGTAGAGGGCCCGGCCCATCTCGGCGATGCCGTAGTCGTTGACATAACCCTCCATGGCCCACGACAGGCCTTCGCCCGTGTCGGTGCTCGTGTAGCCGAGGAATGGTGAGGTCGCCATGCCCTTGCGGCCCACGCCCGATGTCGGCGGGACGACCGTGGCGTTCTTCAGGGCCGCGTTGTACGCCGACTCCGCGTCGAAGCCGACACCCTTCACATACGCGTCCGCGAACGCCACGTCCGACGAGGTGCCGGTCATCAGGTCCGCGTACCCGGGCGAGGACCAGCGCGAGGTCCAGCCGCCGTCCTTGTACTGCTGCACGAACCCGTCGACCATCTCACCTGCTTGACCGGGCGTCAGGAGCGAGTAGGCGGGCCAGGTCGTCCGATAGGTGTCCCAGAAGCCGTTGTTGACGTACACCTTGCCGTCGACGATCTTCGCGCCGGTGTGGGTGGGTGTGTCGGGACCCGGCATGGGCGAGAACGGCGAGGCGTACTGGTACGCCGAACCGACCTTCTCGAAGCCGGAGTTGGGGTAGAGGTACAGCCGGTACAGGCTGGAGTACAACGTTGTCAGCTGGTCCGGCGTCGCGCCCTCGACCTCGACCTTGCCGAGCAGCTTGTCCCACTGCTGCTGGGCCCGCGCCTTGACGGTCCCGAAGGACGTGCCGTCGGGGATCTCCTGGCGCAGGTTGTCCTTGGCCTGGTCGATGCTGATGAGCGAGGTGGCGAGGCGCAGCGTGACCGTGTGGTCCGCGCCGGCCGTGAACTTCAGATACCCCTTGACCCCGCTGGAGTCGCCTTCGGTCACGGGCGCGTCGAAGACCCCGTACACGAAGAGCCGGGTGGCACCTGTCGACAGGCCGGACTTCACGTCCGAATAGCCGGTGACCACGCCGGCGGACTTGTCGAGCGTCAGCCCCGCCTGCTCGGTGACGTTGTCGAAGACGACGCCCGCGTCGTCACCGGGATAGGTGAAGCGCAGCGCCGCCGCGTGGTCCGTGGGCGCCATCTCGGCCTTGAGACCGTTCTCGAAGGTCACCCCGTAGTAGTAGGGGCGCGCGGTCTCGTTCTCGTGCCGGAAGGCGAGGGCGCGGGCGGTGCGGCCGGTGTCCGGGGTGCCGGACGCGGCCGACGGCATCACCTGGAAGGTCTGCCGGTCGCCCATCCAGGGGCTCGGCTCATGGCTCGCGCTGAACGCCTGGAGGGTGGGCAGGTTGTCCGCGTTGTTCGCCCGTGCGTAGTCGTAGAGCCAGCTCAGCGAGCCCGCGTTGGTCACCGGCGTCCAGAAGTTGAAGCCGTGCGGGACGGCCGTCGCCGGAAAGTTGTTGCCGCGCGAGAAGCCGCCGCTGGAGTTGGTGCCGCGGGTCGTCAGTGCGTAGTCGGACAGATGCGCCTTGGGCTTCTCGGGCGCCACGACCTTGAGGGAGACGTCGTCCAGCCAGCCGCGGAACTTCGCCGGGCCTTTGGGCGAGTCGTATGCGACCAGAATCCGGTCCACCGTCTTCCCCGCCGCGACCGATCCGATCCGTGAGGCGACGTCGTTCCACTGGTTGACGTAGAGGACCTTGGACGCGCCCTGCCCCTGCGGCGTCAACGCGAAACCGTGCTGGTCGACGGGGTTCAGGTCACTCAGATAGGTGCCGTCCGTGAAGACCAGGTCCACGGAGACGTTCGTGGCGTCGTAGTCCCGGTCGCCGTCCGCCATGGAGGGGAAGATCCGGTACGACAGCTCGGTGTCCCGTCCGACGGCCACGTTCACGTCGAACACCTTGTTGTACGAGTACGCCCGGCCGTCCGCCTTGTGCGTACCGGCGTACCGCAGGGCCCGCTTGCCGGTGAAACCCGCGCCCGCCTTCGCGGTGGGGGAGCCGCTCGGTCCGCGGTCCACCAGCGAGAGCATGTCCTTGGGCGTCGGGTCGTCACTGGCGCCGGTGGAGAACTGGACGTCGGAGAGCTGGAGGATGTCCCCGCCGTCGTTCTTGGTGACGTCGAGGCGGAAGTGCTGGTACTCGACGGGACCCGTGATGTCGTACGACTTCGTCTGGAACCGCTCACCGAAGGCTTCGCCGGCACGCGTGTCGAGGGTCTTCCAGTCCTTGCCGTCGGTGGACCCCTGGAGGGTCCAGTCCTGCGGGTCGCGCTCGTCGTGGTCGTTGGCCGAGGTAAGCGCGTACGTGACCACCTTGACCGGGGAGTCCAGGTCGAACTCCGCCCAGCCGGTGGGCTCGAAGGTCAGCCACTTGGTGCTCGGCTCGCCGTCGACGAGGTTCTCCTTCACCTCGCCCGCGCCCGTGTTCTCGCCGCTGGCGCGGACGTCCGTGACGTGGTCGGTGACATTGCCGGGGATGCCTGAGCTGTATCCGCCGTCGACGCCGGATGCTCGCTTTGTACCGTCCAACGCCGTGTCGACGGTGTTCAGCCAGTCCGGCGCGGGATCACCCGATTCGAACGAGGAGGTGAACTCCCGGTCGGCGGCCGCCGCTTGGGCCGGCAGGGCGATTGCCACGCCTTGCGAGGCGACCAGCAGAGAAAGCGCTGTCACCCCCAGTGCTGCCGAGGAACCCCATCCGGGCCGAGCCGTAGAACTCCGTCTGTACCGAGCTCTGTGCTGCATTCGAGAGCACCCTCCCTGCGCCTGCACGGACAACGTTGTCAAATCGCTGGGCAAGGATCAGTAGGGGGTCAAGTTGCCAGTGATGTCAAGGGTGTTGGATGTGGCATCCGGGATGAATACCGTGCGACGAACCGCGCATTGGGTTCATTGCGGGAGGTTGGCACCCTGTCGATCTTCTCCGGGGTGAGGCGGGGGCGCCCCATATTTCCGGGAGGTCTCAACTCGGAAAAGACCCACCGGTAAACCTGCATTCGATCTTGCTCCGCTGGCGGGAAATGGACTATACCTGTCGGCGTCTGCTCCGCCGTTCGATGGCGATGGACAGGCACAACCCCGGGGGGAAATCGGGACGCGGAGGACCGTGTCACCTACACCGATCGCCGTGTCGTCCGACTGAAACCTCCATGCACGACCCCAGCTTTGACCTAATCGCGGTGCCGGGGAGGATCCGGTTCACCGCCTGAGTCCTGGAGAAGGCGAGGACTTGAGCATGGGATCCACTTCCGCCGAGAACAGCAACCCCGAGGGTGTCGGCCGCCGTGATCTGATCAAGCGGTCGGCGGCACTCGGCCTGATCTCCGTACCCACGATGAGCTTCCTGTCCGCGTGTGCGAGCAGCGACAGCGGTACTGAGGGCAAGGCCAAGACCGGCAAGAAGACGAAGAAGAATCCGCTGGGCGTCAACGAGACCGCGGCGCTCTCGGTCGTCATCTTCGACGGCGGTTTCGGCACGAAGTACGCGACCGACGCCAACGCCGAGTACAAGAAGGCGTACCCCAAGGTCAAGATCGATTTCCACAAGACACAGAAGATCCAGTCCGAGCTGCAGCCCAAGTTCAACGGCGGCACTCCTCCGGACCTGATCGACAACTCCGGTGCCCAGCAGATGGACATGGGCGTGCTGGTCGGTAAGAAGCAGCTCACCGACCTGACCCCGCTCCTCGACGCGCCGTCGATCGACGACCCGGCCAAGAAGGTCCGTGACACGCTGCGCCCCGGCATCGTCGAGATGGGCCAGTTCGACGGCGACCCGGTGTGGATCATGTACTACGCGTACACGGTCTACGGCGTGTGGTACTCCGAGACTGCCCTGAACAAGCTCGATTCGACGTACCCCGAGGACTGGGACGCCATGCTCGCGCTGTGCGCGAAGGCGAAGAAGCAGGGCATCGCCGGCTGGACGTACGCGGGCAAGTACCCGTACTACCTGCCCTTCTCGCTCTACCCGTTCATCGCCAAGATCGGCGGCCGCGAGGTTCTCGACAAGATCGACAACCTGGAGCCGAACGCGTGGAAGGACCCGGCCGTCAAGGCCGCGTTCGAGGCGTACTACGAGCTCTACAAGAAGGGCTACATCCTCAAGGGCACCCCGGGTATCGACCACATTCAGTCGCAGACCGCCTGGGCCAAGGGCAAGGCGCTCTTCATCCCGAACGGCTCCTGGGTGGAGAACGAGTCCGCGAAGGTCATCCCGGCGGACTTCAACCTGGCCGTCAGCGGCCCGTCCAGCCTCGACAGCTCCGACAAGATGCCGTTCGGCACCATCTGGGCTTCCGGCGGCGAACCCTTCATCGTCCCGGCCAAGGCGGCCAACCCGGCGGGCGGCATGGAGCAGCTGCGCATCATGCTCAGCGAGGCCTCGTCGAAGAACTTCACCAGCCAGGTGAAGTCGCTCACCGCTTTCAACGGCGGCACCGAGGGCATCACGCTGACCCCGGGCCTCAAGTCCGGTGTCGCGGCCCTGGACAAGGCCGGCGACAACGTCGTCAACCCGCGCCTCCAGGACTGGTACGTGAAGCTCCAGAAGGAGCAGATCGGTGTCTCCGGTCTCGGCGAGATGATGGCAGGGCGACTGACCCCGGCCGAGGCCATCAAGAAGATCCAGGGCTACGCGGACGCGGCGGCCAAGGACCAGTCCATCAAGCACTACAAGCACCAGTAGCGGAACGTGCGCAGACGTCACCAGCGGCGGCACCCGCTAAACGATCGGGGTCGGTAACCATGCAACACGGCAAGTACCGGTTCATTGTGGGGTTCTTGGTGACCCCCTTGGCTTTGTACGGGATCTTCGTGATCTGGCCGTTCATCCAGGCGATCTACTACTCGTTCACGGACTGGACCGGTCTGAGCCCCGACTTCAAGATGGTCGGCTTCGCGAACTACCGCAGAATGCTGGACGACGACATCTTCTGGAAGTCGTTGCAGCACAGCCTGCTGTTCGCGTTGCTGCTGCCGCTGGTGACGCTGGGCCTCGCACTCTTCTTCGCCTTCATGCTCAATGTCGGTGGGCGGCGCCGAAAGGGCGCCGCCATCACCGGGGTGCGCGGCTCGGGCTTCTACAAGATCGCCTATTTCTTCCCTCAGGTGCTGTCGATCGCCATCGTCGCGCTGCTCTTCCAGTTCGCGTACAACCCCAACGACGGGGTGATCAACGGGACTTTGAAGGCCATTGGTCTCGACAGTGTCCAGCCGGACTGGCTGGGTGACCCGAATCTCGCCCTCTGGTGCGTGATGGCGGTACTTCTCTGGAGCACGGTCGGGTTCTTCGTCGTGCTGTTCTCCGCGGGAATGGCGTCGATCCCGAAGGACTTCTACGAAGCCGCCCTCCTCGACGGCGCGTCCCGATTCACCACCTTTTTCAAAATCACCCTTCCCCTGCTCTGGGACACCGTGCAGTCCGGATGGGTCTACATGGGAATCCTGGCCCTCGGTGCCGAGGCATTCGCCGCCGTACAGATCATGACCGTGGGTCCCGGCGGGCCCGATTACTCGACCACGGTCCTTCCGCTGTACGTGTACCAATCGGCGTTCCGCGACGCGAACGCCGCCTACGCGACAACGATCGGTGTCGCCCTTCTCATCGTCACGCTGCTGTTCGCAGCGATCGTGATGCGGCTGGGCCGGCGCGAGCGGCTGGAGTTCTGATGAAGACCACTGACACCCCGCCGCCCGTGGAGCCGGTCGAGGACCGTCCTCAGGTGACGAAGACGAAGGCGGCGCCGGAGAAGGCGAAGAGCAGCGAAGGCGGCGCCCTCAACGTCTTCTCGCACGGCATCCTCATCCTCTGGGCCATCATGGTCGTACTGCCGCTCCTGTGGGCGGTGATGACGTCCTTCAAGGACGACGACTCCATCTTCAGCTCACCCTGGTCGCTGCCGGACAAGCTGCACTTCGACAACTGGTCGCGCGCCTGGTCGCAGGCGCACATGAGCGACTACTTCGGCAACACGCTGATCGTGGTCGGATTCTCGCTGGTCGGCACGCTTGTCCTCGGTTCGATGGCGGCGTACGTCCTCGCCCGTTTCGACTTCCCGGGCAACCGCTTCATCTACTTCCTCTTCGTCGGAGGAATGAGCTTTCCGATCATGCTCGCCCTGGTGCCGCTGTTCTATGTGCTGAACAACATGCAACTGCTGAACACCCTGCCGGGCCTGATACTCGTCTACATCGCCTACTCGCTGCCGTTCACGGTCTTCTTCCTGACCTCGTTCTTCAGGACGCTCCCGAGCTCGATCGCCGAAGCGGCATTCGTCGACGGTGCCTCGCACACCAGGACGTTCTTCCAGATCATGCTGCCGATGGCCAAGCCCGGTCTGATCAGCGTCGGTATCTTCAACTTCCTGGGGCAGTGGAACCAGTACATGCTCCCCACGGTGCTGAACACCGACCCGGACAAGAAGGTGCTCTCCCAGGGCCTCGTCGAGCTGGCGACCAGCCAGGGGTACAAGGGCGACTGGTCCGGTCTGTTCGCCGGCCTGGTGATGGCGATGCTGCCGGTGCTGGCCGCGTACATCATCTTCCAGCGGCAGGTGGTGCAGGGGCTGACGGCGGGTGCGTTGAAGTAGCCGTCGGGCTCAGTCGGGGGTGATCACCTCCAGCAAGCAGGGATACGGGGAGTCCAGTGCCGTCGCCAGTGCGGCGGCCAGGTGTTGCGCACGGTCCACCCGGGCCGATGCGCAGCCCTGGGCACGTGCCAAGGCCGTGAAGTCGCCGGTCAGGGCCGTGCCCACCGGCTTGTCGATGCCGAATCGCTCGGCGAAGCGGTTCAGGGTCGCGTGCGCGCCGTTGTTCACCTCGATCACCGTGCGGGGCAGGCCCAGTTCGGCAGCCGACCACAGAGCCTGGACGGAGTACATGGCGGGCCCGTCGCCGATCACAGGGATCCCCCATTGCTGGTCCTCCTGGTCCTCCTGGTCCTTCTGGTCAGTCCTGGTCCGGCTTGACCGCCTGGAGGGCGGTCCGGACGGTGGACGGGGACATCGGTGTCGCCGTCAGCAGTTCGGCGATCTCGGGTACGGCGTCCGCCATGGCGTTGGCGAGGGGCGCCGGCGGCGGAATGGCCCGGCTCTCGCCAAGTCCCTTGAAGCCGCAGGGAATGACGGCGCTGGGCGTGACCCGGTCCTCGGCCGGCTCCGCCGGAATGTCGCCGGGGGAGGGCAGTACGTAGTCGGCGTAACCGGCGCTGATCGGCTGTCCGTCGGCCGGGTCGTACGCGACCTCCTGAACGAGGGCGATGCCGATGCCCTGGGCCATGCCGCCGGTGATCCGTCCGGCGCGGCTGCGCGGATTGACCAGCACGCCGCTGTCGTCGACAGCCCACTAGTCCTCGACGTGTGTCCGGACGGTCTCCGCGTCGACCGCGACCGCCGCGCCGTGGGTGCGGTACGAGAAGGTCAGGGCCGGTGGGGCGAAGTCGACCGTTTGCTCCAGCTGGGTGGGTTCGGGATCGGTTCCGCCCCACCCCTTCCACCCCCGGAAGGCGACCTCTCGCCAGGCGATTCCGACCTCCTGCCCCTCGGCCCGGAACACCTCGCCGTGCGAGGTCACGTCCGCGGGATCGACGCCCGGACAGCGGGCGGCGAGCCCGCGCATGCGTTCCCGCATGCGCTCGCCTGCCTTCATCAGCGCACCGCCCGCGAGCGTCAGGAAGCGGCCGGCCTGCGCGGAGAGGTCCGAACAGGGCGAGGTGGCGGTGGCTCCGCGCGTCGGCCGCCCCGGCCGGCTGAGCTCCCCGGCTGTGTGCAGCGGATGAACGGAGCCCGCCGGGGAGACGGCGGTGAGCCGACCGGCGGATTTCCGGGAGTATGTCGGGGAACCGGGCGGCAGGACCCGCATCCGGACAGGGAGACTCTGCCCCGATTTCCGTCAAGGACTTGACTGCGGTAACCCGTTCAGCGGAGCTTGGAGTTCACAACTTGTAAGTGAACCGGGGCTCCGCTGCTGTGACCCGGATCACACCGGCGGCATCGTGGCCGTCCGGCTGAGGGCAGGAGTGGATGAGTCGATGGAGACTCCGGGGTCGCAGTCGTCGCTGCACCGAGCCAATCTGGAGCGCGTCGTACGTGCGGTGCGCCTTGCGGGTTCGCTCACGCAGGCGGAGATCGCGAGGACGACGGGCCTGTCCGCCGCGACCGTGTCCAATATCGTCCGGGAACTCAAGGACGGCGGAACGGTCGAGGTCACACCCACTTCGGCCGGCGGCCGCAGGGCCCGCAGCGTCAGTCTGAGCGGTGACGCCGGCATCGTGATCGGCGTCGATTTCGGGCATACGCATTTGCGCGTCGCGGTCGGGAACCTCGCCCACCAGGTGCTGGCCGAGGAGTCCGAGCCGCTCGACGTGGACGCCTCCGCCGCGCAGGGCTTCGACCGGGCCGAGGAGCTGGTCAATCGCCTGATCGCGGCAACCGGGGTGGACCGTTCCAAGATCGCGGGCGTGGGGCTCGGTGTGCCCGGTCCGATCGACGTCGAGTCGGGGAGCCTCGGCTCCACCGCGATCCTGCCGGGCTGGACCGGCACGAAGCCCGCCGAGGAGTTGCAAGGGCGGCTCGGCGTACCCGTGCACGTGGACAACGACGCCAACCTGGGCGCGCTCGGCGAGATGGTCTGGGGGAGCGGGCGCGGGGTCAAGGACCTGGCGTACATCAAGGTCGCCAGCGGTGTCGGCGCGGGCCTGGTGATCAACGGCAAGATCTACCGGGGCCCGGGTGGCACGGCGGGAGAAATCGGGCATATCACTCTCGATGAATCCGGCCCCGTGTGCCGCTGCGGCAACCGAGGCTGCCTGGAGACCTTTGCGGCCGCGCGCTATGTGCTGCCGCTCCTCCAGTCCAGTCATGGCACCAATCTGACCATGGAAGGCGTGGTCAGACTGGCGCGCGACGGTGATCCGGGCTGCCGTCGGGTGATCGCCGATGTCGGCCGTCACATCGGCAGCGGCGTCGCGAACCTCTGCAACTTGCTGAACCCGAGCCGGGTGGTTCTCGGCGGCGATCTCGCCGAGGCCGGGGAGCTGGTTCTCGGGCCCATCAGGGAGTCGGTCAGCCGGTATGCGATCCCCAGCGCCGCGCGTCAACTCTCGGTGCTGCCAGGGGCACTTGGGGGTCGCGCGGAGGTGCTCGGAGCGCTCGCTCTCGCACTCAGCGAGATGGGCGATTCGACCCTTTTGGATGGCTCGCTGACTGCAGCCACCCCTGCCTTCACTTAGAGAACGCATAGCGCCGTTGCAATCTCGTTAAGTATTTACTTCTTGACGTCTTACGTGCGGCCGAGTTGACTTCGAGCCACCTCGGCCGCAGCGTTGCGGCCCTGTCAGGGAGGCACCCCCAATGAACGCAACGATGCGTAGAGTCGTGATCGGTACCGCCGCGGTCTCGATGGCCCTTTCCGTGGCCGCCTGTGGCAAGGCCGGTGACAAGAGCTCTGACAGCAGCAGCTCGGACAGCAAGACCATCGGTCTGCTGCTTCCCGACAGCGTCACCACGCGCTACGAGAAGTTCGACCACCCGCTCTTCGACGCCAAGGTGAAGGAGCTGTGCTCCGACTGCAAGGTCGAGTACGCGAACGCGGCGGGTGACGCGGCCAAGCAGGCCCAGCAGGTCAGCAGCATGATCACCAAGGGTGTCAAGGTCCTCGTGATCAGCGCCCAGGACTCCGCCGCCATCAAGTCCTCCATCCAGACCGCGGTCGACAAGGGCATCAAGGTCGTCGCGTACGACCGTCTCGCCCAGGGTCCGGTCTCGGCGTACGTCTCCTTCGACAACGTCAAGGTCGGCGAGCTCCAGGGCCAGGCGCTGCTCGACTCGCTCGGCTCCAAGGCGACCACCAAGTCCAAGGTCGTCATGATCAACGGTGACGACGCCGACCCGAACGCCGGGCAGTTCAAGAAGGGCGCCCACAACGCGCTCGACGGCAAGGTCAACATCGCCTACGAGCAGTCCGGCCTCTGGAAGGACACCGTCGCCGCCCAGAAGATGTCCGCGGCCATCACCCAGCTCGGTGCCAAGAAGATCGCGGGCGTCTACTCCGCCAACGACGGCATGGCCGGTGGTATCGCCAACACCCTCAAGGGCGCCGACATCAGCGGCATCCCGCTGACGGGTCAGGATGCCGAACTGGCGGGCATCCAGCGGATCGTCGCGGGCACCCAGTCCAGCACGGTCTACAAGGCCTTCAAGCCGGAGGCGGACGCCGCCGCCCAGCTCGCGGTCAACCTGCTCCAGGGCAAGAGCATCAAGGACCTCGCCACCACGACGCAGACCAGCGGCTCCGGTGACAAGGTGCCCTCGCAGCTGCTGACCCCGGTGTCGGTCACCAAGGCCAACATCAAGGACACGGTGATCGCGGACAAGCTCTACACCGTCGCGGACATCTGCACCTCGGAGTACGCGAAGGCCTGCAAGGCCGCCGGTCTCCAGTAGTCACCCGAATCTCGGGCGAACGCCCGAGTCACGACCGCTCGGCGGTCTCGCGAAACCTGTCCGACGCCTGCCCCACCTTCATACCCCGCTGCGGGGTGGGCGTCGGACGGAACCGACCGTTGCCAAGCGCAGCGGATTCGCGCATGTTCATCTTGTAAACCTTGTGCGTTTTGCACATCCCTCCGCGCCTGTCAGTAAGCGCGGCATCCCCGCCGGTCAGGCGGCGAAGGAGATGGTTCACGTGTCCGCTACGCCCGTGCTGGCGTTGCGCGGAGTCTCTAAGCGATTCGGTGCTGTGCAAGCGCTCACCGATGTCGAACTGGAGGTTCACGCCGGAGAAGTGGTCGCCCTGGTCGGCGACAACGGCGCAGGAAAGTCGACCCTGGTCAAGACGATCGCGGGTGTTCACCCGATCGATGAGGGTGTCATCGAGTGGGATGGCAAGCCGGTCAGCATCAACAAGCCGCACGACGCCCAGGGACTCGGCGTCGCGACGGTCTACCAGGACCTCGCCCTGTGCGACAACCTCGATGTGGTCGGCAACCTCTACCTCGGACGCGAGCTGCTGCACCGAGGCGTCATCGACGAGGTGACGATGGAGCAGAAGGCTCGCGAGCTGCTGAGCACGCTCTCCATCCGCATCCCGAGCGTGCGTATCCCGATCGCGAGCCTCTCCGGTGGCCAGCGCCAGGTCGTCGCCATCGCGCGCGCCCTGATCGGTGACCCCAAGGTCGTCATCCTCGACGAGCCCACCGCCGCCCTCGGCGTCGAGCAGACCGCGCAGGTCCTCGACCTGGTCGAGCGGCTGCGCGAGCGGAACCTCGGCGTCATCCTCATCAGCCACAACATGGCCGACGTCAAGGCGGTCGCGGACACCGTCGCCGTCCTGCGCCTGGGCAAGAACAACGGCTCCTTCCCGGTGAAGGACACCAGCCACGAAGAGATCATCGCCGCGATCACGGGAGCCACGGAAAACGCCGTGACCCGTCGTGCGGGGCGTCGCAGCACGGAGGCGGCAAAGTGAGCGACACGTCCAAGGTCACGAAGTCGGACTCCGAGCCGGAGCCCCAGACCACCGTGGCGCCCGCCGACGACCCCACGGCCGCGCCCGTGCCCGTCGTCGACCCGCGGCTGCTGGTCCGCGAAGAGGGCCTGAAGGGCTACGTCACCGAGTTCAAGCGCAAGGTGAAGGGCGGCGAGCTGGGCTCGCTGCCGGTCTTCGTCGGACTGATCATCATCTGGACGATCTTCCAGTTCCAGAACGACCGGTTCCTCAGCGCCGACAACCTGTCCAACATCAGCTACTTCATGTCGGCCACCGGCATGCTGGCCATCGGCCTGGTGTTCGTCCTGCTGCTCGGAGAGATCGACCTCTCCGTCGGCTCGGTCAGCGGTCTGGCGTCCACGCTCTTCGCCGTCTTCGTGGTCAACCACGGCATGAACGGCTGGCTGGCCCTGATCCTGACCGTCGTCACCGGTGTCGGCATCGGCGCGCTGCACGGCTGGTTCTTCGCCAAGATCGGCGTACCGGCCTTCGTCGTGACACTGGCCGGCTTCCTCGGCTGGAACGGTCTGATGCTGTGGCTGCTCGGTTCGAGCGGCACCATCAACGTCCCGGCCGAGACGGGCCCGGTGCACCTGCTCGGTCAGAGCTCCTTCTTCATGGACCAGGCCGTCATCGGCGCCTACGTGCTGGCCGGCCTCGGCGTCCTCTCCATGCTCGTGGGCTCCTTCGGTGAGCAGCGCCGCCGCCGTGCCGCCGGTGTGCCCTTCCGGCCCACCGGCGAGATCCTCGTGCGGGTCGGCGCGCTCGCCGTGGCGTCCTTCGCCGCCGCGGCCGTGCTGAACAACGCCTCGGGTGTGTCCAACGCCCTGGTGATCTTCCTCGCGGCGCTGGTGATCGTCGACTTCGTGCTGCGGCGCACCACGTACGGCCGGAAGATCTTCGCGGTCGGCGGCGGCATCGAGGCGGCCCGCCGGGCCGGTATCAGCGTGCCCATGATCCGTATCACCGTGTTCGCCATCTCCGGCGGCTTCGCGGCGGTCGGCGGCATGTTCTTCGCCGGGCAGACCGCGAGCGCGACCCTGAACGCCGGTGGCGGCAACACCCTGATGCTGGCCATCGCGGCCGCCGTCATCGGTGGCACCAGCCTCTTCGGTGGCCGGGGCAACGTCTGGTCGGCCCTGCTGGGCATGCTGGTCATCCAGTCCATCCAGACCGGCCTGGACCTGCTCAACATGAACACGTCCATCCAGTACATGATCACCGGCGCGGTGCTCCTGGGTGCCGTGGTCATCGACTCGGTGTCCCGCAAGAGCCAGAAGGCCGCGGGTCGCGCATAACGCGGGGTGCCCTAGGAGCGCGTACGCCGGTAAGACGGGGCGCGCTTCAGTACAGCCCCTCTTGAACCTGTGCCCGGTACCAATGGCGGTGCCGGGCACAGTCATGTTCAGGCGCCCTGGGCGGCGAACGTGTATTCCCCTCCGTACAGCCGATCGCGTGACGTACAACGCGGAGCCCGGACGTCGCCGTGAAAGGCGGAACATTAGACTCGACAGACCCGGCAAAGCTCGAACAGCTCTACTGCAAGGAGGCACGGGTGCCGCTGCTGACCCGCATCAGGGGACCGCGCGATCTGGACCGGCTCAGCCTGGAGCAGCTGGACCAGCTGGCCGGCGAGATCAGGACCTTTCTCGTCGACGCGGTCTCCAAGACCGGCGGCCACCTCGGCCCCAACCTCGGTGTCGTGGAGCTCACCATCGCGCTGCACCGCGTCTTCGAGTCGCCCAAGGACAGGGTGCTGTGGGACACGGGCCACCAGTCCTACGTACACAAGCTGCTCACCGGCCGCCAGGACTTCTCGAAGCTGAAGATGAAGGGCGGCCTCTCCGGCTACCCCGCGCAGGCCGAGTCCGAGCACGACGTGATCGAGAACTCGCACGCCTCCACGGTCCTCGGCTGGGCCGACGGCCTGGCGAAGGCGAACCAGGTCCTCCGTAAGGACGACCACGTGGTCGCCGTCATCGGCGACGGTGCCCTCACCGGCGGCATGGCCTGGGAGGCGCTCAACAACATCGCGGACGCCAAGGACCGCCCGCTGGTGATCGTCGTCAACGACAACGAGCGTTCGTACGCCCCCACCATCGGCGGCCTCGCGAACCATCTGGCGACCCTGCGCACCACGGACGGCTACGAGCGCTTCCTGGCCCGCGGCAAGGACCTCCTGGAGCGCACCCCGGTCGTCGGCAAGCCGCTCTACGAGACCCTGCACGGCGCCAAGAAGGGCCTCAAGGACTTCATCGCCCCGCAGGGCATGTTCGAGGACCTCGGCCTGAAGTACGTCGGCCCGATCGACGGCCACGACATCGAGGCTCTGGAGTCCGCCCTCGCCCGCGCCAAGCGCTTCGGCGGCCCCGTCATCGTGCACTGCCTCACCGAGAAGGGCCGCGGCTACCAGCCCGCCCTCCAGGACGAGGCGGACCGCTTCCACGCCGTCGGCAAGATCCACCCCGACACGGGCCTGCCGATCGCCTCCTCCGGCGCCGACTGGACCTCCGTCTTCGGCGAGGAGATGGTCAAGCTCGGCCAGGAGCGCAAGGACATCGTCGCCATCACGGCCGCGATGCTCCAGCCGGTCGGCCTCGACAAGTTCGCCAAGGTCTTCCCGAAGCGGGTGTACGACGTCGGCATCGCCGAGCAGCACGCGGCCGTGTCCGCGGCGGGCCTGGCCACCGGCGGCCTGCACCCCGTCTTCGCCGTCTACGCGACCTTCCTCAACCGCGCCTTCGACCAGGTCCTGATGGACGTCGCGCTGCACAAGTGCGGCGTCACCTTCGTCCTGGACCGGGCGGGCGTCACGGGCACCGACGGTGCCTCGCACAACGGCATGTGGGACATGTCGATCCTCCAGGTCGTGCCGGGCCTCAGGCTGGCCGCGCCGCGCGACGCCGACCAGGTCCGCGCCCAGTTGCGCGAGGCCGTCGAGGTCACCGACGCGCCGACCGTGGTCCGCTTCTCCAAGGGCGCGGTCGGCCCGGCCGTGCCCGCCGTGGGCCGGATCGGCGGCATGGACGTGCTGCGGGCGCCGGGCACCGACGCGCCGGACGTCCTCCTCGTCTCCGTCGGCGCGCTCGCGCCGATGTGCCTGGAGATCGCCGGCCTCCTCGACAAGCAGGGCATCTCCACGACCGTCGTCGACCCACGCTGGGTCAAGCCGGTCGACGAGGCCATGGCCCCGCTCGCCGAGCAGCACCGCGTGGTCGTCACCGTCGAGGACAACTCCCGCGTCGGCGGTGTCGGTTCGACGATCGCGCAGGCGCTGCGCGACGCCGGCGTCGACATGCCGCTGCGTGACTTCGGCATCCCGCCGCGCTTCCTCGACCACGCCTCCCGGGGTGAGGTCATGGCGGAGATCGGCCTGACCGCCCCGGACATCGCCCGTCAGGTCACCGGGCTGGTCGCCAAGCTGGACGGCCGGTTCGAGCGCACCACCGCCGAGGCCGTGGACGCGGTGGAGCCCGCGCGCGACTGACGCACCCCCGCAGGTCCAATGGGCCGGTTTCAGCACTCCTTCAGAGTGGTGAAACCGGCCCATTCGCCTGAATCCGTCCGCGCCGGGGCATACGCATCACACGCCCCCTCGATCATGTCGAGGACGTCAAGCGTGGAGGTACGCCCGTGAGCAGCACCCTCTTCAGAACGAAGAAGGTCGAACAGTCGATCTTGGACACTGAGGAGCCGGAGCACGCACTCAAGAAGTCGCTGTCCGCTCTGGATCTCACCGTCTTCGGCGTCGGTGTCATCATCGGCACCGGCATCTTCGTCCTCACCGGCAAGGTCGCCAAGGAGAACGCGGGACCGGCGGTCTCCCTGGCGTTCGTCGCGGCGGGCGTCGTCTGCGGCCTGGCGGCGCTCTGCTATGCGGAGTTCGCGTCCACGGTCCCGGTGGCGGGGTCCGCGTACACCTTCTCGTACGCCTCGCTCGGCGAGCTGCCCGCCTGGATCATCGGCTGGGACCTGGTCCTGGAGTTCGCGCTCGGTACGGCGGTAGTGGCCGTCGGCTGGTCGGGGTACGTGCGCTCGCTGCTGGACAACGCGGGCTGGCATCTGCCCGACTATCTCAGCGGGCGCGAGGGGGCCACCGGGTTCGGCTTCGACATCCTGGCCGCAGCGCTGGTGCTGGTGCTCACCGTCATCCTGGTCATCGGCGTGAAGCTCTCCGCCCGGGTCACCACGGTCGTGGTCGCCATCAAGGTCACCGTGGTGATGATCGTGATCATCGCGGGCGCCTTCTTCATCGTGGGCGACAACTACAAGCCCTTCATCCCCAAGGCGCAGGCCCAGGAGGCGGGCAGCAGTCTCCAATCCCCGCTCGTCCAGCTGATGTTCGGCTACACACCCACCAACTTCGGTGTGATGGGCATCTTCACCGCTGCCTCCGTCGTCTTCTTCGCCTTCATCGGCTTCGACGTCGTGGCCACCGCGGCCGAGGAGACCAAGAATCCGCAGCGGGACATGCCGCGCGGCATCCTCGGCTCCCTGTTCATCTGCACGGCGCTCTACGTCGCCGTGTCGATCGTCGTCACGGGCATGGAGAATTACCGCCAACTGTCCATCGACGCCCCGCTCGCCGACGCCTTCAAGGCGACCGGGCACCCCTGGTACGCGGGCGTCATCAGCTTCGGCGCCGCCGTCGGTCTGACCACGGTCTGCATGATCCTGCTGCTCGGCCAGACCCGGGTCTTCTTCGCGATGAGCCGCGACGGGCTGCTGCCCCGGTTCTTCTCCCGCGTCCACCCGAGGTTCCGCACCCCGCACCGGCCGACCATCCTGCTCGGCGTGATCATCGCGATCCTCGCGGGTTTCACCAGCCTCAGCGAACTGGCCGAACTGGTCAACATCGGTACGCTCTTCGCCTTCGTCGTCGTCGCGATCGGCGTCGTCATCCTCCGCCGCACCCGCCCCGACCTGCACCGCGCCTTCCGCACCCCGCTGGTGCCGCTGGTCCCGATCCTGTCGGTGCTCGCCTCGCTGTGGCTGATGCTGAACCTGCCCGCGGAGACCTGGGTGCGGTTCGGGGCGTGGATGGTGATCGGCTTCGTCGTCTACTTCCTGTACGGGCGCTCGCACAGCCGCCTGGGCCGTCACGAGGAGACGACGGTGGGCCAGGTGATGAGGCCGCCGGGCCGCGACGCCAAGTAATCGCACCGGTTGATCCTCCGGCCCCGTATGTCCCGCTCAGGCGGAGACTGCGGGGCCGGATAGCGTGCACCTATGCTCGCCGAGCTCCTGGAATCACCACGCTCCGTAGCCGCGTCACGGGTAGCGGACCGCGGCTACTGGAGACGGCTGCTGCCCCTCCTCGCGCTGCTGGTCTGCGTCACCCGGGCCCCCTCCTTCGTGCGACCGCTGTGGAACCCCGACGAGGGCTATCTCGCCGTACAGGCGCGGATACTGGCGGACGGGGGAGAGCTGTACGAGACGGTCGTGGACCGCAAGCCGCCGCTCGTGCCGTGGCTGTACGAGGGAGCCTTCGCGGTCTTCGGTGACACATCGCTCACCTCGGTGCGGGTGCTGGCGATGGGGGCCCAGCTGCTGACCGCGCTGCTGCTCGCCTCGCTGGCCCGGCGCCGCTGGGGGAACACGGCGGGCCGCACGGCGGGCGTCCTGTACGTCCTGGTCTCCATCGGGCTCAACCCCGAGGACGCGCAGGCCGCCACCTTCGAGGTGTTCGCGCTGCCCTGCACCGCCGCCGCGATGTGGTGTGCGGACCGGCGCCGCTGGGGTGCGGCCGGGCTCGCCGTCGCATGCGCGTTCCTGGCGAAGCAGACCGGCGGGGCGGTGCTGGTGCCGGTGGTGTGGCTGCTGTGGCGTGCTGAGGCGCCTCCACGAAGTGGCTTGGTACGGCTGGCAGTTGGCGCCGTCGTTCCGGTCCTGTGCGCGGCGCTGCTCACCGACCCGGCGGGGTTCCTGTTCTGGACGGTCACCGGATCGGGCGCGTACGCCTCCTTCGCCGGCTCCGAACTCCACGTCCTGGTCCGTGGACTGATCAACACCGCGATCCTGGCGGCGGCCTGTGCGGGCCTGATCCCGCCGGTCGTCCGCGTGCTGCGCGTCGCCCGGACCGGTTCGGGCGAACTCTGGCTGTGGCTCGCCTCGTCGGTGGCGGCGGTGCTCCTGGGTTTCCACTTCTTCGGGCACTACTACCTGCAACTCATCCCGCCCGTAGCTCTGTTGGCGACGGCCGCGCTGCAGATCCTGCCCCGCGCCAGGATGGTGACCGCGGTCCTCACCTCGGCCTGCTGCTGCGCGCTGTTCCTGGCCTGGGGCCTGCTCGCCCCGCGCCCCGAACTCGTCCACGCCCAGCGGCTCGCCGACGCGATGGCCCGCCGCACCGGCCCGGGGGACCGGGTGCTCGTCTGGGGCATACACCCGGAGACGTACTGGCTGGCCGACCGCACCCCCGCCAGCCGCTATCTGACCGCCGGCCTCCTCACCAACTACAGCGGCGGCCGCAACGGCCCCCAGGTCGGCCAGAAGTACGCCGTCGAGGGCACCTGGCCGGTGTTCCGCGAGGAGATGGCCACCCACCCGCCGGCCCTCGTCGTCGACGACTCCCACCACAAGCCGTACGCCCCGGAGCGGGTGCCGTCGCTCCGGCGGCTGCTCGAGGCGGAGTACGAGGAGGTGGGGGCGGTCGACGGAGCCGTGCTGTACGCGCACACGGGTGATCGGGGCTGACCCGTCCTCCGTACCGGTGTTCAGGACGGGCCCCGCACCGCCCGCGGCCCCACCACCTCGGCCCCCGACTCACGCACCCGGCGGCACAGTTCGCGGTCCGCCGTGACGACCAGGCACGGGCGGCCCTGGGCCTCGGCCGCCAGCTCCGCGATCAGGTCGTCCCCGCTGCCGGGCGCGGCCTCCACCCGTACGCCGGGCACGGACTCCACGCCCTTGGCCGCGCCCTCCACCACGAGGACGATCTCCACGGGTCCGGGGTGCCCCGGAACGCCGTCCCGGGCGAGCCGGTCCCGCAGGCGTTCCGCGGCGCCCCGGCGGTCGCGCCACCAGCCGTCGGGGACGGAGCCGACGACGTTGGCGGCGTCGATGATCACAAGTGTCGTCACGGTGTTTCCTCCCGGACCGGGGTCGCCGGGTCCAGTGTGCGCCTCTCGGCCGATGAGCCGGCGTTCATGGAGATGAGTCGGCGTTCATGAAAGACGAGTCGGCGTTCATGGAGACGAGTCGGCATTCACGAAGCGGACGAAGTCCCGCCGGTCGCCGGTGACTTCTTCGCCGACTCGGGGATCTCGGAGTCGGTACGGATCGCCTTCCACAGCGTCGCCGCCTGAGGCTCGGCGGCCACCACCCGGTTCGGGTCGGCCTTGTCGTACGCCACCGGCAGCATGACCGTCTCCATGCCCGACGGGTCGATGCCCTTCATGCTCTGCCCGAAATCGGCCAGCGCGGTGAGGGAGGCGAGGTCCGAGTCGGTGGTGAGGGCCTCGGTCAGCTTGTCCGCGATCGTGTAGAACTTCGTGGGGCTGCCCAGCAGATCCTGCTTCTTGATCTCGGAGAGCAGGGCGATCAGGAACTTCTGCTGGAGCCCGATCCGGCCGAGGTCGCTGGCGTCGCCGTAGCCGTGCCGGGTCCGTACGAACTTCAGCGAGTCCTCGCCGTTCAGGCGGTGCGTTCCGACGCCGAGCTTCAGCCCGGACGTGATCGGCTGGTCGAGCGTGACGGTCACCCCGCCGATCGCGTCGACGATCTCCTTGAAGCCGGCGAAGTCCAGCTCGATGAGGTGATCGACGCGGACATCGCTCATCTGCTCCACGGTCTTCACCGTGCAGGCCGAACCGGCCTCGGAGTACACCGAGTTGAACATCACCCGCTCCTTGGCGGGCAGCTCCGTGCCGTCGGAGGTGGTGCACTCGGGGCGGGTGACGAGGGTGTCGCGCGGGATGCTCACCGCGACCGCCTCGGTCCGCCCCTTGGCTATGTGCACCAGCAGCGTGGTGTCGGACCTGGCCCCGCTCACCCGGGCCCCGTCGAGCGTGGCGTTGTCCCCGGCCCGCGAGTCCGAGCCGAGCACGAGCAGGTTCATCGCGTCCCCGGCCGCGTCGGTCCGCCGAGGCCGGTTCTTCTCGTCGCCCAGTGCCTTGTCCAGATCGACCGCGCTGTCCTTGAGGTGGGAGTCGAGCCGGTGGTACAGCCACCAGGCCGTCCCGCCGCCGAGCACCGTCACCAACAGCAGCCCGGCCAGCAGGACACGGAGGATCCTCCGGCCGCGGGTCCGGGGCCGCCCGACCCGCCGCCCGCGGGTGGGACGGTCGCCGGCGGGAAGGCGGGCGTGGCTCATGTCGCTCCGGTTTTCAATGGGTTCGTGGTGGATTTCAGTGGTTTTGGATCGGCGCTCCGCACCGGGCGGATGGCAGTGGGATGACTGAGACACACGAGGCGGGCGGAGGGTTGTACGCGCGGCCAAGTGAGAAGAGGCACGTGTGAACGTGTGTTTGAGATGTGAAGTTCTGTGTGAAATTTTTGTTAGCATCCCCTCTCTTGTTCGATTCGTGGGGAATCGAACTATCGCCTGCACGCCGGACCGCTGCGGCCG
Source organism: Streptomyces sp. NPDC029292 (assembly GCF_055569295.1). NCBI lineage: Bacteria > Bacillati > Actinomycetota > Actinomycetes > Kitasatosporales > Streptomycetaceae > Streptomyces > Streptomyces sp. NPDC029292. The sequence continues at coordinate 217,372 of NZ_JBVHXR010000009.1, forward strand.
GTGCAACGGGGTTGGGAATGATGTCGTGAGCAGATCCTCCACCGTGGATCTCGTTGTTGTCGGACTTGGTTACGTGGGGCTGCCCCTGGCCCGTTCGGCTTCGGCGGCGGGGCTGAAAGTGGTCGGTCTCGACCGCAGCCGGCGCGTCGTCGACGGTCTGAACGGCGGCTGTTCGCACGTTGACGACATCACCGACGCCGAAGTCGCCGGGATGCTGGAGCAGGGCTTCGAGGCGGTCGACCGCGCCGAGGTCATCGCCGACGCCGCCGCGGTCGTCGTCTGTGTCCCGACCCCGCTCACCGAACACGGGGCCCCGGACCTCGGCGCGGTGCACGCCGCGGTCGACGACATCGCCGCCCACCTGGTGCCGGGCACGCTCGTCGTGCTGGAGTCGACGACGTACCCGGGCACCACCGACGAGGTGGTACGGCCGAAGCTCGAGGCCGGTGGCCTGCGCGTCGGCGAGGACTTCCACCTGGCCTTCTCCCCGGAGCGCATCGACCCGGGCAACGCCAGCTTCGGCCTGGAGAACACGCCCAAGGTCGTCGGCGGCATCACCGCGGACTGCACCAAGGCCGCACGCGCCCTCTACGAGCGGTTCGTGACGCGGGTGGTTGAGGCGAAGGGCACGCGCGAGGCCGAGATGGCCAAGCTGCTGGAGAACACCTACCGCCATGTGAACATCGCCCTCGTCAACGAGATGTCGATGTTCTGCCGGGAGATCGGCGTCGACCTGTGGGACGCGATCCGCTGCGCCTCCACCAAGCCGTTCGGGTTCGCCCCCTTCTACCCCGGCCCCGGAGTGGGTGGCCACTGCATACCGATCGACCCCAACTACCTCTCGTACAAGGTCCGTTCGCTGGGCATCCCGTTCCGCTTCGTGGAGCTGGCGCAGGAGATCAACCAGCGCATGCCCGTGCACGTGGTCAACCGGGCGGCCGACCTGCTCAACGACCAGGGCAAGGCGGTCCGGGGCTCCCGGATCCTGCTGCTCGGCGTGACGTACAAGCCCGACATCTCCGACCAGCGGGAGAGTCCGGCCCTGGCCGTGGCGCAGAACCTGCGCGCGCGTGGCGCCGAACTCGTCTACTTCGACCCGCGCGTCGCCGACTGGACGGTCGACGGGCTGCCGGTCGAGCGGGCGGAGGACTACCTGGCCGCCGCCACGGACGCGGACCTCACCGTCCTGCTCCAGACCCACCAGGAGATCGAGCTGGGGCTGCTCGCCGACCGCGCCCAGGTCCTGTTCGACACCCGTGGCCAGTCCGCCGATCACCCCCGGGTGGTCAAGCTGTGACTGCGGAGGAGGACAACTACATACCCGGGGCCGTCGATTCCGGCGGACGCCAGCGGCATCGCAAGCGCAGACATCTGAAGGTCTCGTACTTCGTCTTCCTGGGCCTGGCCGCGCTGATCGCCACCCGGCTCGACGCCGGTTCGCTGCACCTGTACTCGATGGGTGCGATGGTGCTGCTGTCGCTCAAGATGTTCGGGGCTCTCTTCTACCGTCCGGCCAAGGCGGGGCGGGAGGAGCTGGAGTACATCGAGAACGCGTGGGTCACCGCGGTCATGCCGATCTACAACGAAGACCCGGTGATGTTCGAGCAGGGCCTGCGCAGTCTCCTCGCGCAGAGCCGGCTGCCCAACGAGATTCACATCATCGACGACGCCAGTGCCGATGCCGGTGGCATCAGGATGGCCAAGAGAATGGCCCGCGAGTTCGAGGCTCTCGGTGTGAAGTACACGGTCAGTGTGCAGCCGGAGAACAAGGGCAAGCGCGAGGCCCTTGCCCTGGGGTTCGAGGCGGCGCCGTACACGGACATCTTCCTGTGCGTGGACTCCGACACGGTGCTCTCCCGGGACACCGTCCGCGAGTTGCTGCTGCCGCTGGCGGATGAGCGGATCATGGCCTCCACCGGCATGGTGCTGGCACTCAACCACGACAGCAACATCTTCACGCGCCTGCAGGACCTGCGGTACGGAAACTCCTTCCTCTTCGAGCGGGCCGCGTACTCGCGTCTGAAGTCCGTGCTCTGCTGCTGCGGCGCGCTGTCCGCCTACCGCGGGACCCTGGTCCGCAAGTACCTCCCGGACTTCCTCAACCAGCAGTTCCTGGGCAAGCCCGCCGTCTTCGGCGACGACCGGCGCATGACCAACTACTGCCTCATGGAGGGCCAGGTGGTCTTCCAGGAGACCGCCGTCGGCTACACGGCCGTGCCGGAGAAGCTGCCGCACTTCCTGCGCCAGCAGGTCCGCTGGAACAAGTCGTTCTTCCGCGAGTCCCTCTGGGCCTTCCGCCACCAGAAGAAGTACCGGCCCGCCTTCTGGCTGACCTGTATGGAACTGGGCCTGTGGCTGGTCTTCGGCTCGGCGATGTTCTACTCGATGGTCATCACGCCGATCCTCCACCCGGACCGGTTCGTCAACCACATCGGCGACTACCTCGTCTTCATGGTGCTCATGGGGTACCTGCGCAATGTGCGCTACCTCGACTTCCCCCGCCGGGGGATGGGCTTCATCAAGCGCTTCGGGATGTTCCTGCTCGCCCCGCTCTACGGTGTCATCCAGCTGACGCTGCTGACGCCGCTGCGCTTCTACGCCCTGTTCACTCTGCACAAGGGCAGTTGGGGCACGCGGCAGGGCGGCGTCGAGGTGTCCGTGGCCGGGGACCACGAGGCAGATGTGACGGAGATCTGGGAGGAAGAGGATCCGTACTCCGACAAGAAGGTCACCGAGACGCTGCAGCTGATGCGCCTCGAAGGCGTGGCCCTGGCGCGGACGGCTCCTCCCCGGTCGGCCGTCGTGTACGAGCAGCCGCTGCCGACCGGTCAGGACACGGGCCACCTCCAGGCCGTTCCGCAGCAGCGGGTGTCGTGGGGGGCTCCGGCGCAGGCCGGGCAGCCCGTGCAGCCGCAGAACGCCGAGTGGTACCCGGCCGACGCTCAGCAGCACCCCGGCCCGCACCAGCAGCAGTGGCCTGCCCAGCAGCAGGGTGAGTACGTGGACCCCTCCTGGCACCAGGGGCAGGGACAGGGGCACGGGCAGGGCTGGTAAGGACGAGACACACGTCGAAGGGGGGGGGGGGGGGGGGGGGGGGGGGGGGGGGGGGGGGGGAGAGGGGGGGGGGGGGGGGGGGAGGAGGGGGTGGGGA
>NZ_JBVHXR010000009.1:220532-354742 GCF_055569295.1 Streptomyces sp. NPDC029292
CAGGGTCGGCACCCCCCCCCCCCCCCCCCCCCCCCCCCCCCCCCCCCTCCCCCCCCCCCCCCCCCCCCCCCCCCCCCCCCCCCCCCCTGGGCCGGACTCCCGTCACCTCACGTGTAGTAGGCCATCGCTTCCGCGACCGTCACGACGGGGATGCCCCGGTCGGCGACCGCCGCCATCAGCGTGGCGAGACCGGCCCGGCTGATCTCCGTACTGCTCGCCGGAGTTCCTTCCACGATCTTGTGGAGGCAGAGGATGAGCCAGTCGCCGTTGCTCGCACAGCGGTCGAGCCTGCCGCCCGCGCCGGTCAGGTTCGACAGCGCCGTACCGCCGATTCCCGAGCCGTCGTTGATGCCGGTCAGCGCCTTGAGGCGGTACGGCATCGCCGGGGCGAAGGACTCGATCGTCTCGGAGATGATCGATCTGGCCGTGGTGAAGTGCCGGCTCGCGATCAGGTCCACCGGAATGCCGTCCGTGGTCTTCTCGAACGCGCCGTGCGGGTAGGCGAAATGCTCGCTGCTGAAGCCGTTGGACACCAGCCACTCCCGCAGGGTGCGCAGGTCGTCGTCCACCTGCTGTGCGGTGAGCTTGCTGTAGCCCGCGGTGTGGGCGGCCGTCGCGTAGGAGTGCCCGGCCATCTCCCAGCCCGAGAAGTCCTGCAGAGAGCGCATCTCGTCGAGCGACAGGAAGGTGCCGGTCCCGATCGCGTCGGCGATGTTGTAGACGGTGCCGGGGGCTCCGTACGCGTCCATCGTGGGCCGGGCCAGGTCGTGGATCGAGGTGTGGGAGTCGTCGAAGGTGACCGAGACGGCGCCCTTGGGGAAGACGGACGCGGTGTCCGGTATCAGCTCGACGGCCTGGAGGTGGTACGTCACCGGGCCGCCCGCGTTGTCGTACAGGGCGAACGACATGTCGGTGAAGCCGGATGTCGTGGAAGGGACGCCGGAGGACGAGAACGAGCACGTTCCGGCCGCGCTGGTGACGTCGGCCCACTGGAGATGCACCGTCACCCACTCTCCCGACTGGACGTAGTTGGTCGCCGTCGTGGAGTGCGTGTGGAACTGCCAGAGGAAGTAGTTCGTGAAGGAGCCGGTGCCGACGTAGAAGGCCAGCTTCGACAGGTTGGCCGTGTTCTCGACCCGGAAGACGAGCCTGATCATCTTGCCGGTCAGGTTCATCGCGGACATGCCGGTTCTTCGGACGTACGACTGCTTGGCCGTGCCGGTGGTGGTCACCCGGACCGACTGGGTACCTCGCACGAAGACCGATGTGTCGTTCGGTTCGGCCGACGCCGTGCCGGTGCCCGCGGCGGACCAGCCGTGGGACGCCTGGAACTGTTGGGACCAGGTCGCGCGTCGATATCGGGGGCGGCGCCCCGACGGGGCGAACGACGGGGGTGTGGTGAGGCCGCCGATGCCCGCGGCCGCCGACGCGGGCCCGGTGCCCAGCAGGGCGCCGCCGGCCGTCACGATCCCTCCTGCCCCGGCCAGCCGCAGTGCGGAGCGCCGGCTCACCGGATGGGCGGGGACGCTGGGTATCGACTGCTCTGTGCTCACCGGGGCTCCTGACTGAGCTGTCAACTGGCCGGGGGGCTCGGGATCGTAGCCCCGTTCAGGATGTGGGAACAGTGTTGAAGTAGTTCAGACCGTTGCCGCTGAAGTCCTTCACCGCCGCCTGGACGTCCTTCAGGGACTGGGTGTCGTCGGCGTTGTAGTACAGCCAGTCGACCTTCATGTCCCAGGTGCGGTCGCCCTTGAACGGGAGGTCCACGAACCAGGTGTTGAAGTTCACGGACATGCCCGCGCGGGGGGAGTACTTTCCGCTGCTGCTGAAGAGCTTCCGGCCGTCGAGCCGGTACGTGACCACGTCCTTGTCCACCGTGATCACCATGGTGTGCCAGCCGTTGAGGCTCTCCTCCAGCTTGCTGGTGACGCGGTCACCCGCCTGGTAGCTGTACCAGCTGGTGGTGTCGAGCTTGGGCCCGGGCGCGCCCCAACCGCCGTTCGGCATGTACTCGTTGTCCAGCTCGCTGTACTTCGAGCCGCTGCCGCCGATCGTGTAGAAGGTCTGGTTGACGTGGTCGCCGTTCTGGCCCTTCGTCGGCTTGTCGCTGAAGTGGATCCGGGCGGCGTAGGTGCCCGAACGGAACTCGGTTCCGGCGCTTCCCACGCTGGCCTGCTTCGTACCGGCCTTGGTGCCGTCCGTGGTGGCGCGCAGCTGGAGCACCTGGCCGTCGCCCTGGGCGTCCTTCTCGAAGGGGAAGCTGACGCCGTCGGCGGACCACGTGTCGTCGATGCCGGGGCCGCCCTTGCTGGTGCGGACCAGCCATCCGTGCTTGAAGAGCGCCGGGTCCTTGGAGCCGCTGTACTGGAAGTTGTCGAAGATGACCCCGGTCGGGGTGGTGAGCGCCGGGTCGGGCGCGGCGGAGGCCGCCGCCGACTTCTTGGAGTCGCCGTTCGGCTCCTCCCCCCAGGCGAGCACGCCGCGCTTGTACGCGGTCACCTTCTTCGACTCCTTGTAGCTGGTCATGGCGCCGTCGAAGGAGCGGTCGTTCGACTGCTTCAGCTGCTTGTGGTCGACGCGGTAGAGCTGCAGCTCGATGCCCTCGCTGTTCGCACCGGGCTTCAGGGTGCCCGCGTCCGCGGTGAACCTGATCTCCAGATAGCGGTCGGCGGTGGAGGTGGACTCGTCCGGCGTGACGACGGTGCCGGCGATGTTCGAGCAGCCGACGGCGGCCTGGACGCAGTTGAAGGCGTACGACGACGCCCCGTCCGCGGTGAAGTAGTACCGGAGCGTGACATCGCTCAACGGCAGCGGCTTCTTCGACTCGTTGAAGACTTCCAGCGAGGGCTTGGCCACCGCCGCCGCGGCCGGAGTGTCGGTCCGGTACCGGACGGTGAGCTCCGGGGGATCCGGGTGCGCCGCACGCCACACGGGGTAGAGCGCCGTACCACCGGCGGCCACCGCGCCCACGAGGAGCAACAGCTTGATCTTGGGCCACACACGGCGACGTGGCTTGCGGCGGGTAGACGCCACGGAAGTTCCTCCGCAGGACAGACACTGAGACGAAAACGGGGGTTGAAACCATCAGACGAGTACTCATCTGGTCAGATCTTGTGTAGATCCTATCCAGTGGGGGTGTCGTCCACCGCAAGATGGGAACCTCCGGGGGCGGGCCGCCGTGTCCGGCACGCCCCGATTAAAGTGAACCGGTGAACGGCGACTGGCTCATACGCGGCCGCGACGGCAGGCTCAGTGCGTACTTGCTGTCGGAGGCGGCTGTCCTCTGCCGGGCGGAGCACGGCCCCGGCGGCCCCTGGGACCCTGCGCGCACCGTGGGCGGCGACCAACGCCTGCATCCCGTGCTCGCCGTGGGCCAGGGCCCCGACCGCTACGCCCATCTCGTCTCCTGGCGCCCCACCGGCAACGGCGAGTCGGGCCTCGTCCACTCCACGCACTTCCGTCCCCGGCTCGCCGCCCTCGACTGGAACCCGATCGGGCACCCCGACAAGAAGGGCGACCGGACCGGCACACCGGCCGTCGCCGTCGACGCCGAGGGGCGCGCCCACGTCTTCGTACGCAACAAGGGCGGCGGCGTGAGCATGCTCGCGCAGAAGGAGAAGGGCGGCTGGGGCCCGTGGCGCGACCTCAAGGGGCGTGACGTGCGGGCGGACTTGGCGGCCGTGACGGGGGAGTCCGGACGCGTCGAGCTGTACGCGGCCGTCCCGGGCGGCATCCTGCACTGGCGGCAGGAGGAGCCGGGCGCGCAGCCGGTCCTGCAGGAGACCCTGGAGACGCCGGTACGCCCGGACACGCTCCGGGCGCTCGCCACGTCTCCGGGGTCCACCACGCTCTTCTTCACCGACGGGACGGGGGACCTGTGCGCCTGGCGTCCGGGCACCAAGCCGGTCGCTCTGCTGGCCTCCGCCGGGCCCGGGCCCGTGTCGGCCGTCCGCTGCGAACTCGACGGCCACGACTGCACGTTGCTCGCCCAGCGCTCGGCGAGCGGTCGGGTCGCCTTCGCCGCGTATCCGACCGAGCAGGAGTCTGCGGGGGCCTGGTGGACCGAGTCCGGTCCTCAACTCTCTGCGGACACACGGGTGTCACTGGCGGAGGACGAGGTGGGGCGGGTGGTTGCGGCCAGCCTCGCGCCCGGGGGCGGGGAGCTGCTCCTGACCCGGCGGAAGGACGAGCCGGGGTTGGCGCTGGAGGCGTGGCGGGTGGTGTGAGGGGCGTTTTTTCGCCCCCGCCGCCCCAGACCCCGCTCGTCAAACGCCGGAGGGGCTGATTCTCAGCCCGTCCGGTGTTTGAGGACGAGGTCGCTCAGGCCGACAGCGGGGGTCTGGGGGCGGCAGCCCCCAGGGACGATGGGGGTCCCCCCGCTCGAGCGAAGCCGAGAGTGGGGGAGGGTAGGGGCGGAGGGGGCGAACACCGATGCCCGGCACACCAGTTGGCGTGCCGGGCACCCGGCGTACACAGCGGAGCGCTTACGCGGGGACGCTCGCGACACCCGGCTCCAGGAACCGCTTCCCGTTCACCCGCTCGGAGACACCCTCGCGGTCCAGGTACGGCGTGATGCCGCCCAGGTGGAAGGGCCAGCCGGCACCGGTGATCAGGCAGAGGTCGATGTCCTGGGCCTCGGCCACGACACCCTCGTCGAGCATGAGCCCGATCTCCTGGGCGACGGCGTCGAGGACGCGGTCACGGACCTGCTCCTCGGTGAGGACGACATCGCCCTGCTTCAGCAGTGCCGCGACCTCGGGGTCGAGCTCCGGCTTCCCGGAGTCGTACACGTAGAACCCGCGCTTGCCCGCCTTGACGACGGCGGCAAGGTTCGGGGAGACCGTGAAGCGGTCCGGGAAGGCCCGGTTGAGGGTTTCCGAGACGTGCAGACCGATCGCGGGGCCGACCAGCTCCAGGAGGACGAGAGGAGACATCGGCAGACCCAGCGGCTCCACCGCCTTCTCCGCGACCTCGACCGACGTGCCCTCGTCGATGACGTTCTGGATCTCGCCCATGAAGCGGGTGAGGATGCGGTTGACGACGAACGCCGGGGCGTCCTTCACCAGAACCGCCGTCTTCTTCAGCTTCTTGGCGACACCGAACGCCGTGGCCAGCGCGGCGTCGTCCGTCTGCTCACCGCGGACGATCTCCAGCAGCGGGAGGATCGCGACCGGGTTGAAGAAGTGGAAACCGACGACCCGCTCGGGGTTCTTCAGCTTCGACGCCATCTCGGTGACCGAGAGGGACGAGGTGTTGGTGGCGAGGATCGCGTGCGCCGGGGCGACCGCCTCGACCTCCGCGAACACCTGCTGCTTGACGCCGATCTCCTCGAAGACGGCCTCGATGATGAAGTCGGCGTCCGCAAAGCCTTCGGCCTTGTCCAGGACACCGGTCACCAGGGCCTTCAGACGGTTCGCCTTGTCCTGGTTCACCCGGCCCTTGCTCAGCAGCTTGTCGATCTCGGCGTGGACGTAGCCCACACCCTTGTCGACGCGCTCCTGGTCGATGTCGGTCAGCACGACCGGCACCTCGAGGCGGCGCAGGAAGAGCAGCGCGAGCTGCGAGGCCATCAGGCCCGCGCCCACGACGCCGACCTTGGTGACCGGACGGGCCAGGGACTTGTCCGGGGCACCCGCCGGGCGCTTGCCGCGCTTCTGGACGAGGTTGAACGCGTAGATGCCGGAGCGCAGTTCGCCACCCATGATCAGGTCGGCGAGCGCCACGTCCTCGGCGTCGTAACCCTTCTGCAGGTCACCGTCCTTGGCCGCGGCGATGATGTCCAGCGCGCGGTACGCGGCCGGAGCCGCACCGTGCACCTTGCTGTCGGCGATGAAACGGCCGCGCGCGACGGCCTGGTCCCAGGCCTCGCCGCGGTCGATCTCCGGACGCTCGACGGTGATGTCGCCCTTGAGGACGTTCGCCGTCCAGATCAGCGACTGCTCCAGGAAGTCCGCACCCTCGAAGAGGGCGTCGGCGATGCCGAGGTCGAAGACCTGCCGGCCCTTGAGCTGCTTGTTCTGGTTCAGCGAGTTCTCGATGATCACCGAGACGGCCTTCTCCGCACCGATCAGGTTCGGCAGGATCGTGCAGCCGCCCCAGCCGGGGACCAGACCGAGGAAGACCTCGGGCAGCGAGAAGGCCGGGAGCGCCTTCGACACCGTGCGGTACTTGCAGTGCAGACCGACCTCGACGCCGCCGCCCATCGCCGCACCGTTGTAGTACGCGAAGGTCGGGACGGCCAGGGCCGCGAGGCGCTTGAAGACCTCGTGGCCGCCCTTGCCGATGGCGAGCGCGTCGTCGTGCTTCTTCAGCAGCTCGACGCCCTTGAGGTCGGCGCCGACCGCGAAGATGAACGGCTTGCCGGTGACGCCGACACCGACGATCTCGCCGGCCGCGGCCTCCTTCTCGACCTGGTCGATGGCGGCGTTGAGGTTCGCCAGCGACGCCGGGCCGAAGGTGGTCGGCTTGGTGTGGTCGAAGCCGTTGTCAAGGGTGATGAGCGCAAAACGGCCAGCCCCGAACGGCAGGTCGAGGTGACGTACGTTCGCGGACGTCACGACCTCGTCGGGGAACAGCTCGGCCGCACCCTTGAGGAGTTCGGTGGTGCTCACTTGTTGCCTCCGGCGTCCTTGTGGTGCGGGTTCTCCCAGATCACCGTGGCGCCCATGCCGAAGCCGACGCACATGGTGGTGAGGCCGTAACGGACCTCCGGCTGCTCCTCGAACTGGCGGGCCAGCTGCGTCATCAGACGGACGCCGGAGGAGGCCAGCGGGTGGCCGAACGCGATGGCGCCGCCGTACTGGTTGACGCGCGCGTCGTCGTCCGCGATGCCGTAGTGGTCGAGGAAGGCCAGCACCTGGATGGCGAAGGCCTCGTTGACCTCGAACAGCCCTATGTCGCCGATGCCGAGGCCCGCCTTGGCGAGGGCCTTCTCGGTCGCCGGGATCGGACCGTAGCCCATGACCTCGGGCTCGACGCCGACGAAGGCGTACGAGACGAGCCGCATCTTGACCGGCAGGTTGTTCTCGCGGGCGAAGTCCTCGGACGCGATGATCGAGGCCGTGGCGCCGTCGTTCAGACCGGCCGCGTTACCGGCGGTGACCCGGCCGTGGACGCGGAACGGCGTCTTCAGACCGGCCAGGTTCTCCAGCGTCGTCCCCGGGCGCATCGGCTCGTCGGCGGTGACCAGGCCCCAGCCGGTCTCACCGACCTCCGCGTTGGTGTTGCGCACCGAGATCGGCACCAGGTCCTGCTGGATCTTGCCGTTGGCGTACGCCTTGGCGGCCTTCTCCTGCGAGCGCACGGCGTACTCGTCGGCGCGCTGCTTGGTGATGTGCGGGTAGCGGTCGTGCAGGTTCTCGGCGGTCATGCCCATGAAGAGGGCGGACTCGTCGACCAGCTTCTCGCTGACGAAGCGCGGGTTCGGGTCCACGCCCTCGCCCATCGGGTGGCGGCCCATGTGCTCGACACCACCGGCGATGACGGCGTCGTACGCACCGAAGGCGATGGAGCCCGCGGTGGCGGTGACGGCGGTCAGCGCGCCCGCGCACATGCGGTCGATGGAGTAGCCGGGGACCGACTGGGGGAGACCGGCGAGGATGCCGGCCGTGCGGCCCAGCGTCAGACCCTGGTCACCGATCTGCGTGGTCGCGGCGATGGCGACCTCGTCGATCTTCTTGGGGTCCAGGCCCGGGTTGCGGCGCAGCAGCTCCCGGATGGCCTTCACGACGAGATCGTCGGCGCGGGTCTCGTGGTAAATGCCCTTCGGGCCCGCCTTGCCGAACGGGGTGCGGACGCCGTCGACGAAGACGACGTCCCTGACGGTACGAGGCACGATGGCTCTCCTCCAGATGCGGGATGGCACTGCTGCGCGGCGCACACGCCTGAGCGCGCGCTCACCCCCTCATGCTACTTGCGGGTAACCATGCTGCCCAGTCCCGGAGGCGGGAGCGGTGAAGGTCACATCCGCGGAGGCGCCGTCGAGCCCCGCGGGGTGAGGACCGGAGTGGGCACGGGATGCGAGCCGGGCCCCTCGCCGGTGATCACCCCGAACAGCGTCCGTGCCGCGTCCGCGCCGAATCCGTGCACGTCATGGCTCATGGCGGACAGCGCCGGATGCGTCAGCCGGCACAGCTGGGAGTCGTCCCAGGCGAGCAGCGAGACGTCACCCGGCACGCTCAGCCCCATCTCGGAAGCGACCGAAAGACCCGCCACCGCCATGATGTCGTTGTCGTACACGATCGCGGTGGGCCGGTCCGGGGGCGCGGCGGTCAGCAGTGAGCGGGTGGCCCGCGCGCCCGCGTCGCCCGAATAGTCGGTGGCGACCTGCCGGGCCCCGTCGAGTTCCAGCATCTGGGCCGACGCGTCGAAGGCCGCCGCACGGATGGACGTGTGGCCCAGGGCCGCCGCGCCGCCGACCCGGGCGATCCGCCGGTGCCCGAGCGCCGCGAGATAGCGCACGGCCTCCGTGACGGCGGTGGCGTCATCGGTCCAGACGGAGGTGAGGCTGCCGGTCAGGGAAGGGTGTCCGACCGCGACCGCCGGCATGCCGAGGCGCTCCACCGCCGCCACCCGCGGGTCGTTCGCCCGGAAGTCGACCAGGATCGACCCGCTGATCTGCTTCCCCTTCCACCAGGCGTCCTGGAGCCCGACCTCCTCCTCCAGATTCCGGACGAGGCGCAGCAGCAGCGAGCACGACCGCTCGGTCAGGACGCTCTCCACGCCGGAGATGAACTCCATGTAGAACGGTTCGAGCCCGAGCAGCTTCGCCGGCCGGCAGATCGCGAGGCCGACCACGTCCACGCGCTGGCTCGACAGCGACCGCGCCGTGAGATTCGGCGCCCACCCCAGCTCCCGGGCCGCCTCGAAGATCCGGTCCCGGGTGGCGTCCGACAGGCCCGGCTTGTGGTTGAAGGCGAGTGACACGGCGCCCTTGGAGACCCCGGCGCGCGCGGCGACGTCCTTGATGGTCACGCGGGGTGTGGGCGCTGTCGTCATCGGTTCGGCTCCACGCAGTACAAGGCGGATCGGGCGGTGTCCGCATCGGGAGTCTCCCAGCCGCGTACGCCCAGGATGACCTGTTCGCCGGGGAGGAGGGTGACGAGGCCGGTGTCGGACGAGGCTCCGGGCGCCAGCCTGTCCGCTTGCAGAAGCAGATCCCGTACGAGGGTATGGGCCGTCACGGTCACACTGCCCGGCGCGACCACGACGTCGAACTCCGGCTGCGGGTACGGGACGTCGCGATCCGGCACGGGAAAGTGCACGGCGCGCAGCCCGTCCGCGTCCGCCACCAGGAACTCCTTGGGTCCGGCGGGCTCCAGGTCTCGTGGTACGCGCACCTCGGCGACCGTACGCCCGGCGGCCGACAGACCGAGTGTCGCCTCGCCCACCGTCACGCCCTCCACGGACATCCGCCGCAGGGTGACGGCACCCTGCCATGCCCCCGGGGACTGGTTGACGCCGACCAACACCAGCCCTTCGTCCCGGAGTTGAAGCGTCAGCAACCGGTCCGCGTACAGCCGCCGCAGCTCGTGGTAAAGCGGCTTCGCCCGCCCGTCCCCGTCGATCGCGGCCCAGGACGTCACCGGCCAGCAGTCGTTGAGCTGCCAGACGATGGTCCCGGCGCAGCGGGGCCAGTGCGAGCGCCAGTGCTCGATCCCGGCGGCGACGGCCCGTGCCTGATTGACCTGGGTGAGGTAGTGCCAGCGGTCGAAGTCCCCGTCCGGCAAAGGGAAATGCGGGGCGAGCCCGCGCTCCAGCTTGCCGTTCCCGTCGTCCGCCTTCTGGTGGTGCAGCATGCCGGGGGAGTCGGGAGCGAGCGTCTCACCGGGCAGCGCGCGCCGCAGCGTCGCGTACGCGGGCGGGGCCTGCCAGCCGAACTCGGCCACGAAACGCGGGACTTCGCGGCGGTAGTCGGCGTAGTCCGTCCGGTTCCACACCTCCCACGAGTGGTGCGTACCGTGCGCCGGGTCGTTCGGGTGACGATCCCAGGACCCGGACCAGGGGCTTCCCGCGGTGTACGGCCGCGTCGGGTCCAACTCGGCGACGACACGCGGCAACAGACCCAGGTAGTACCCCTCGCCCCACGAGTCCCCGGCGAGCCGCCGCTCCCAGCCCCAGTCCCGGAAACCCCACAGGTTCTCGTTGTTGCCGTTCCACAGCACCAGCGAGGGGTGCGGCATCAGCCGTACGACGTTCTCGCGGGCCTCGGCCTCCACCTCACCGCGCAGCGGCTGCTCCTCCGGATAGGCCGCGCACGCGAACGGAAAGTCCTGCCAGACCATCAGCCCCAGCTCGTCGCAGGCGTCGTAGAAGTCCTCGCTCTCGTAGATCCCGCCGCCCCAGACGCGTACGAGATCGACACCGGCCTCGGCCGCCTGCGTGAGCCGTCCGCGATACCGCTCGCGGGTGATCCGGGACGGAAAGACGTCGTCCGGGATCCAGTTGACGCCGCGCGCGAAGAGCCGGACCCCGTTCACGACGAAGGTGAAGCCGGTGCCGTACGCGTCGGGGCGCCGGTCCAGCTCGACGGTCCTGAAGCCGACGCGGCGGCGCCAGGTGTCGAGCGGTCCCTCCGCACCAGTGAGCGTCAACTCGACTTCGTACAGCGGCTGTTCTCCGTACCCCCGCGGCCACCACAGGTCCGGGTCGGGCACCTCCAGGCGTACGGCACCGCTCGTTCCGTCGATCGCCGCCGTGGCCTCGACCCCGCCGACCCGGGCCGTCACGGTGAGGTCCGCCTCGACCCTGGTCCGCTCCACGTCGACGTGCAGCGCGACCAGACCGGTGGACCCTTCGACCGTCACCACCGGCCGTACCCGCGCGATCCGCGCCGACGACCAGTGCTCCAGCCGAACCGGCCGCCAGATTCCGGCGGTTACCAGGGTCGGCCCCCAGTCCCAGCCGAAGGAACAGGCCATCTTCCGGATGTACTGGAAAGGCTCGGAATACGCGTTCGGCCGCTCCCCGAGACGCTCCCGTACCGCCTCGGCCTCCGTGTACGCGGAGCGGAAGCGCACCGAAAGGCGGCCTTGGAGACCGGTGACGTCGAAGCGGTGGGAGCGGTGCATGTTCCGTACCGAGCCCAGGAGTCGACCGCCGATGCGGACCTCGGCGGCGGTGTCCAGGCCGTCGAAGACGAGGTCGGTCTGCTCATGTCCGCCGGAGGCCGGGACGTCGGTCTCGTACGTCCACTCCCGCCTTCCCACCCACGCCACTCGCGTCTCGTTGCGGTCGAGGAACGGGTCCGGAATGACCCCCGCCGCCAGCAGATCCGTGTGCACACAGCCCGGCACCTCGGCGGGGACCGCGGCCCCCTCGTGCCGCAGGATCCATCCCTCGGTGAGCGGTGTGACGTCCAGCATGGATGCTCCCTAAACCGGTCGAGCACTGAAATTGCCAGTACTGGAAAACCCTTTCTCATCGTTGGCGGGATAGGGACTTTACCGGTTCAGTAAACGACTGCCAGAGTGCGGAATCAGCCAACCGACGTGAACGGAGCTGGTGCAGATGAACCGCCGCAAGTCACTCGCCGGAACACTGCTCGCCGCCGCACTGCTGGCCGCCGGCTGCACCGGGACAGGAGGCACCTCGAAGGGCGCGGACGCGAAGGCCCCCGACGACCCGAACAAGGTGTCCGGGACGATCAAGGTCCTCACCCAGCGGACCGATCTCGTGCAGGACGGCACGATGAAGAAGTACGCCGCGGAGTTCAACAAGGTCTATCCGAAGGTCAAGGTCGAGTTCGAGGCCCTCACGAACTACGAGACCGAGGTCAAGATCCGTATGAACACGGAGAACTACGGTGACGTGCTCCTGATCCCCGCGGTGATCAAGAAGAACGACTACCCGAAGTTCTTCGCCTCGCTCGGCACCCAGGCGGAGCGGAGCAAGAAGTACCGCTTCACCGACTTCACCACCGTCGGCGGCAAGGTCTACGGGCAGAGCCCGATCGGTGTGACCCCCGGCTTCGTCTACAACAAGAAGGTCTGGAAGGACGCCGGGGTCACCCAATGGCCCACCACCCCGGCCGAGTTCATCTCCGACCTGAAGGCCATCAAGACCAAGACGGACGCGACCCCGTACTACACCAACTTCGCCGCCCAGTGGCCGCTGACCTCCTGGACGTTCGTCAACGGTTCGGTGCACTGCGACACCCAGGCGACCACGAAGCTGGCCGAGGGCGATCCGTGGGCCCAGGGCGCCGAGCTGCGCGTCGGCGACAAGCTGCTGTACGACATCGTGCACGACGGGTTGATCGAGAAGGACCCGACCACCACCAACTGGGAAGCTTCCAAAGCCCGGTTGGCGAAGGGGCAGATTGCCACGGAGTGGCTCGGGACTTGGGCGATCATCCAGTTCCAGGACGGGGCCAAGCAGGCCGGGGTCAACCCCGACGACATCGGGTTCATGCCCTTCCCGGCCCAAGTGGGCGGGAAGTTCTGCGCGGTTGTCGGCCCGGACTACAACCAGGCCGTCAACGTCCACTCCAAGCACAAGGAGGCGGCCCGCGCCTGGATCGACTGGTTCACCGACAAGTCCGGCTACGCGGACGACAACCTGGCCATCTCGCCGGTCAAGGACGCGCCCCTGCCGCAGGTACTGAAGCCGTACGAGGACGCGGGCGTGCAGTTCATCGAGGTCAATGACGCGAAGGGCGCCCAGGTCAAGGAGCTCGACGACGCGTCCGAGGTCGGCATCTACAAGCCCGACTACCGCCAGGACCTCGTCGACCTCGCGCGCGGCGCCACGAAGGGCAGCCTCGACGGCTTCCTCGACGACCTCAGCAAGAAGTGGACCGAGGCGCAGAAGGCCGCGGGGTCCTGATGGCGGACACCACCGAGAAGGCGGCGCGGCCCGCGGAGGTGGCCGCGCCCGCCGCCCCCGAACCGCCGCCCGCCCCGCGCAGGGCGCGGCTGTGGCGCGGCGTCACGCCCTGGCTCTTCCTGATCGCCCCGCTCGCCCTGCTGATCACCTTCACCTACGCGCCGATCGCCAACATGGTCGCGTACAGCTTCACCGACTGGGACGGCGTGAGCCCCGGGCTGCACTACACGGGCGCCGAGAACTACGTCGAGGTCTTCACCCGGGAGGACCTCTTCCAGGTGTTCTTCGTCAGCGGCTACTACCTCGCGGCCTCCGTGGTCCAGATCGCCGCCGCGCTCTACTTCGCGACGATCCTGAGCTTCAACGTCCGCTTCCGGAACTTCTTCAAGGGCGTGCTCTTCTTCCCGTACCTGATCAACGGGGTCGCGATCGGCTTCGTCTTCCTGTACTTCTTCCAGGACGGCGGCACCCTCGACTCGGTGCTGAGCCTGTTCGGCGTGCACTCCGACCGCGCGTGGCTCGGGACACCGACATCCGCGAACGTCTCGCTCGCCGGTGTCTCCGTCTGGCGCTACATGGGCCTGAACTTCGTGCTCTTCCTGGGCGCGATCCAGTCCATTCCGGGGGAGTTGTACGAGGCCGCCGAGCTGGACGGCGCCAACCGCTGGCACCAGTTCCGGTACATCATCGCGCCGGGGATCAGGCCCGTGCTGAGCCTGAGCGTGATCCTGTCCATCTCCGGCTCGCTTTCGGTCTTCGAGATCCCGTACATCATGACCGGCGGGGCGACCGGCACCGAGACCTTCGTGATCCAGACCGTGAAGCTGGCCTTCCAGTTCAACAAGACGGGGCTCGCCTCGGCGGCGGCGGTCGTGCTGCTGATGATCATCCTGGCGGTGACCTGGGTGCAGCGGCGCCTCGTCCCCGACGACAAGGTGGACCTCGTATGACGCGCCGAGTCCTCGCCCGCACCCTCGTGTATCTGTCACTCGTCGTCGCGGCCGTCGTCGTGCTGCTGCCGCTCGGCGTCGTCTTCCTGACCTCCCTCAAGTCCTCGAAGGAGATGGCGAACGACAGCGGAGCCCTCACGCTCCCCGACGACCTGCTCAACTTCCACAACTATGTGACGGCGTTTCAGGACGGCCGGATGCTCTCGGCGTTCGGCAACACCGCCTTCATCCTGCTGTTCGCCGTCACGGGGACGGTGATCATCGGCTCGATGGCGGCGTACGCGATCGACCGGTTCACCTTCCGCTTCAAGAAGCTGGTGGTCGCGCTGTTCCTCGTCGCCGCGCTCGTGCCCGGCGTGACGACCCAGGTGGCGACCTTCCAGATCGTCAACAGCTTCGGCCTGTTCGACACCCGCTGGGCGCCGATCGCCCTCTACATGGGCACGGACATCGTGTCGATCTACATCTTCCTGCAGTTCGTACGGTCCATCCCGATCTCCCTGGACGAGTCCGCGCGCCTGGACGGCGCCAACGCCTTCACGGTCTACCGGAAGATCATCTTCCCGCTGCTCAAGCCCGCGATCGTCACGGTGGTGATCGTGAAGGGGATCACCGTCTACAACGACTTCTACATCCCGTTCCTCTATATGCCGTCGGAAGATCTTGGCGTGATCTCGACGTCGCTGTTCCGCTTCCGGGGGCCGTTCGGGGCGCACTGGGAGACGATCTCGGCAGGAGCGGTGCTCGTCATCCTGCCGACCCTGATCGTCTTCCTGTTCCTCCAGCGCTTCATCTACAACGGGTTCACGCGCGGCGCGACGAAGTAGGCGCAGGCCGCGCCCCGTCAGGGGCGCGGGGCTGTGACACCATGCGGCTCCGCCGCGTGGGCGCGAGCAACCCAGGACCGTCCGCAGCCGCCGAACGACCGAACCACTCACGGCGGCCCGGCGTTCGTCGGCCCTTGGCCTCAGCCCTTGGCGGACAGCGCGGCCACCAGCACCGGCGTCACCTGCTCGACCTGCCACGGCCGCGCCCCATAGCCGGCGAGCGCGGCGGCCACGGACTCCGTGTCCGGCGTAACCGGCGGCTCCCAGCACACGCGGCGCACGGTGTCCGGCGTGATCAGGTTCTCCTGCGGCATGTTCAGCTGCTCGGCGAGCGTCGACACCGCGGCGCGCGCGGCGGACAGCCGGGCCGCGGCCGCCGGGTCCTTGTCGGCCCAGGCGCGCGGCGGCGGGGGACCGGTCACCGGCTGGCCGGGCTGGGGCAGCTCGGAGTCCGGCAGCTCCTTCGCGCGGTCGACGGCGGACTGCCACTGCTCCAGCTGGCGCCGCCCCATGCGGTGCCCGAAGCCGTTCAGCGCGGCCAGGGCGTGCACATTGGCCGGGAGGGCCAGCGCAGCCTCGACGATCGCCGCGTCACCGAGCACCTTGCCCGGCGAGATGTCCCGGCGCTGCGCGACCCGGTCCCGGGTCTCCCACAGCTCCTTGACGACCGCCATCTGCCGCCGGCGGCGCACCTTGTGCATCCCGGACGTACGGCGCCAGGGGTCCTTGCGCGGCGGCGCGGGCTCGGCCTGCGCGATCGCGTCGAACTCCTGCCGGGCCCACTCCAGCTTGCCCTGCCGGTCCAGCTCCTTCTCCAGGGCGTCGCGCAGGTCGACGAGCAGTTCCACGTCGAGCGCGGCGTAGCGCAGCCACGGCTCGGGCAGCGGACGCGTCGACCAGTCGACGGCGGAGTGCCCCTTCTCCAGGACGAACCCGAGCACGCTCTCGACCATCGCGCCGAGGCCCACCCGCGGGAACCCGGCGAGCCGCCCGGCCAGCTCGGTGTCGAAGAGGCGGGTCGGGATCATGCCTATCTCGCGCAGACACGGCAGGTCCTGGGTGGCCGCGTGCAGCACCCACTCCACGCCGGAGATCGCCTCGCCGAAGCCCGACAGGTCGGGACAGGCGACGGGGTCGATCAGCGCGGAGCCCGCGCCCTCGCGGCGCAGCTGCACCAGGTAGGCGCGCTGGCCGTATCGGTACCCGGACGCGCGTTCGGCGTCGACGGCTACGGGGCCGGATCCGGCGGCGAAGGCGGCGATCACCTCGGCGAGCGAGGCGTCGTCGGCGATCACGGGCGGAATGCCGTCTCGGGGCTCAAGCAAAGGGATCGGCGCCGATTCGACGTCGTCCGGAGGGGCGCCTCCGGTGGTTCGCAGTGAGCTGTCTGCTGCGGTCTCTTGGGCGTCGGTCACGTGTCAAGGGTATCTGTGTATGGACAACGCCCGCCGACGGAACGTTCCGTCGACGGGCGTCTGAGGGTCGTAAACCAGTCAGGTCAGTGAAAGATCCGGCTCGGAGTGCGTGGTGACCGGGTTCCGCGTGTCTATACGTGACTCTGGTTCAGTGGATGATCCCAGTCGGTTCAGTGGATGATCCCCGTCCGCAGGGCCACCGCCACCATTCCGGCACGGTCGCCCGTGCCGAGCTTGCGGGCGATGCGGGCGAGGTGGCTCTTGACGGTCAGCGCGGACAGGCCCATCGAGACGCCGATGGCCTTGTTCGACTGACCCTCCGCGACCAGACGGAGTACCTCGACCTCTCGTCCGGACAGCTCGCGGTAGCCGCCCGGGTGGCTCGGGGCGCCCGGGGGGCGGCGGTGCATACGGGCGGCTGCCGAGCCGATGGGCGCGGCGCCGGGCCGGGTGGGGAGCCCGACGTTCGTACGGGTGCCGGTGACGACATAGCCCTTGACGCCGCCCGCGAGGGCATTGCGTACGGCGCCGATGTCGTCGGCGGCGGAGAGGGCGAGGCCGTTGGGCCAGCCCGCGGCTCGGGTCTCGGACAGCAGGGTGAGCCCGCTGCCGTCGGGCAGATGGACATCGGCGACACAGATGTCGCGCGGGTTGCCGATTCGGGGACGGGCCTCCGCGACGGACGACGCCTCGATGACGTCGCGCACTCCGAGCGCCCACAGATGGCGGGTGACGGTGGAGCGGACCCGGGGGTCGGCCACGACCACCATGGCGGTCGGCTTGTTCGGGCGGTAGGCGACCAGGCTTGCGGGCTGCTCGAGGAGAACGGACACCAGGCCTCCTGGGGTGCGGGACGGTACCGACTCTGGGGATGAAGCCGGGACGTACCGTGCTTTCAAGGTCACAGACGTCTTCGGCACCAAACCCATCGACCTTTAGAGAATGATCACGATATGGTGAGTAACAATCTGTGCAATTCGGACACGCGATCGATCATCCGAAGATCGAACCGAGTCATTCCACGTCGATACGCGGCCGAAAGTGGCCGTATCGACAAAGAACCGGTAAGAGCCCGGTAAGGAGTGAGCGGGTCGGCGTGAGGGTCCGCGGCCTCGGCGGGAATGTGGCGTCGCGGGGCCGGGGACTCGGCGGGGACTGCGGCCTCAGCGGGACTGCGGCCTCAAGGAGACTGCGGCCTCAGCGCGACTGCGGCCCCCGGCGCTGCGGAAGGCTGACCACCGACGTGTCGCCCGGGGTCACCGGCGGGAGCCCGGCGATCTGGCACAGCAGGTCGCACCACGCGGCGAGGTGCGCGGCTGTGTCCGGGACGCCGCTCAGGCCCTCCCGGGGGGTCCACGACGCCCGGATCTCGATCTGGGAGGCGGACGGGCGCTCCGCGAGGCCGCCGAAGTAGTGCGAGCTCGCGCGCGTGACGGTGCCGCTCGGTTCGCCGTACGACAGACCGCGGGCCTGGAGCGCGCCGGTCAGCCACGACCAGCAGACCTCGGGGAGCAACGGGTCGGCGGCCATCTCCGGCTCCAGCTCCGCGCGGACCAGGGTCACCAGACGGAAGGTGCCCTGCCAGGCGTCGTGGCCCGCCGGGTCGTGCAGCAGCACGAGGCGGCCGTCGGCCAGATCCTCGTCGTCGGCGACGACCGCCGCCTCCAGCGCGTACGCGTAGGGGGCCAGGCGCTGCGGCGGGCGCGTCGGGTCGATCTCGATCTCCGGCCGCAGCCGCGCGGCCTTGAGCGCGTCGACGGCGGCCCGGAAGGGCGGCGGAGCCGTCTCCGTCGCATCTTGGTCCCCCTCCTTCGCGTCGTCCATTCCGCCAGCGCCGTCCGACAGTCGTCCCTGAGCCGCAGCCATGCGGGGAAGATTAAGGGGAACGGAGCCTCCGTGCAGGGAGAGACACCCGTGCGCGGGACCACTGTCCGGATCGCGCTGCGCGAATGCGCCGGTCCGAACGCCGGAGCCCGTGACGTGTACGTCGCCGGAGCCCGTCATGTGCAGGTCGCCGGAGCCCGGGACTTCGATGTCGGTCGGCCGTGCGAGACTTTCCGTCGTGAGTGCCAACGAGCGCCCTTCCGGGCAGCAGCCGACAGCCACGTACGAGTCCGCCTTCCTCAAGGCGTGCAGGCGCGAGCCCGTGCCCCATACGCCCGTGTGGTTCATGCGGCAGGCCGGTCGCTCGCTGCCCGAGTACCTCAAGGTGCGCGAGGGCATCCCCATGCTGGAATCCTGCATGCGGCCCGAGCTGGTGGCCGAGATCACGCTCCAGCCGGTGCGCCGGCACAACGTGGACGCGGCGATCTACTACAGCGACATCGTCGTCCCGCTGAAGGCCATCGGTATCGACCTCGACATCAAGCCGGGTGTGGGCCCCGTCGTCCAGAATCCGATCCGCACCCGCGCCGACCTGGCCCAGCTGCGCGATCTGACCCCTGAGGACGTCAGCTACGTCACCGAGGCGATCGGCCTGCTCACGGCCGAACTCGGCTCCACCCCCCTCATCGGCTTCGCGGGCGCGCCTTTCACGCTCGCGAGCTACCTCGTGGAGGGCGGCCCGTCCAAGAACCACGAGCACACCAAGGCGCTCATGTAC
Source organism: Streptomyces sp. NPDC029292 (assembly GCF_055569295.1). NCBI lineage: Bacteria > Bacillati > Actinomycetota > Actinomycetes > Kitasatosporales > Streptomycetaceae > Streptomyces > Streptomyces sp. NPDC029292. The sequence continues at coordinate 239,152 of NZ_JBVHXR010000009.1, forward strand.
GGCGACCCGCAGCTGTGGGCCGACCTGCTCGACCGCCTCGCCGAGATCACCGCCGCCTTCCTGAAGGTGCAGATCGAGGCGGGCGCCAGCGCCGTCCAGCTCTTCGACTCCTGGGTCGGCGCCCTCACGCCCGCCGACTACCGCCGCTCGGTGATGCCCGCGTCCACGAAGGTCTTCGAGGCCGTGGCGTCGTACGGCGTCCCGCGCATCCACTTCGGCGTCGGCACCGGCGAGCTGCTCGGCCTCATGGGCGAGGCGGGCGCGGACGTCGTCGGCGTCGACTGGCGCGTCCCGCTCGACGAGGCGGCCCGCCGCGTCGGCCCCGGCAAGGCGCTCCAGGGCAACCTGGACCCGGCCGTCCTGTTCTCCACCACCGAGGCCGTGGAGACGAAGACCCGCGAGGTCCTCGACGCGGCCGCCGGTCTCGAAGGCCATGTCTTCAACTTCGGCCACGGCGTCCTGCCGACCACCGACCCGGACGCCCTGACCCGCCTCGTGGAGTACGTCCACACGCAGACCGCGCGCTGAGGCCCCGCCCGTCTCACCAGCCGTGCCGCGCCTGCCTGCCCCACAGCAGGCTGCGCGGTTCCGGCGGGGGCGGGGTGCCGGTGCGCGGCGGCCGGGCGAGCAGCATGTCCGCGAGGAAGCCGACGACGTGCGCCGCGTACGCCACCGTTCCCGCGGTCGAGACGCCGCCGCCGCCGGACGGGTACACCGCCTGCAAGGTGAACCAGGTCTTCAGCGTGCTGGACATGTGCACCGACTGCGTCGTCGATATGGGTCCTCCAATTGAGGATCGCCGGTGCTGATCACGCTCAGTAGGCCCCGGTGCCAGCCACGACGACGCGCACTGTGCGAACGAGGACCCCGAGGTCCCCGGCCGGGGACCAGTTGTCGACGTACCTGAGGTCCAGGGCGACCGTCTCGTCCCAGGAGAGGTTGGAGCGGCCGCTGACCTGCCACAGGCCGGTGAGCCCCGGCTTGACGGCCAGCCTGCGCAGCTCCACCTCGTTGTACCCGGCGACCTCGTCGGGCAGCGGCGGCCGCGGACCGACCAGGGACATGTGTCCCCGCACCACGTTGAACAGCTGGGGCAGTTCGTCCAGGGAGCAGCGGCGCAGCACCCGGCCGACGCGGGTGATCCGCGGATCGCGGCGGATCTTGAACATCCGGCCGTCCTGTTCGTTGGTCCCGGTCAGCTGGTGCCTCAGCCGCTCCGCGTCGGCGACCATGGTGCGGAACTTGGCCATGGTGAACGGTTTTCCGCCGCGGCCGATGCGCGTCTGCCGGTGCACGACGGGGCCCGGGGAATCCAGCCGTACGGCGAGGGCCACCGCCACGAACACCGGGGCGAGCAGCACGATCAGCAGCGCCGCGCCCAGCCGGTCCGTTACCGACTTGAGCAGCGTCGCAAGCCCCCGCCTCAGGGGCGGGGCCACGTTCAGCATCGTGAGCCCGGCCACGGAGTGGACGCCCACCCGGCGCCCGGCAACCTCGGTCAGGCCCGGTACGACCACGAGCGGGCGCTCCTCGCTGTGCAGGGCCCACGACAGCCGCCGCAGGCGCGTTCCGGTCATGTACGGTCCCGGCACGACGAGGACCACGTCCACGTCGAGCCGCCGGGCCGCCTCCAGTACCGGGGCGGAGTCGGCCGACGGGCGCGACGGTGCCTGCCTGCCGAGGCGGGCGGCGACCGGGGCCAGCGCATGCGGGTCCTCGTCGCCGATCGGGCACACCCCGACGACGATGAGCTCGTGGTCGGTCCACTTCGCGAGGTGGCTCACCAGACCGTCGACAGTGTTCGCCTCCCCGATCACCAGGGCCCGGCGGACGGCCCGGCCGTCGCGGCGTCGGGCGACCAGATGACGGTGGATCAGCGTGTGTACGACGGCGCTCGTCGGCGCGCAGGGCACCAGGGCGGCGAGTGCGACGAGGAACGGGGACTCCTCGCCCGTCGCCGCCCGCACCACCGCAAGCAGTCCGACCAGTACCAGCCAGTCCTGCAGCGCGGGGCCGGCGTTGTCGCACTCACCGAGACGGCGCTCGCAGTAGCGGTCCCGTGCGCCGCGCACGAGCAGCCATGCTGCGGCCGCCACCGTCGCGTAGGCCGCGGCATGCGTGCTGCCGGCCAGCGCGAAGGCCAGATACACCGGCACGGCGGCGCCGGCCGCGTCGCCGATGACGGCGGCCGGCGCGTACCAGACGGGCCTGCTGGTGCGGCGCCCGCTCGGCGGCTGCTCCCGGATGACCTGTGTCTGCGCAGGTCTTGCCACTGGTACCTGGGGCATGGTCTCCCCGGACAGCCACATTCGCCCTCCAAGCGCGTCAATAAAGGACTATTCGAGTCTGTATGGCTGTTCGCTGAACAGCGGGGCGCGACGCTGGGTCGTGGGCAACTCTCACCCGATGAGCAGAGCTTCATGCCTTGTGCATATGCAGACGCCGGGGCCGGGCGGCGAGCAGTCCCCGGGAGGGTGCTTCTGGGGGAGGGCGCTGGAGGGCGGTGCGGTCCACCGGTGACCGGCGCACAGGCGAGGGGGCGGACGAACCCCGTCTACTTGACGGGCTCCGGCTCCGGTTCGCTCTCCGTCTCCGCCTCGCCCGCCGGGTCGACCGGCGTGTTCACGGAGTCGAGGAGCGGCTGGGCGACGTCCACGACGTGGATGGACTCCTTGGCCTTGACACCCGCGGCGGAACCGCTGTCGGATGCAGCCTTCTTGCCGTTGACCGAGTCGGTCTGCACTTCTCGTCGCCGCCCATGATCGCGAACTTCACGCCTGCGATGTGCAGCAGGTCGGCGAAGGCCTTGGTGGTCTTCTTGGCGCGGGCTTCGAGGGCGCCGGCGCATCCGACCCAGTACAGGTAGTCGACTTCGCTCAGGGCCTCGATGTCCTTGCCGACGGCCGGAACCGGGTGCGTTTCTTCTTGAGTGACGGTGTTGTCGGCGTGTTCGTCGGGGCGGTCTGTTCGTTGTGGTAGCTGGTTGATCGTCCGTGGAGAGGCGGGCTGGGTGGGTTGCGACGGGTGCCTCGGCTGCTGCGAGAGCGTGAGGCGGCCTGCCGTGGGGAAGCGGGCGCGGCTCCGAGGGGAGGCCGAGCGGATCGCTGAGTTGTTGCGGGTGTGCGAGGAGGAGTTGGCTCGGCTGTCCACGGCGTGTCAGGTGGTCGGCGAACTGCCGACGGTGCACGTCCCGGCCGCTTCTGCCCGGCCCCAAGTCCCCGGCTCGCGTGTCGAGTCCGTCGGTGGGCGGGCGGCACAGGTGGAGGACGCGGCCGCGGTGTTCGCCGAACGGGTGCTTGGGGTGCTCGCCGGCTATGCGGGCCCGGTACGGTGTCGGCGGGTGGTGGAGGGGCTGGGACTGGAGATGACGGCACGCAACGTCGAGCGGTGCGCCACCACTTGAAGAAGGCTGCTGCCGCTGGGTCGTCCTGGTCGACGGCAACAACCACCAGCTGGAGTGCATCGAGCAAGCAGCGACCAAGCACGGGGTCACCGTCGACATCGTCGTGGAACGTCCATGTCATCGAATACCTCTGGAAAGCCGCCGAGGACCTGCACCCCGCCCAGCCGGGCCGCGCCGCTTTCGTCCAGCACACTGCCCGCGACCTGCTGGAAGGACACGCCCCCGCGTGTGATCGCCGACCTCAACGCCCACCTGCGCGCCCGCGCCGAGGTCGATCACCCGACCCGGGGACTGCAGCGCGCAGCCGCCTGCCTGAGCGCCAAGCAGCCCTACCTGAACTACCACTCGCCCTGGGCTGGCCGATCGCCACCGTTGTCATCAAGGGCAGCTGCCGCTACCTGGTCAAGGACCGCCTCGATGTGACCGGTGCGAGATGGAGCCTTGAAGGCGCCGAAGCCGTCCTGCTCCTGCGCGCGGTCATCGCCAACGGCGACTTCTACGCCTACTGGCGATTCCACGTCGACAGCGAGTACCAGCGCACCCACACCGCCCGCTACCAGGAGAACTTCGATCTCACCGCGTGATCGTCAAGACCACAGTCACGCAAGGAGAAACGCACCCCCCATCCCGAACGCTCCCTCATCTCCCGGAAGCTGTGGGTCTTCCTCACCTGGTGCGCCGACTCCGGTCTGCCCGAACTCGAGCGACTCGCCCGCACCATCGACACCTGGTGGCCGCAGATCGAGGCGTTCCTCCTGACCGGCATCACCAACGCCGCCGGCGAAGGACATAACCGCGTCATCAAGCTCACCAGCCGCTGTGCCTACGCGGGTTCCGCAACGCAGATAACCAACGCCTACACACGCGCTGCGTCACCACCGCCGAGGACCCGGCTGCCTCAACCCCGCTCAAGATCGATGAGCCACTTCACCTGTCGGCGGCGAAGGGGCCAGGCGTGTCGGGTTGGGGCCAGGGTCACGTTGGTGAGAGCGTCAAAACGCTATATATCAGCAAAGACTGGCATGAATATCTTTAGGTAAACGAAAGAAAGGGGGTACCCCATGCTCGAGCAGGTCCTGGGTCCGATCGGCTTCCGTGCTGCGGCGCATGGACGCTATCGGCGCATCGCAGGGATGGCATGCCGCGATGGAGATCGGGCGTTGACCGGCGGAACTTACGCGACCGCTCGGCTTGGCGAGCGAGCGATGGCGCGCGTCGTATTCCTCTGCATGGTGGCACTAGCAGTGAACGCTGTGGTCATCCAGACCGTTGTGACCAATCCCGAGTCGCCGCTGAAGAACTACGTGCGCGTCGCGGTGCTCGGTCTCGCGGTGTTCACGATGTCCCTCAACCGGACCAAGGTGCCGACGTGGATGATCAACCTGGTCCTGCTGTCGGGCGTCCTGCTGCTCCTGCGCGACAATCCAGACCAGCTGTCCTACGTCTTCGTGCTGCTGATCGTCCCGCTGCTGTGGTCGATCCCCGAGCGCCGCGCCGAGAAGATCATGATTCTCGCGTCGCTCGCGTCGCTCGGCCTGGTGTTCGCGCTGCTGTACGCGGGCATCACACACAACGAGGTCCTGGACTTCCGCAACCGTAGAACCTACGGCACCCAGGGCGTCCCGTTCTTCTTCAACCTCGTGTATGGCGCGGCGGCCCTGACCGTGCTCTACGCGTTCAAATACCGACTCCGGTTCCCGTGGCTGATCGCAGGAGCTGCGGTGGCCGGGACGACCTATCTGTTCCAGCAAACGGACGCCCGTGGTGGCTACTACTCGTTCCTGATCTTCCTCGCAGCAATGGTCGTCGTTCCAGTCATCGCCCGCTCGCCGCTCCTCCGCCTGTGCGTGGCGCTGATCCCAGCCGCCTTCATCCCTTTCGCCTTCCTCCTCGCGAGCTATGCCAGCGATCCACAGATTGATCGGCTTCTGTCCTACCGTCCCTCGAAGTTCCAGCAGTTCCTCGAGCTCGTGAGCCTTGAGGACTTCGTGTTCAGCACGACGGTGAAGGACTTCAACCGGTTTGCGTCCGAGGCCACCGCTGTCGACAACTCCTACCTGCACCTCATGTTCGGTGGCGGGCTCGTGCTCACGATCGCGTACCTCGTGCTGTTCGCTGCCGCAACATTGAACCTGTTCCGACTCGGCAGACACGCGGAGGTCGCGTTCCTCGTCGCCACGGCGGTCTACTTCAACTCTGAGAGCATCCTGCTCCGCATCGAGAACATCTTCGTGATCTACTCGTGGTACCTGGTCTTGCGTTACTCCCGTCGCAGCGCCGCAGCCGAGGACGGCACCCCGCCGCCTGAACCGCTGCCGCCCGGCTACCGCGAGATCCCCGCCGCTTTCGAGCAGGCCAAGGAAGGCCTCCGTGCCAAGGACGTCTGCCAGGCCCTAGGCACCGGGCTGGAGCTGCGGCACGTCGAGAACATCCGCGCCAAGTTGAAGCGCCTGGTGAACCGAGGCATCCTCACCGAATCCGAACCTGGGCTGTTCGCCCTGCCCCGGCCGACGTCGTCCGCACCGGGCATCGACTCAACTTGAAACCCGACGAAGCCCCGCAGAACGCCCTCTACGTACGACTGCCTCTACACCCCCGCGGATGCGCTCTTCGAGCTGACCGACGCCGTGCTGTGTGCGGACGGCCCGGCGAAGCCGCTGGTCGAGCTGACCTTAGCGGCCGAGCAAAGAAGCTCCGCGACATCCTTTCCCTGGCCCGAACGCTCCCTCATCTCCCGGAAGCTGTGGGTCTTCCTCACCTGGTGCGCCGACTCCGGTCTGCCTGAACTCGAGCGACTCGCCCGCACCATCGACACCTGGTGGCCGCAGAACGAGGCGTTCCTCCTGACCGGCATCACCACGCAACGCCGATATCCAACGCCTACGCACACGCTGCGTCACCACCCAAGGGCCCGGCTGCCTCAACCCCGATCAAGAACGATGAGCCACTTCACCTGTCTGCAGGGAAGGGGCCAGGCGTGTCGGGTTGTGGCCAGGGTCATGCTGGTGAGAGCGTCAAAACGCCACATGCTAGCAAAGATGGGCATAAATCACCTTAGATAGCCGAAAGAAACTGGGGCACTCCATGCTCGAGCAGGTCCTGGGTCCGATCTGGGCTCGACGGTACGCCGTCACGGCCACCGCCCCGCCCAGTTGGCGCAGGCCCTACAACGGGATCCTTAGCCTTGGCGACCTCGCGGTGCTCCTAGTGGTGCTGGGAATCGCCGAAACAGCACGGTTCGGCCTGGCGTCAGATGCATGCCCGGATGCTCCCTCCTCCCCGTCATCCTGGCGCACCTTCAGGTCTGTCATGGCTTCGGACGGAGCGTACTGAGTGGAACCAGTCTCCCCGATCACGGCAGCCGAACCCATGGTCAGCCAGGCAATCCGCTGTCCTCGGGCAACTCTCGTGACCGTCACCTACAACAGTTCTACGACGCTGACCGAGTTCTGGGGCTCCTTCGATCCCAGTTGGGCTGAGTGGGTAGTTGTGGATAACGGATCCTGTGACGATTCCGTTGAGGTGGCGAAACGCCTAGGCGCTCGTGTTATTCGCCTTGAAGCGAACCGCGGTTTTTCGTTCGCGAATAACTCGGTGCGATCCGAGCAGGCGGGCGATGTGATCATCTTCTGCAACCCGGATCTGCGTGTCACTTCGGCTGGCATTGAGCGTCTGTCCGAACTCGCCCGCCGACGAGCTGCACTTGTCGCGCCCCAGTTGGTCAACACTGACGGTTCGCCACAGGAGAGTGGGCGTGGCGCACCCTACCCGCATCGAAAGATCCAGCATCTGCTCGGGAGGGGGGCCCCCCACGCTTCGTACGCGCGCATTGCCGAACCCGGCGATCAGCTACAGGTGGTGTGGGCCATGGGCGCAGCAATTGCTGCTAGTCGAGAGACGCTCGACCGCATTGGATGGTGGAACGACAAGTACTTCCTCTACTACGAGGACCATGAGATCGGTCTCCGAGCACTACGCCATGGCGTTCCGACCATTATCGACGGCAGCACCCGGTGGACACATGGCTGGGCGCGAGAGACAGCCCGAGGTTTCTCTTGGCACGCGTGGAGACACGAGATTCGGTCAGGCCTGCGTTTCTACCTCACCCATCTGTATTGCATCCTGCCCCTAGGGCGCCATGGCCGTCGGATGCGTCAAGCTGATCGACTTGTGGAGCGGTCATGAGCCTCGGTGAATCGGTTCACGTGCGTTCACTCGCGCCGAGGGCCGGGCCGCGGCGCGCAACCCCGGCGGATGCCGGAGTCGCGCCAGCGCTTCTCACGGCAACGGTGCTCCTACTATTTGGCAAGCCGGCGACCTCGAAACTTATCGGCGCTCGACTCGAACTGCCAGAACTCCTGGAGACGCCGGCGCTGCTGCATCTCTGGGCGCCCACCGCAATGCTGGTCTGGTCCCTAGTTCTTCTGTCCTTTACCTGGAAGGGGCAGCTCCCGCTTAGGGAGATCGAGATCGCGCATTTCCTTGGCTATCTCGCATTGGTCGGCCTTTTCTACGTGATCGTCCAGAGAGCGGGTGAATCTCGAAGTGACTGACGGTACCAGTTCACTGCGTCCTGCCAACGCCCCGGTCACGGCCGCATTCTACCTTCCTCAGTTTCACGCGATCCCCGAAAACGACAAGTGGTGGGGCAAGGGCTTTACCGAGTGGACCAACGTGCGAAGGGCGGAGGCGGCCTTCCCAGGGCACCACCAACCTCAGGTTCCCGCCACACCCTTCGGGGAGTACCACCTCTTGGACCCTGAGGTGGTCGCCTGGCAAACATCCCTGGCGGAAGCACACGACGTAGATGCCTTCGTGTACTACCACTACTGGTTTGCCAGAAATAGGCTCCTCGAACGGCCACTGGACTTCTACCTAGCGAGTTCGGGGACTCACCAGTTTGCTTTGTGCTGGGCGAATGAGAACTGGACCCGGCGCTGGGATGGAAAGGGAAGGGAAATCCTCATTGCCCAGAAGTATGGCCCAGATACTCCGACCGCAGTGTTCGAATCGTTTATGCCATACCTGCAGGACTCTAGGTATCTCAGGGTGAATGGTGCCTGCGTCCTCTTGGTCCATCGGGCAGACCATCTGCCGGAACCCCGCAGGTTTGCTGATGAGTGGCGGCGACTCGCTGCTGGAGCGGGCCTGGGGGACCTCTGGCTCGTTGCCTCCGAGACCCACGCCCTGACGCCGGATGCGCTTGGGTTCGATGCGATTGCGGAGTTTCCGCCGGTGGGTGACAGTAACTTGGGTACAGCCCTGCGGCGCCTTCCGCGAGGGACCAGAGAGGATTTCCGGGGACGCATGTGTTCGTACGAGAGGCTCGCGGGGCGCTACATGGAGCGTCCACCTGCCTCGTTTGTGCGTCATCCTGGGGTGATCCCGCGCTGGGACAACACGCCGCGTCGTCGTGAGCGTGCGACTCTCTTCATTGGCGGGGGGCCGACGGCGTACGGGCAGTGGCTTGGCCACGCCCGTGAGCAAGAACGTACACTCCGTGGATCAGCAGGTCTGGTCTTCGTTAACGCCTGGAATGAGTGGGCGGAGGGTGCGTACTTGGAACCGGATGAGAGGTTCGGCAATGCGTACCTTCAGGCTTCCCGCTGGGGCAGTGACCTTTCGGTGGTCGAACAATTCGCTGGCGCTGATACTGGCGGCCGCGTGAACCTGCCTGGCCTGGTGCAGGGCCTCGCGATGTCAGCGCGATCGGTCGTGAGGCGAAGCCGGGGGACAGGATCGGTGATCGCGTGAATGCCACTCCCGTCAAGATCGCCGGGATCATCGTCAATTGGAACTCGTCAACAGACACGATTCGCGCACTTCGGCTATTGGCCGACACCTATCCGTACGTGCAACCCCTAGTCGTTGATAACGCGTCCGACCCTGTGGACCGCCTCACGCTCGAAGCGGCTCGGGCGGAGACGTGGATCCTGGAGCGTCGTTCCCATAATGGCGGGTATGCTGCCGGCGTGAACGCGGGTCTGCGGATTGCGGGTGAACTGGGATGTGATTGGGCGTGGCTCATCAATCCAGATTCTCTTCCCTTTCCCAGATGTCTTGAGAAGCTACTGGAATACGCTGAAGACGCGGTGGCGCTAGCTCCACGTCAGATCACATCAGGTGCTCCATTTGATCTGGGTAGCACCTACGTGTCAGCCGCGGTCACGCGACGCGGCCACGTAAGGCACATCCGTTGCGATGGTTGCACGCGGGGCGCTCATGATGTGGATGTAGTGACTGGAACGGGGCTTCTGGTGAACGTTCCAGCGGCGTTCGAGGCTGGTCTCCTTAATGAGTCGTTCTTTCACTACAAGGAAGAGTTCGAGTTTGTCGAGCGGCTGGGTTGTCTCGGCGGCGTGCGCCTAGTCTGCTCTGCTCGTTTTTGGCACGAGCGCGGTGCGTCGCTGGGGCATCAGTCGCACGATGCGGCCTATTACCGGACTCGAAATGAACTGCTCTACGTCCGAACTAGGCATCCCAAAGGATGGTGGTTCAAGTTGCGCACCTGGCGCTTCACTTGCCGAAGTTTGTATTCACACAGGGGACAGGACTCGGAGGTCAGGAGAGCCACCCTGCAAGGGATCCGGGACGGCTGGCGGGGCGCGTCGGGCAGGAGGGTCAGTCGGTGAGGATGCTGCTTGTTGGCCACTCATCAGGTCTCTTGGGCGCTGAACGTTCGCTCTTGGAGATTGCATCGTCAGCGGTGACCGACGGGCACGACGTCATTGTCTCACTGCCGGGTCCAGGACCGCTCCGGGGTCTTCTCGAGGCTGCTGGGGTACGGGTAGTGGAGGCCCCTGTTCGATCTTGGCTTGGTCCGTGGCATCGGATCCCTCCGGTCGGCCTGCTGCGGCTCTGGCAGATCCGACGGTCCGTACCTGCCTACTTGGACTTGATTCGACGGATCGCTCCCGACGTTGTCGTCTCCAATTCTGCCGTTGTGGTCGCTCCTTCGCTTGCTTCGCAGCGAGTTGGCGTTCCGCACCTCTGGGTGGTGCGAGAATCGTTGAGGGACAATCGCCAGTTGCGATCCCTTCTGCCGAAGCCGCTCATCGCCCGCCGTATCTTCGATCGGTCGGCCGTCGTGTGTACCGTTTCGTCGTATGTAGCAGAGCAGTTGAATTCACTAGCTGGGTCATCCCGACGGACTCACACGGTCAGCCCGAATCCGGCAGCAGCGGCTGCTGGCCTACTGCCAACAGTTCGTGCATACCCTGGTGGCGGTCGACTGCGTCTCTTGCTTCCAGGTTCCTTCTCGCCTGAGAAGGGGCAACACAGGGCGATTCTGGCGTGCTTCCTGGCGCGTCGAGCGGGCAAGGAGGTCAACCTGCGCATTGTGGGCCGTGGGAGGCTTCTGTATCGCTCATCCTTGCGCGTCTTGATCACAATTTTGGGCCTGCGCTCGAACGTGTCCCTCCTCCCATGGACGGATTCGTTGAGCAGCGAGATTCAGGGTGCCGACTTCGTCTTGATGACCTCTGGAAATGAAGCATTCGGCCGCTCAGTAGTCGAAAGCTTCTCGCACGGGGTTCCGGTAATCGGTTTGGCTCGCGGAGCGACGACCACATTGCTCCGGGAAGGCGGGGGGCTGCTCGTTGAGCCGGCAACTACCCAACAGTTGGCTGCGATCTTGTGTCGTGTTTCTCACATGTCCGAAGGTGAGTACCTTGACTTGCGCGAAAAGGCTGCCGCGCGAGGAGACGGTTTCAGACATGGGCCGTCGCAGTATCAGATGTTCTCATTGGCGGTCGGCTCGATTGGCGGCGGCAGTGAAGTCAGGGCTCCGGCGTAGTCGCGTGACGCCCGGTTCGTGGCGATCCGTCAGGTCGGTGGCGCACCCTGAACGTGACAGGCGCGGCTTCCAAGATCATGGAGTGCTCGACGCCCCGTGATCCGAGTGGAAGACCGTGCCTGCCGACGCATCATCGCTGATCCCGCCTGCCCTTGACCAGCTCCGCGAGCACCCCGAGGAGGTCCCGAGCCTGCCGGAGCAGCTGGCCGAGGTGCCGGACCCGCGTGATCCACGCGGGGTGCGTCACCGCCTGGCCGTCGTGCTCGCACTGACCGCGTGTGCCGTGCTGGCCGGAGCGACCTCGCTGCTGGCTGTGGCGAGTGGATCGCCGACGCCCCGGCGCACGTGCTGGAAGAGGTCGGCGCCCGTCCCGATCCGCTGCTGCCCAAGCATGCCCTGCCCACCGAGATAACGGTCCGTCGGCTGCTGGCCCGCATCGACGGCGACGCGCTGGACCGAGCAGTCGGACGCTGGCTCAGGGATCGCCGCCCGAAGACACCCGGGACCGTCGGGCTGCGCGGCTTCGCGGTGGGCGGCAAGAGCCTGCGCTTGCGACACTGGGTCGCACGCTCCTGTCCAGGCTCTGTCTGCACCCCAACTCGCCGATTCAGGCGCGGAGTTGGCCAGAGGTTTAGCACTTCCTCTCCTGCGACGCATGGGACCACGATGCGGCCCGGGACCGGCTGGCCGCCTGGGCCCTGTGGTCAACTCGCGGACGAGCAAGTGATGTTGGTCCTGGACGAGACGGGGACGCGAAGTCCTCGACCGACTGTGTCGGCGCGGCCCACCAGTACTCGAGCGCGCTGGGCGGCGTGGGCCTGTGCCAGATCACCGTCCACCTAACCTACGCCTCGGCGCGCGGACCCGCGCTGGTCGACCGGGAGGTGTATCTGCCAGCGGGCTGGGCCGAGGACGAGGAGCGCCGGCTGCTGCGGCACGTGCTGGACGAGGTGTGCTTCGCCACCAAGCCCCAGCTGGCGATCACCATGGTGCACCGCGCGCCGGGCCCTGGGCATCGCAGCGCGCTGGATCACCGACGATGACGTCTGCGGCGGTCTCGAGCAGCGCCGCGCCGCCCGCGCCCTGGGCTTCGACTACGCCGTGGCGGTCAAGACCGACCACCGCGCCACCACCGCCACCGGCCGCCATCCGGCGGCCGAGCTGGCACGGAAGTTACCCGGGCGGGCGCGGATGCGGACCGGGCACGGCCGCAAGGCAGACCATCACTGCAACTGGGCTCTGATCGACGTGCTCGCCGCCGACGCCCTCGATGGCGACGCGGCCGCCTCGGGGCACTCGGTTCTCGTCGTGCGCCGTCACCGCTACGCCCGTGAACTCGCCTTCTGCCGCTGCCAGTCGGCCACCCTCGTGGACATCATCTGCACCAGATGGAAGATCGAGGAGGACTTCCAAGCGGCGAAGGGCCACACGCAGGGCTCGACCAGGGGCAGGTGACCTGCTGGAATTCGTGGATGCGCTGGAGCCTGATCAGCCTGCTGGCCGCGGCGTCTTGGCCGTCACCCACGCGCGTACGCGCACCGCAGACTCACCACGCGCGCCGAGGCGGGGCTGAAGACCGGGACGTGGATCGCGGACTTCTACAACACGCAGCGCCGTCACGGCGCAGCTGGCGGGAAACCGCCAGTCGAGTTCGAACGGATCACCCAGGAAGCGCGAGCCCGGACCGATCAGGAAGGCGGGCCGCATAACCAACGTCTCTACGCAATCACAGAGCTTGGTCATGGTCCGCGACCGTTGGGGAGAGACCGCGAAGGATTTTGGCGCCGGGCGGGATGCTGGAGCATGGACCGAGTTGAAGTCGAGGAACTCAACGCCGACTTGGCAGAGTTCACCTCCGACGTCTTTGCCCACCTGCCCTACCGGGGGCAGCAAGCCCACGGACTGCAGTACCTACGCGGACTCATGCTCGACGGCAAGCGCAAGTCGGTGGAGCCCATGGCCGAGCGGTTAGGGGTGCCCCGACAGAATCTGGGCCACTTCGTGGCCCAGTCGCCATGGGACTGCCAAGAAGTCATGCGCTGGGTTGCGGCCCGCACCGTCCCCGTCGTCCGTCCGGCAGCATAGGTGATCGACGACCACCCCTTCGTCCGCTACGGGCACCACACCGCCGGAGCGATCGTGCAGCACTGCGGCGAACGCGGGCAGCACCTGTGCCAGGTCGCCGTCTCCGTGCACGCGACCTCACCACTCGGGCCATCACCGCTGCACTGGCGGCTGTTCCTGCCCAGGAACTGGGCAGAGGACCGGCCGCGCTGCGCCGCGGCCGACGTACCCGACGGGGTGGTGCACGACACCAAGCAGCAGCTCGCCCTCGACCAGACCGACGAACTCGCCGAGTGGGGACTTGTTCCGCCACTGGTGGTCGCCGACAGCGACTACGGCAACAACGTCGCCTTCCGCACCGGCCTCAGCGACCGCGGAATCCCCTGGCTGCTGGCCGTCACCCGGGACACGATCGTGCTGCCCGCCACCGGGACACCCGTCACCGTCTGGGCCCGCCGACGCCCCAGCATCCACGTCAACGACGTCGCCGCAGAACGCCGCTACCGTGCGCGCCGCTTCGTCTACTGCCCCAAGACCCGACACCACCCCGCCCGGTCCGGCTGGTTCCCCGCGATCCCGATCCACATCGCCGGGATCATCGAGCGGGGCCACATCGCCAACAACACCGACGACCGCCTGCTGCCCCAGCGCACCCTCCTCATCCAGTGGAAGCGCAAGCGCGGGGCGATGTCTTCCGCTCCTGGATCACCGACCTGCCCGCCGACACCCCGCTGAACGTGCTGTACCGACACGCCACCAGCCGCTGGAGCATCGAGACGGACTGCCAGGAGATGGAACAAGCACTCGGCCTCGGCGACTACGAGGGCCGCACCTACCGCGGATTCCACCACCACGTTAGCCTCGTCAGCGCCGCCCACCTGTTCTGCCTGGAGCGCCGACGCAACCCAAAAGGCGAGGCCACAACCTCAGCATCTACCGGATCCTGGCGCTCCTGCAGGCCACCTTGATCAGCGGCCTCCGCTGCTGCCCCGCCTGCCGTCGTCCGGGCTTCATCAGCACAGCTGATCGCGGACCATGACCAGGCTCTGAATCAGGGGATTGCCAAAGATGATCGCCGGTCGCTCAGCCATGTCTGTTATCTCCGCTACCCGGGGCATGGAGGATGTCTCGGAGGACACTCCAGTTGCCAATCGGTGCGAACGTCTTGTACCCGCCCGACTTGGCAAGCCGGACGACGGACGGCGCCCGCTTGAAGATCGACCTCGGGAGCGCAGCTCGCCATCTCTCGAAGCGGAGCTTCTCCTCGACATGACGGATAGAAGTGCTCGCGACCCCGTTGTCGGTTACAGACATCCGTGCAAAGAGGGACTCGTACAGGTTCACCTTTGCGACGGCGTCACTACCTGCCCCCACCAACCAGCGTGCACGTGAGATGATCCGATTCGATTCGACTCCCACCACGTTGCGATCGTGCTGCCGGTAGCATAGGAACGAGGGATCATCGATCACGTGAAGCTGGCCGCGCAGCGCCGCCCAGATGGCGAGCCAGTAGTCGTGCCACCACCCGTCAGGAACGGGAAGGGCGTCCCGGATGAGGGTCCGATCAACAGCAAACGTCATGCCCGCGAGAAAGTTGCGTCGGCAGAGCACCGAGACTGCGCGGGGCGAATTCAGGGCTTCCAGCTCCGCCTTTGACAGTCCCATCGACGAGAACGTCGAACCACCCAGCGAAGCGCCGTCAGCGTCGATCAGCGTCGCGTCGTGAGTAACTAGCGTGACACCTCGATGCTCCTGCATTGCCCGAAGAGCAGCCTCGACCCGCCCCGCCCGCCAGACATCGTCCTGGTCGGCCAGCAGGACCACCTTGCCCCTGGCTTCAGACATCGCCCGTTCGAAGTTGCGCGTCACCCCGAGTCGGGACGCACGATTCGGCAGCACGCGCACATCCGGCACGTCTCTCGCCCGGCCGAGTTCCTCGAGCGTCCGGTGCACGACGTCGAGAGTGCCGTCGGACGAACCATCGTCGGCGACGACGATCTCCCCCAGGGCTGGCGACTGCTCGACCATGCTCGTGAGCTGGGCGCGGACGAAGGACCGGCCATTGAAGGTGCACATCACAGCGGAGGTTTCCACCCCGAACTCGTCAGTCATGCCACCCGCCCCCTGAGTGCGTGGGCAATCGCAATCGCGGTGATCGCCATCAGTGCCTCGCTGCAGACGGGGCCCCAAGCCACGCCGACCGCGCCGTGGAGGTGTCCAAGGAGCACCATCGCGGGCAGACCGATCACCGTCGCCACCGAAGTCGCCGCAAGCACGATCGTGACGCCACCGAATGGGACGAGCACCATACGCAGGAGCAGGGTGGATACGTTGAGCGCGAAGAAGGCGAGTGCATACTCAACACCGGCACTCGGGGACGCCACCACGTGCCCGTCGAAGAGGATCTGGCTCATCGGGGCGCTAGCAGAGGCAAGCGCGAGGCAACCGGCGACGCCGAATGTCACATGCAAGGTGACCGTAACGGACACGCGTCCGGTCACTGTCATCCCGCGCTGCCAGCCGATCCGCTCCGCGATCACGGTTCCGGGCATCGTCGGCGTCTCCCGCAGAAGCTCGCGGATCTGCACCTCGACCGCGTCCACCACCGAGCTCTTCGGCGCCCTCTCGCACTTCGGCGGACGGTCCGTGGCCAGCGCCCGTTTCACCGTGTTCTTCGAGATCCCCAGATGCCTCGCGATCGCCCGGATCGGCATCTGCTCGGCCCCATGCAGTCTGCGGATCTCTGCCCAGTCCTCCACACAGATCACCTCCTCTTCCCTCCTGACCTTCTCAACGGAGATTCCGGCCACGTCCTCCAGGTGGTGCGGCACGAATTCCACGATGAGCGCACGTGCGTCGCTCAGGATTCGTTGCATGCCCTGGAGCGCGAAGTATTCAGAGCCTTCGATGTCCATGACGATGACGTGTAAGCACTGTGACGTCAGAGCATCGTCGAGTCGCGCAGATCGGACTTCGACTACCTACGGTTTGTCGAAGGAGTAGCGCTTCGCCATCGTTATGGGAAGGCGCTTGTTGCCAGCAGAGTTCACGGTACCTTGGAGCATCGTCAAGGAGTCGTCAACATCAGATGCGGCCCACTGCAGCGGAATGCAGTTGTCCACCCGGTTGAGCGCCACGTTCATCTCGAGCAGGCGGAACGTCTCGGGCGATTTCAACCGCCACCACCCGCGCGACTCGCTGTGAAAGGGGGATCGCCAGAGTGTCAACGTGGGCTCCCACGACGAGGATTGCTCGAGTTTGCGTCGACCAGCCTGCTGATTCGCTCGAGTCCGTCTGCGCCGTCGATCCGCAGATTTCTGCCGATCGTGAAGTCCTCGACGGCGACGAGGAAAGCTCCGTGGGCTGTATCAGCGAGGATCGCTCGAGCGTGCGGGCCCGCAACCATATTACTGAGCCT
Organism: Streptomyces sp. NPDC029292; assembly: GCF_055569295.1. Classification (NCBI taxonomy): domain Bacteria; kingdom Bacillati; phylum Actinomycetota; class Actinomycetes; order Kitasatosporales; family Streptomycetaceae; genus Streptomyces; species Streptomyces sp. NPDC029292. The sequence continues at coordinate 255,832 of NZ_JBVHXR010000009.1, forward strand.
GCCTCCCGTCGACTTGAGCGACCACTTGAGGCCTTCGATCAAGATCGTCTCCTGCCCCTGCTAGCTGGATACCGAGGTGGTGCCGCGCTCCGCGGTGGCGGAGGTCTTTCAATACCTGCGGAACGAGGCGTCCGATTCGCTGGCGAGTGGTCCACGGTTCCGGATTCGCGATCAGCAGCAACTCGTTTCCAGAGACCCGTTGGCGACCGAAGTTGATGTCCAACGGCGACGCCGACACCCAGCGGGTGAGCCGTACCCTCAGTTCGTCAGCCACTCGGGAGTTCCAGGTTCCGTAGAACTTCTGCTGCGAGGCACAGATGGGGATGAGTCCGTCGGCGGCGACAGCCTCCCAGACGGCTGCAGCAACACCTGGGGTGTGGCAGGCTCGGAAGTCGTCCATGACGATGATGCCGTCGCCTGAGAGCAAGCCGCGGGTGTTCGCGATGTCGCCACGGACGACGTCGTAGAGGTGACCGCCGTCGACATGCGCAAACCTCAACGTGCCTGCCGGAATGTGGTTCGCGATGCCATGCGAGAGCTCGGCGATGATGACAGGCTCTCGACTGACCCATCTGGCGTAGTTCCTCTCGAACGCCGAGCGAGTCAGGCCCGAGTACGACGCTTCGTTCTCCACCGCATTAGCGGTGTCCGCAGCTTCCCCCTCGAAGATGTCACAGACGTACACCGTCTCACTGGCGCGCGCGTGCAGTCCCAGGGCAATGGCGCTCTTTCCGTAGAACACGCCGATCTCGAGCAGATCACCGTGGATGCCCAGGTCCGCCTGGGACCGGAGCACCTGGTCGAACAAGAGAAAGTCGATGTCCCAAAACGCCCCGACGATCGAGGATCGCCGGGTCCAGTAGTCAGCAACTACGCTGGAAACACTCACCTGAGGCATGCTCCACCCTTCTGCTCGACTTCAGCAGCTCGTCGGTCCTTCTCTGCTGAGACCACCCGCGCGACGTGGATCCCCTGGGACAGCACGATGAAACCCAGTGCACCCGCGAGGGCGACAGCCGCGCCGTTCGTGCCCGCAAGTCGCGCTCCCATCCAGATTCCCGCAACGCCTATCGCACTGCCGACGGCAGTCGACGTGAAGAGGGCGCGTGTACGGCCGCGAGCGGCCAGGACGTACCTGCCTGTCACCGTCTCGATGGACCACAGGAGGAAGAAGACTCCCAGTGCAGTTGCGGTCGTGCCACTGATCCTCAGGTCATGCCCGAACAGCAGGCCCGTGAGAGTCGGACCGGCGAATGCCAGTACCGCCAGACCTGCGATGCCCAGCATCAGGTGCAGCCTGAAGGACCACGCGACGCGCCGCACGAACTCATGCCCATCGGCCTCGGCAACCCACCCCTTGAGGGCGTTGCTGAGCGTACCGATGCCTGCCGCTGCCAGGGGGCCGGTGACGCGGTTACCCGAACTGAACAGCGCCACGGCGGAGGTGTTCGCAGCGAGTGCGACGATTACCGGGGCGCCGAGTGAGTAAGCGCCCGCCACCAGCTCCGTCGCAACGGCGGCGATGTTCCGGCGAATGCGAGCCGCGACCAGCGACAGCGAGAAGGGCTGCCTACCGCCAGCGGTCTCTGCCCACATGAATGCGATCAGGGGCGCGCACTGCACCACAGCCACGGTGATGGGGTACAGCAACACAGAACCCGAGGCCACCATCAAGGTGGCACCGAGGATGTTGCCTGTCGCCCGAGGAAGCGCGTCGTACCACGCCATGACCGCCGGCCTGCCCGCGCCAACTGAGTACCACGCGATCGAGAAGCCGGAGACACTGGTAGCCATGGCCGTGACCCAGACGAGCAACCGTTCATCCAGGCCGGGCAGGAAGAGGGCGCACCCCCAGATCGCCGTCCACACAGGAAGCGCAACTGTTACCCGTGACATCGCACACTCCGCGAGCAACGCCCGGAGCTGGACTCCGGTTGACCGCGCCGCCTCGCCGGGTCCGGTAACGCTCCAGCCCGCGCCGAGGACGAGCGCACCAATGGCCCCGATGGATTGACCGATCGCGATGCCCGCCCATTCGGCAGGAGTCGCCAATCTCGCCAGGATTGGCATTGTAAGAAGCGGGGTGAGAATCGACGCCAGGGGGAGAGCCCCGAAGGCAATCACTCTGCGCGCGAGATGTCCCGCTTCCGAGGACGGCGCCCGAGCGCCCATCCAACCGGCCGTCCGACGCGACGGACCCGCGTGGCTCATCGGCGGTACCTCTCACTCGAGCCCAGCCCAAGCTCGCCCCTGAGCCCGGCGAGCAGCCCATGGAGGACCACAGCAAGGGTGCATCGCGGCTCGCGCGCAATGCTCTCTCGCACCACCGTGAGGTGGTTGCGCCACATGTAGTAGCGGCGGAACGACGCGGGCCGAGAGAGCGTGCGCACCCCGAGGTCCAGCTTGACCGGCTGGCCGACCATGTGCGGAAGGCCGACTCCGGGGCACAGGACCACGTGGTAACCCGCCCGATCCATCCGGACCTTCTTGCCCCGAAGCGGCGTTGACGCCAGCCATGACTCGCTCGCGGGACGGTCGAAGGTCACGGGCGCGTCGTTCCACAAGCACGTGGCGTCGGCCGCCGGGAAGATGTCCAACAGCCCGCGGAAGACGTTCTCCGCGCCGCCGGTGCTGGAGATCCACTCGTGGGCGAGCAGCATCCGCGCACCGAGGGGTGCTGGCGACGCGTCGCGTGCGTCGGCGGGTTGGGTGCTCATCAGTACGCTCGCCGGGACGCGATGACGGCACGGAACGTGCGCCAGAGGATGACCAGGTCGTTCGTCAGCGACCAGTTGCCGAGGTAGTGCACGTCGAGCCGGATGGCGAGCGGGGCCGCCATCGCCTTCGACCGCCGCAGCGGCGCTTTCGCGCTCCAGGACTCGCGCACCACCCGGGTCGGGTAGCGAAGGCCCGCGTCGTCGTTCCTGAGCCACCGCCCCGCCGCATCCGGAAATGTCTCGACCATGACGTCGCGCACCTTCTCGGAGTCACCCATCGAACTGATCCAATCAAGGGCGATAACGCCGCTCATGATGGCCCGAGGGCCATCGACGGAATACGAACCGCGTCTTGGACATTAGTGGCTAGTCGGTCACTTCTGGTCATTTGGCAGGGTCCCGGAGTGTTCCCGGCTTATCCCGTTTGGCCAGAATGCGGGCGGGGAGTGTCCCAGCACCGCCCGCTACGTTGTGGCGGCGGTCCGCCCAGGCGGCCATCCCAAGGCAGGCCCATGAGGGTCAGATGACGCTGCTTATCGGGTGAATCTTCTTCGCAGCCAAGCGCAGCCAAGCGCAGCCACCGGCCGGATCGTGGACCTGTCCGACACACTTGATCTCGTCCGCCACCTGCCGTGGGTAGTGAGCATGCCTGCCGCACGCCAAGGCTCAGCCAGAGCGACGTGCCAGCCTCCCCGCTGCCACTGCCGTTGTCGTCGAGGGCAGGTGCATGGCCCCGAAGCGAGTTGGCGTAGTCAGCGGGAGGGCGAATGTGGCTGTCAGGCCAGACCGTGCCCGACGCGTCGTTGGTCGAGTCTGCGCACACACGGTGCAGCCAGGAGCAGCCTCGCACGAGGCGAAGATGCTTCGGTATACCCGCCTGGTACTCGCCGGTCGCGGTCGCCACCGATGCCAGAGGGGCAGCGCTGCCGGTGTACCTCGCCTTCAGCGGACGACGAGACACACGCCCTGCGATGCGCAGCGGTGGCGGCCGCGACCTGGCTGCTCATACGCGCCGCACGCGCGAGATACGCCCCCAGGGAATCTGGGAGAAGGCGGCACCGCCAGCCCCGCGCTGCATAACTGACTGTTGCTCGTTGGGCTGCTCGCGGATGCCATCCTCAACCACCCCCTATGAAGCAGGCGGAGCAAGTTTCGTGAAAGCACTTGTACTCGCCGGAGGTTCAGGGACCCGGTTACGACCCATCACCCACACCTCCGCCAAGCAGCTCGTCCCGGTGGCCAACAAGCCCGTGCTCTTCTACGGGCTCGAGTCGATCGCCGCAGCCGGGATCAGGGACTTGGGGATCGTCGTCGGGGACAGGGCCGATGAAATCGAGTCAGTTGTCGGGGACGGCGGCGCCTTCGGCCTCAATATCACCTACATCCGCCAGGAGGCACCCCTCAGGCTCGCCCATGCGGTTCTCGTCTCGCGGGGCTTTCTCCAGGACGAGGACTTCGTGATGTACCTCGGGGACAACTTCATCGTGGGCGGTATCACCGGCCTGGTCGACGAATGCCGGCGCGCTCGGCCAGACGCTGGGATCCTGCTCACCCGGGTCGCCGATCCGAGCTCCTTCGGTGTCGCCGAACTCGATGCGACCGGCCGAGTCTGCCGTCTCGAGGAGAAGCCGGAACAGCCGCGATCCGATCTGGCGCTGGTCGGCGGTAACGGGTCAGATCCCGCAGGACACGGATCTCGCGGGGCGGCACGAAACTCGCCCGGATCATCTGCCGCTCAGCGAGAAGAAACGCACCCACCGGAACCTCGAAGTCGACCTCCTTGGTCCACTCAAGGCGCTGCTTCTTGGCGAGGCACCAAGTGTTGCCCCTTTTCTCCAAGTTCTTGAGCATCGTGCCCGCCTCGGACGGAAACGCGGACTCGATCATCACCTGGCAGCGACGCATGTCGACGATGTGATGGACGTGCTCGATGCCGACCGGACACTGCTCCACGCACGCACGTCGGGGTCGATGACGCCGTACTCCTCGACAGTGCCGAGGAAGGGCCGCTTGGCCTCCGTGAGCGTGGCCGCCGGGACGTCCTTGAGCTGCTCCTCGGACGCCTTCTCCTCGCCCTCCATGGTCTTGCCGCCGTCAGCGAGCAGGTACGGCGCCTTGGCGTGCGCGTGGTCGCGCGGCGACATGATCAGCAGTTCACTTACGCCGCCGCACTGTAGTGGCGCAAGCGGTGATCTGCGTCGCTGTGGGGCCGCCCCTCCGGTTCAGCCGCCGGGGCCGCCCGTCTGTCAGGCCGAGACCAACACCACCCGGAACATTCTGGGCCAGAACTTCCCGGTGATCAGGAACTGATCCGTGCCAGGGACCGCTGCGATGCCGTTCAGCGTGGACCCCGGGACGAGTTCGTCGTCGTGCAGCAGGCCCGAGGCGTCGATGCTCGCCGTCACCGCTCCCGTGGCGGGATCGATGCGCACGATGCGGTTGGTGAAGAGCACGTTGGCGTACACGGCGGCGCCGACGCACTCCAACTCGTTGAGCTCCGTCACCGGTCGGCCCCCTTCGGTCACGGTGACCTCGCCCGTCTTCGCGAGCGTCCCGGGGTCACGGAACGTCAGCCGTGGCGAGCCGTCGCTGGTCACCAGCCGGTGCCGGGCCCGCTGGACGCACACGCCCCAGCCGTCGTCCGGGTACGGGACGCGACGCAGCTCCGCGAGCGTCTTGGCATCGCGCTCGATGGCGGTCCGGTTTCGCCAGGTGAGCTGCCACAGGGTTCGGCCGAGCACGGTGATGCCCTCACCGAACAAGGGCGCGGGGAGCGCCGCGCGGACCGTGGGCTGCTTCCCCGGAGGCCCTGCCCGTACCGAGGACCGGCCGGAGATGCCGGTGCCTTCGTAGAGCGTGTCGCCGGCCATCTCGAGTCCCTGGGTGAACGCCTGCGGGTCGTGCGGAAGGGTCTCGAGCACCTTGACCCGCAGGTGCTCGACCCGGTGCGCCGCGGCCTGCCGCCCATCCATGGCTCGGCCGGCCGGGTCGTCGGGGGCGCGGTCTGCCGGCGGGCGTGACGCGAGCAGCAGCGCGGACGCGAGCACGGCCCCCGCCGCGCGGCGCACACGCTCAGGCATGGCAAGAACCTCCCGGCTTCAGCGTGGCCCGAACCGGCGTCACCAGGGACTGCTGCAGCACAGTGGGGGAGCCGTCCGCGTGCGGCTCCCGCAGGTGCAGCACGAGAGTGCGGCTGGAGCCCGCGGGCAGTTCCAGGTCCAGCGTGAACACGGAGTGGCCGCGTTCGACGCCGGGCGCGAGCAGCGCGCGGCGGCCATCCAGGGTTGCGTCGGCGAGGGTGGCTCCGACCCCGGCGTAGTACGACACCTGGAGGCGGTTGTCACCGGGCCGGGTGCGGTAGGGAGGGGAGTCCGCCCTGATGGTCACGTAGTCGGGCAGGCCGGAGGTCGGCGCCCGGTTGGTCAGGGTCATGGTCACGGTGACCGCCCGGCCGCCGCCGGAGCACGCGCCCGCTTCCCAGGTCAGGCTCCGGTCGAGGTAGTAGTCCAGTTTGCTGCCGGCCGCGTTGTTCACCACGAGCCCGGCGAAGGGGCCAGGGGTGTCCGGGAGCGTGCCCGAGTAGGGGCGGGACTCCAGGAGGCGCTGCTCCGCGGTGTGGGCGCTCCAGACCTTCAGCCGTCCGTCCCGCTGGATGTCGTTCACGGCGACGAGCAGTGCGGGCAGTCGGCGCGTGTCGTCGAGCGCCCCCATCAGCCGTGCGGCGGCGGCACGGGCGGCGTCGACGAAGAACGCCTTGCGCCGGGCGACGTCGTCGTACTTCGCGTAGCTGGCCCGTTCGGTGAGGTCCACGACGTTGTCGGCGGTGAGCTCGGTGCCGTCGGCCATGCGGGCCGGGCCGGTGACCCGCAGGAGACGGCTCAGCGTGACCGGGTCGACTGCGATCGCCCCGTCCACGCGTTCGCCGGTGTGCTTGCGCCATGCCGCTGCCCAGATGCGGGCCGCGTAGGGGAAGTGCGGGCTCTTGTTGGAGTTGGGCCACACGTGGATGGGGTCGCTGCCCGCGTAGCGGGCGTTGAACTCGGCTCCGAGGTCGATGTCCGGCTTCGCCGTTTCCATCTCCGTGTTGTTGCCGAACCGCTCGAAGGACAGTCGGCCCCGGTCGGCCCGCAGCACGGCGAAGGCACCCGGAAGCCCCCCGGTGCCGCGTGCCTCGGCGAGGTTCTGGAACGCGAGGAAGTAACGCCGTTGTCCTTGCGTGCCGAGCATGGGCGGCAGGACGCGGGCCGCCAGGGAGGCGTCGGTCATGACCGGGGCGAGGCGATCGAGCTGCTGTTGCAGCGCGGCACGGGCCCGGTCGGCCGCCGGCAGCCAGGTGGACCGGGGCAGACCGTGCACGTCGGTCCGCGCCTCGGCCACGACGCCTGCGGCCCGGGCGATTTCCGGCCCGTGCCGCTGCAACGCCGCGAGGGCCTCGGACATCCCGCCGCCGCTTCCGTGCGGCGTGGACGGCGGCAGGACGCTGGTCAGCGGGGACAGCACGTCGCCGGCCAGCCGGTCCGCCGCGTAAGCGGCGCCGCGCACGGTTCTGACGGGACCCCCGAGGAAGGGCAGCTCGGCGGCGGAGTACCAGGCCGGCCCGGTGGTGAGACGATGCGCCCGAGCCGCGTGGACGGCGGCCGAGCGCACTGCCTGTTCCCGTACCTGGGCAGGCGCGGTCGCCTTTCCGGAGGCGGAGCCGGGCGCAGCCGCGGCCGTCACCGAGTGCCGCAGCGCTTCGAGGTCCTGCTGGGCCGCGAGCAGCTCCCAACGGGCGAACAGCCCGGTGACACCGATCCAGACGGCGCCGGCCAGCGGGAGCAGCGCGATGGCCGGCAGTGCTTTCCTGAGTACGCGGCGGCGGTCCGGTGCCCGTTCGCCGGAGCGGTCCGCTCCGGGCATGCGGACGGCGTCCCGGCCGGGGCCGGGACGCCGTTGTACCGCCATATCGATGTCTCGCTCCGTCATGAACTGCCCGTCATGAGTTGCGGCGACGGCGCACGGCCAGCATCGTGCCACCGCCCGCCACGAGCAGCGCCGCCGCGGTGCCGCCCATGGTCAGGGCCTTCTCACTGCCCGTCTCCGCGAGGCCTTTGCCGTCCTGGTGCTGAGTCTGGTGCTGGTAGTCCACCGGGTCACCGACTGCGCCGTGTCCGTGGGATCCGTTGTCTCCGTCGTCATGTCCGTCGTTCCCACCGGGGTGCTCGGGCTTGCTCGAGTGGGTGGGCCGATCGGTCGGGCTCTTGGTCGGTTTCGGGTGCTTTGTTGGCGTCGGTGTCGGTGTCGGAGTCGGAGTGCCACCGTCCCCGCCCTGCACGTAGATGGTGACGCCGACGCTGGGGTCGGGGTTGTCCGCGGTGAGCCGGAAGACGTGCCAGCCGGAAGGGACCGTCTCCGGGATGGTCACAGTCCCCGCCACCGATCCGTCGTCCTCGGCCTGGAAATGGTCGAGGATGATCGGCGTTGATTCCAGCAGCGCCGTGACGCCCTGCCCGGGTTCGAAGACCCCCGAGGGCGTGTCGAAGCTCAACAGTTCACCGGCCGTCACCGTGGTGGTGCTGACGTTCAGAGGTGGGGGCGACCCCGGGTATGGCTGCGCGTAGGCGGCCTGCGCCCCAACCAGGGGTGCCGCGATGAGCATGGCAGCTGATGCTGCCGATGCCAGAGCAACCCGCCATCTGGGCGACGTCGTCATCTTCTTCACTCTCCTCGACTTCGGTCCGGGCCAAGCCGCAGCGTCGACCGTGAGCAAGATCTGGATACCAACATCTAGATACATGGAATAAATGGGACATATAGGTACCGACTGGCGTGGTGCCGTCCAGAAGCCACCGGATGGTGGAGTACTTGCTTCCTAATGGCCCACGTTCAGCAGGCCGACACAGGGGTAGCTCCCCCGGTTGGTGCGCGCGAGTCCCTATCGTCGGCTGCGTACATAGGGAACAGAACATTCGATTTCGGATGGTTCCCTCGGTCCCATGAGGGGTGCAGCTTGGATCTCCACGGATTCCTGAAAGCTCTTGCCAGACGCTGGCCGACCGTCGTGGTCTGTCTGGTTCTCGCGATCGGGGCGGCGCTCGCCGCGACGGGCTTGAGCACCCCCGTCTACGAGGCGAGGACCCAGCTCTTCGTCGCCACCCTCACCGGTGAGGACACCGTCCAGCTGAACCAGGGGCAGAGCTTCTCGCAGGCGCGCGTGCAGTCGTACGCCTCGATCGTGACGACCCGTCAGGTGACCGCACCTGTGGTGAAGAAGCTGAGGCTGCGCACGACACCGGAGGAACTGGCGTCCCGGATCACCGCCGTCGCCCCGCTCAACACCGTGCTCATCGACATCACCGTCCGGGACACCGCGCCCGAGCGGGCGGCACGCATCGCCAACGCCGTGGCGGAGCGGTTCAGCGCGGTCGTCGAGCGGCTGGAGACGCCCAAGCGCACCGTCCAGCGGTCCGGAAAGAACCACGCGGACGATGCGCCCGTCTCGCCCGTCTCCCTGGGCGTCACCCAGGAGGCCGTCGCCCCCACCGGTCAGGTCTCGCCCCGCCCGCTGCTGAACCTGGCCGCGGGCGTGCTCGGCGGCCTGCTGCTCGGTGCCGGGATCGTCGCCCTGCGCGAGACGCTCGACACGACGCTCAAGACGAGCGAGGCGCTGGGCGAGTTCACCGCGCTGCCGGGCCTCGGCACCATCCCGTTCGACAAGAACGCCCCCAGGCAGCCGCTCGTCAGCGCCGACGGGCACTCCAAGCGCGCCGAGGCCTTCCGTAAGCTGCGCACCAACCTGCGGTTCTCCCAGGTCGACGACCCGCCGCGGATCATCGTGGTGACGAGCTCGGTGCCCGGCGAGGGCAAGACCAACACCGCGGTGAACCTCGCACTCTCGCTGGCCGAGGCAGGCGTCTCCACCTGCCTGGTGGACGCCGACCTGCGCCGTCCGCGCGTGGCCTCGACCTTCGGTCTCGTCCAGGACGCCGGTCTGACCACGGTGCTCATCGGACAGGCCCGCGTCGAGGACGTGATGCAGCAGGCCGGCGGCCGGCTCTCGGTGCTCGCCAGCGGCGCCGTGCCGCCGAATCCCACGGAGCTGCTCGCCTCGGCGCGCATGGAAGAGATGCTGCGCGAGCTGGCGGACACCTACGAGGTCGTGATCGTCGACACCGCGCCGCTGCTGCCGGTCGCCGACACCGTCGGACTCGCCTCGCTCGCCCAGGGCGCACTGCTCGTCGTCCGCGCCGCGAAGACCAGCCGGGAACAGGTCCGCACCGCCGCGGAATCGCTGGACCGCGTGGGCGTCCGCGTCCTCGGCACCGTCTTCAACATGGCTCCGGTCCCCAGGGGCGACCGCTACGGCGCCTACGGGTCGTACGGCGAGCTGCCCGCTCCTCGTGTGTCGGATCTCCGGAAGGAGGCCGCCACGGCCGCGGCGACGCATCTCGCGGGCGAGAAATGACCCGGGTCCTGTTCGTCTGCACGGGCAACGTGCACCGCTCGGTGCTCGCCGAGCGGCTGCTGGCCGCGCGGCTTGCGCCCGGTTCGGCCGTGCGGCCGGAGAGCGCCGGCACGGAGGCGTGGCCCCGGCCCGGCATGGAGAGCTCCACCAGGGCGGTGCTGGAGAAGCTGGGCGGTGACGGCTCCGGCTTCGCTGCCCGCCCGCTCAACGCGCAGCTCGTCGCGGGAGCGGCGCTGGTCCTCGGGCTCGCGCGCGAGCACCGGGAGGCGGCCGTGCGGCTCGCGCCGTCGGCGATGCGGCGCTGCTTCACCCTGAAGGAGTTCGTGCGTCTCGCCGTGGGGGGAGTCGACGAAGTGCGGGGCGGGAAAGCGGGCGGCGAAGGTGGGGCGACCGCGCATGGCGACGTACCGGACGGGGAACGCTCGCGGGTCGTGGACGGTTTCGACGTCGTAGTCGCGGCCGCGGCCGGCCGCCGGGGTGCCGCCGCCCCGGTCCCGCCGGCCGAGGACGACGTCGCGGACCCGTGGGGGAGGCCCCACCCTGTGCTGTTCGGGTGCGCCCGCGAGATCGACGGGGCGGTGAGCACGCTCGCCCGGCTGCTGGGCGGCGGGGCGAGCGTCTGAATCGAGGGTCCATGGAAGAGCTCGACCACAAGGAAGAGCAGGGTGTCTATGTTCCGCGCCGCGAACTCCGTGTCCTGTGGCCCTGCGGGCGTGCCTGGAGGAATGCAAAGTTCTGAATCGCAAATAGATATGCGATGGTCGAGCTTCCCGTCTCGTGTTGGTCGGGCTCGCTGCCGGCATGCCTGACGAGTTGCCGCCGGCTCGTCACGATCTATGTTCAGGGCGGCTCTGCTGGTGTTACCAGCCTGGCCGTGCCCGTCTGCCGAACAGCAGCCCGCGCGGCTCCGGCGGCGGGGGTGTCCCCGGGCGTAGCGGCCAGGCCAGCAGCATGCCCGCGAGGAAGCCGACGACGTGCGCCATGTACGCCACGGTGCCCGCGTTGGAGACGCCCTCGCCGGAGGAGTACACCGCCTGGAGCACGAACCAGAAGCCCAGCACCAGCCAGGCCGGCAGCCGTAGCGGCAGGAAGACCAGGAACGGGACGAGGACCCAGACCCTGGCCTTCGGATACAGCACCAGGTAGGCGCCGAGGACCCCGGCGATCGCCCCGGAGGCGCCGATCAGCGGGTCACTCGAATCGGAGTTCGCAAAGGCGAAACCATATGCAGCTGCGTACCCGCAGGCGACGTAGAACAGCGCGTAGCGGATGTGACCCAGGCGGTCCTCGATGTTGTTGCCGAAGATCAGCAGGAACAGCATGTTGCCCAGCAGGTGCAGCCAGCTGCCGTGCAGGAACATCGCCGTGAAGACCGACAGCGGCGGCGACTTGTCGTAGCTCGGCGGGCCCACCACACACCCGGCCCCCTGTGGTCCGACACCGATCTCGCCCGTCGGCACCAGCCGGGGCAGCTGGTGATGGATCAGCTCCTGCGGCACCGCGGCGTAATGGTCCAGGAACGCCTGCAGGTGACACAGCTGCGACAGCCCGCTGTCGCCGGCCACCGACCCGGCTATCCCGGGGGTGTAGAGGAACACGAGCACATTGGCGGCGATCAGCGCGTACGTCACATAGGGCGTGCGGCGTACGGGGTTCACATCATGGACGGGTATGACCACAAGGAATGTGTGCCCTGGATGCGCCGTACGAAATCCGCACCGCGCCGGGGGCGTGAGCCCGTGCCGGGACGCGCCTCGCACGGCTGAACGTCTCGGCTTCCCCATGCGTATGTCTCCTCAACCGCCCGCGCCGCGACGAAGACGCGACGCGAGGAAGACGTGAGGACACAGGCGATGAACGACCGAGTTACTCCTCCGATGCATGCTCTGCCCGACGGTGAGGCGGAGATCGCCCTGGTGCTGCACCTGCCCTGGGAGGACGTCGCCGCGCTCGGCCAGGAGGCGGGCCGGCTCGCGGCGCGGATGCAGCGTCCGGTGACCCTCGACGAGGCGGTCAGCCATCGGTTGCGGTCCGCCAGGCCCGCCGCCCACGCGAAGCCGGCGCAGTCGCCGCCGCCGGCGGTTGCCGCGCCGGCGTCGGTGTCGTCGTTGCCCGCGCGGCCGCCCGCCGAGCAGGCCCGTCAGGCCATAGACCGGATCAATGGGAGCGCCGGGCACGAGTCGGCGTAGGGGCGCGGTGGGGGCTGCGGTTGGTGGTTGACTGCGGGTTGTACGTGGCTGGTCGCGCAGTTCCCCGCGCCGCTTTGGAGCGCTCCTCTTACCCGGCGTTCTTGCGTACCGCCGCCACCGCCTTGCGGGCCGCGACCAGGACGGGATCCCACACGGGTGAGAACGGGGGCGCGTACCCCAGGTCCAGTGCTGTCATCTGTTCCACCGTCATGCCCGCGGTCAGCGCCACCGCCGCGATGTCGACACGCTTCGCCGCACCCTCGCGGCCGACGATCTGCACGCCGAGAAGCCGTCCGGTGCGGCGCTCGGCGAGCATCTTCACCGTCATGAGGGCGGCGCCCGGGTAGTAGCCCGCGCGGCTGGTCGACTCGATGGTGACGGTCTCGAACTGCAGGCCCGCTCGCCGCGCGTCCTTCTCGCGCAGCCCGGTGCGGGCGATCTCCAGCTCGCAGACCTTGCTCACCGCCGTGCCGACGACACCGGGGAACGTGGCGTAACCGCCGCCCACATTGCTGCCGATGACCTGCCCGTGCTTGTTGGCGTGCGTGCCCAGCGCGATGTGCCGCTCGCGCCCCGAGACCAGGTCGAGCACCTCGACGCAGTCGCCGCCCGCCCAGATGTTCTCGTGCCCGCGCACCCGCATCGCGAGGTCGGTGAGCAGCCCGTCGTGGTCGCCGAGGGGCAGTCCGGCCGCCTTCGCGAGCGCGGTCTCGGGGCGTACGCCGATGCCGAGCACGACCACGTCCGCCGGGTACTCCGCGTCCTCCGTGGCGACCGCCCGGATCCGCCCGTCGTCCCCGGTGAGCAGCTTGGTGACCTCGGCGTCATTGACCATGGTGATGCCCATGCCCTCCATGGCCTTGTGCACCAGGCGGCCCATGTCCGGGTCGAGCGTGGACATCGGCTCCTTGCCGCGGTTGACGACCGTCACCTCGTACCCGCGGTTGATGAGCGCCTCGGCCATCTCCACGCCGATGTAGCCGGCGCCGACGACCACCGCGCGGCGCCCCTCCGTCGCGGCCAGCGTGTCCAGCAGCGCCTGGCCGTCGTCCAGGGTCTGCACGCCGTGCACGCCGGGCGCGTCGGCGCCCGGCAGGTCGGGACGGATCGGGCGCGCGCCGGTCGCGATCACGAGCTTGTCGTACGGCGTCCACTCCTCGGCCCCGGTCTCGAGGTCCCGGGAGCGCACGCGGGCGCCCGCGACGTCGATCCGCGTGACCTCCGTACGCATCCGCAGGCCGATGGCGCGCGCCCGGTGCTCCTCGGGCGTCCGCGCGATCAACTGGTCCCGCTCGGGGACGTCGCCGCCCACCCAGTACGGGATGCCGCACGCCGAGTAGGAGGTGAAGTGCCCCCGCTCGAACGCCACGATCTCCAGCTCGTCCGGCCCCCGCAGCCGGCGCGCCTGTGACGCGGCGGACATGCCCGCCGCGTCACCGCCGATGACGACCAGTCGTTCCTTGGCCCCGCCACTACCGTTCGTACGGATCATGCTCATACGAACACGCTACGGGGGCCCGGCATTTCAGTCCTCCTCGCCGTCCTCGCCGCGCACGGGCGGAGCCGCAGGCAGCGAGCCCGTGGTCGGCTGAACGGCAGCCGTCGCCGGTGCCGTGCGGCGCGACAGCCGGGGCTGTACGAGACGCAGCCACAGCAGTACGAGGAGTGCCGCGCCCGCCGCGAACGGGAGGACCGCGCCGAGCGCCACGGCGATCCAGCGCAGCATCGTGACGAACGCGCTCCAGCCACCCGCGAGCGCGTCCACGAAGCCCGGGTCCTCGTCCTTCTTCTCGGCCTTCTTCACCGGGGTCTCGGACAGCGAGAGCGTGATCGTGGCCAGGCTGGTGCGGTCCTTCAGGGACGCCTGCCGGGCGAGCAGCGCCTCCAGGTCGGACTCACGGCTGCTCAACTCCCCTTCCAGGGCGACGACATCGCTGATCTTGGTCGCCTGGTCCATCAGTTCGCGGACCCGGGCCACGCTGGCGCGCTGCGTCTTGATGCGGCTCTCCACGTCCACGACCTGGTCGGTGACGTCCTGCGCCTTGGCCGTCCGCTCGATGACCTTGCCCGTGCCCTCCAGGTCGGCGAGCACCTGGTCGTACTGCTCGGTGGGCACGCGCAGCACGACCCGGGTGCGCTCGTGGCCCTTGCCGTCCCGGGTGGTGGTCTCGTTGCCCACGAAGCCGCCCGCGTTCTCGACCGTGGTGCGGGTGTCGTCCAGGGCCTTCGGGACGTCCTTGACCTGCACGGTCAGGGAGGCGGTGCGGATGATGTGGCTCGCGGTGATCTTGGGCGGGGTGGTGGCTTTGGAGCCGCTCGCCCTGCCGCTGTCGGCGGCACCCGCGGCGCCCTTCTCCGCGCCCGATGCGGCTGACTTGGCGTTGTCGCCTCCTCCGGAATCGCTGGCCGAGTCGGCGCCGCCGCAGCCCGTCAGCGCGAGGGCGGCGGCGAGGAGGATGCCCGCCAGGGCCTGGACAGGTCGTACGGAGCGTGCGGAGCTTCGTGTGCGCATATGGGCCTACCCCCGAGGGTCGTGACAACTGACGCTCCTTCGACGCCGGAGCGGGGCGGGACGTTGGCGGGATCCGGTCCCGATGCGGTCACGGTCAGGACTCGTGCCGGACACCGGACTCCCGGCGGGAGTGTCAGTGGGGTCTGAGAAGGTGGAGGCATGCGTGAAGAGGAGACTCGTACGGGTTCGGGACACGTCGTGGTCATCGGGGGCGGGATCGCGGGTCTGGCCGCCGCCCACCGATTGCTGGGCCGTGGCGCGCGCGTGACCGTCCTGGAGGCGTCGGACCGCGTCGGCGGCAAGCTGCTGCCCGGCGAGATCGCGGGCGCGCGCGTCGACCTGGGCGCCGAGTCGATGCTCGCCCGCCGCCCCGAGGCGGTCGCCCTCGCCCGCGAGGTCGGCCTCGCCGACCGCCTCCAGGCCCCCGCCACCGCGACGGCCTCCCTCTGGACCCGCGGCGCCCTGCGCCCCATGCCCAAGGGCCACGTCATGGGCGTCCCCGGCACCGCGTCCGCCCTCTCCGGTGTCCTCTCCGACGAGGGCCTGCACCGCATCGAGCGCGACGCCGACCTGCCCCGCACGGAGATCGGCGACGACGTGGCGGTGGGGGAGTACGTCGCCGCACGCCTCGGCCGCGAGGTCGTCGACCGCCTGGTCGAGCCCCTCCTCGGCGGCGTCTACGCGGGCGACGCCTACCGCATCTCCCTGCGCGCGGCCGTCCCGCAACTCTTCGAGGCCGCCCGCACCCACGCCTCCCTGACGGAGGCCGTCCGCGCGATCCAGGCCAGGGCCGCCACCGCACAGCAGACGGGCCCGGTCTTCATGGGCATCGAGGGGGGCGTGGGCCAACTGCCCCTCGCGGTGGCCGAGTCGGTGCGCGCACGGGGAGGCGAGATCGTCACCGGGGCACGGGTGACCGAGCTGCGCAGGGCCGGGGGAGAGACGGCGAGGGGATCCTCCGAGGCGCCGGGCCGCACGGGCGAGCCGAGGGCCTCCGGCCCCGGCGGCACGGAGCCGGGCCGGACCGGCACCCTCGCGACGACCGCCGCTCTCCACACGGCGGGGCAGCCGCAGACGGGTCGGCGCGACCCCGGCCCCGGCGGCGCGGGGCCGGGCGGGAGCGAGGAGGGCGGCGCCCTCGCGACGACCGCAGATCTCTCCACGACGACCGGAGGTCTCTCCGCGACGGCCGCAGGTCGCCCCGCGGCGGCGCAGCCGCACGTCGGCTGGCGTGTCGTTGCCGGCGGGCGTGTGCTGTACGCCGATGCCGTCGTCCTGGCGCTGCCCGCCCCGGCGGCGGCCGCGCTGCTGCGGGCCGAGGCGCCCGCCGCCGCGGCCGAGCTGGCCACCGTGGAGTACGCCTCCATGGCGCTGGTGACGCTCGCCTATCGGCGCGGTGAAATCGCCCTCCCCGAAGGGAGCGGTTTTCTGGTGCCGCCTGTTGACGGGCGGACCATCAAGGCGTCCACGTTCGCCTCCCAGAAGTGGGGCTGGATCGCGGACGAGAACCCCGACCTGCTCGTGCTGCGCACCTCCGTGGGGCGGTACGGCGAGACGGAGGTGCTCGGTCGGGAGGACAGCGACCTCGCGGACGTATCGCGGCACGACCTGCGGGAGGCCACCGGGCTGGACGCCGAGCCCGTGGCGACCCGCGTGACGCGGTGGAACGACGGGCTGCCGCAGTACCCCGTCGGGCACCACACGCGCGTGGCCCGCGTCCGCGAGCACGTCGGCAAGCTGCCGGGACTCGCCGTGTGCGGCGCGGCGTACGACGGCGTCGGCATCCCCGCATGCATCGCGAGCGCGTACGCCGCCGTCGACCAGCTGAGCGGCGACCGAGGCGGACTGGACGCGCTGATCGCGAACCCGGTGCAGAGTCTCCACGGCGGCGCGGGAGAATAGCCCCATGAGTGACGACGCCCCCGCCAAGATCCCGAACGCCGGCAAGAAGGCCAAGGACCTCAACGAGGTCATCCGCTACACCCTGTGGTCCGTGTTCAAGCTGCGCGACGTGCTGCCCGAGGACCGCGCCGGTTACGCCGAAGAGGTCCAGGAGCTCTTCGACCAGCTCGCCGCGAAGGATGTCACCATTCGCGGCACGTACGACCTGTCGGGGCTGCGCGCCGACGCCGACCTCATGATCTGGTGGCACGCCGAGACGGCCGACCAGCTCCAGGAGGCGTTCAACCTCTTCCGCCGCACCAAGCTGGGCCGCGCCCTGGAGCCGGTCTGGTCGAACATGGCGCTGCACCGCCCCGCCGAGTTCAACCGCTCGCACATCCCCGCGTTCCTCGCCGACGAGACGCCGCGCAACTACGTGAGCGTCTACCCGTTCGTGCGCTCCTACGACTGGTACCTGCTGCCCGACGAGGACCGCCGCCGCATGCTCGCCGACCACGGCAAGATGGCCCGCGGCTACCCGGACGTGCGCGCCAACACGGTCGCCTCGTTCTCCCTCGGCGACTACGAGTGGCTCCTGGCCTTCGAGGCCGACGAGCTGTACCGCATCGTCGACCTCATGCGTCACCTGCGCGCCTCCGAGGCCCGGATGCACGTCCGTGAAGAGGTCCCGTTCTATACGGGCCGCCGCAAGGACATCGCCGAGCTGGTCGCGGGCCTCGCCTGATCAGGGCGCCTGCCGGACGGTCTTCGAGTGCTCGGAGTGCTTCGAGGCCCTGAGGTCCTTCGAGTCCCTTGAAGCCTTCGAGTCCTTCGAGTCCTGCGAGGTCTTCGCACGATCGCCCGGCGACAGCGGCTTCGGCTCCGCGTGCGGCGCGCACGCCGCGCTCCGCACCGGGAGCCTGCCCTCCAGCAGATACGCGTCCAGGTAGCCGTTGACGCACTGGTTGGGCCCGCCCCCGATCCCGTGCGTCCCGGCGCCGTTCTCGGTCACCAGGACCGAGTCGAACAGCCGCTGTTGCAGTTCCACGGCGCCCTCGTACGGCGTCGCCGCGTCGCGCTCGGCCGCCAGGATCAGGGTCGGCGGCAGCGCCCCGGGAACCGTCCGCACGTCGAGAGGCCGCTGCCGCGGCACCGGCCAGTACGCGCACGGCAGGTTCATCCACGCGTTGTCCCAGGTCTCGAACGGCGCCGTGCGCGCGAGACGCGTGTTGTCGCGGTCCCAGGTGCGCCAGTCGGTGGGCCAGGGAGCGTCGTTGCACTCGACGGCCGTGTAGACCGCGTTGCCGTTCTCCTCCTCGACGGCCGCCTCCGGGTGCGGCTCGGCCTGCTGGATCAGCGGCTTCGGGTCGCCCTTCAGATAGGCCGAGAGCGCCTGGGCGCGCGCCGGCCAGTAGTCGTCGTAGTACCCGGCCTGCAGGATGGAGCCCTGCAGCTGTCGGGGCCCCACCTTGCCGCCCGCGGGCGAGGCGGCGAGCTGCGCCCGCACCTTCTCGTAGCTGTGCAGCACCTCTTCGGGCGTGTCACCGAGCCCGTACACCTTGTCGTGCTTGGCGATCCACGCGCGGAAGTCCGCCCAGCGGTTCTGGAACGCGGCCGACTGGTCGAGGTTGTTCTCGTACCAGATCTGGTCCGGGTCGGGGTTCACCGCCGAGTCGAAGACCATCCGGCGTACGTGGGAGGGGAAGAGGGTCGCGTAGAGGGCACCGAAGTAGGTGCCGTACGAGGCACCCATGAAGGTCAGCTTCCGCTCGCCGAGCCCGGCGCGCAGCACGTCGAGGTCACGGGCGTTGTTGAGCGAGGTGTAATGCTGGATGGCCTTGCCGGAGCGTTCGAGGCAGCCGCGCGCGTACGCCTGCGCTTCCGCGATGCGCTCCTTCTTGTACGACTCCGAGGGGTACGTCGGCGACAGCGAGGGCGCCTTCACGAAGTGCTTCGGGTCCTGGCAGGACAGCGGGGCCGAGCGGTCGACCCCGCGCGGGGCGTAGCCGACGAGGTCGTACGCCGCCGCGATGCGCTTCCACTCGGGGACGAAGCCGATGAGCGGGAAGAACATGCCGGAGCCGCCGGGGCCACCGGGGTTGTAGACGAGGGCGCCCTGGCGGGGGACCTTCCGCTTCGAGTTCCTGGCGTCCTTGCCGGTGGCCTTCACACGGCTGACGGTCAGTTTGATCTGCTTGCCGTCGGGGTGGGCGTAGTCGAGGGGCACCGTGACCGTGCCGCACTGGACGTTGCCCGGGAGCTCCTGTTCCTTGGGGCACTTCCCGAAACGGATGCCCAGGGCCGCGGCGCGCCCGGCGGCGACGGCGGTGCCGCGTGTCTGGGCGGAGTCCGCCGAGTCCGGCCAGGCCGGCTGGCCGCCCGCCGGGGCGGCGACGAGGGCGGTCAGGATCAAGGACCCTGCGGTTCCGTAGAGGACGGCAGCTCTCATCGCGAATCCCTTCAGCGCACGGCAGCGACAAAAGGGATGTTTCGTTCGGGGATTGACGAAGTAAAGCACCGGCCGCCGGTGTCGGCTCCAATGACCCCGATGCGCCCCCTGGGGCGCCCCTCAGCCCTACGCTCAGCCCCTGCGCTCGGGGTTGCGGTCGCGGTGTGTCAGGGCTGCCCGCAAGTCCGGCTCGCCGATCGCGCGGACGCCGCGTACGGCGATCGAGGTGAGGTACGTACGGTCGTCGCCCGTGCCGTCGGTGCGCCGGGTGAGGGTCCCGAGCAGCTGCTGTCCGGCCGGGGAGGCCCAGCGCGTGTAGGGGTGCACCTCGATCCGGGCGATGGCGAGGCAGCTCACCGTGAGGATGAGCGGGAGCGCGAACCAGATGGCGACCGGCACGTCGCTCCCCGTGGGCTGAGCGGGCATCAGCAGCGCGGTGGCGCCCAGTCCGAGGACGGCCACCGAGGCGGCCTGGACCTGCCGGACCGCGCCCGCGACGGTGGTGCGGGCGCCGTCGGGCACGGCGAGGCCCGCGGCGACCAGGCGGTCGGCGAGACGGCGTACCGAGTCCGCGGCGGCCGTGGTCGCCCGCACGGGCGCTATCCGCGACTGGCCCTCCGGACCGATGGCTCCTATGACAGAGCGCTCCATCTCGTCGCGCCCGCGCGGGTCCACGACGGTCGCCCAGCCGGTGTGCGCGAGCAGCAGGCGGCGCTGCCGGGCCATCGACACCAGGGTCAGATCGGCGACCCGGGCCGGTCCGCCGGACAGGAACGCCGCCTCGTACAGCGTGAGGTCGTGTCCGCGGGCCACGTTCGCGTCGACGGTCGCCGCGCGTACTGCGGCCAGGCACAACCGCGTGCAGGAGGTGCCGGTCGCGGCCCAGGCCAGGAGTAGGAGAAGGACCCAGAACATGGCAATTTTCTATGCGATGACGTCGGGCGGGCGCCATGCCTTGTTCACGATATGGACGGAGCGTTGCCGGTATGTGACGTTCCGCTTTTCGCCCGTGGGGCTAGGGAGTTGAGGAGGGGTTGGCGCGCGAGGCGGCCGGCGGGAGCGGGTAGCCCGGCGACGGCGTCACCGGGATCGGCGAGCTCGGGGAGGGAGTCGGGCCGGGCGGGGCCGGGGAGTTGGTGAGCGGCGGTGGGCTCGCGGTGGCCGCGTCCTGGGCGAGGGCGTCGAAGTCGACGTATCCGGTGGCTTCCAGGACCTTGATGTGGTCGAGCACGGTGGTGTTCGCGTCGTCGGCGAGGTCGCGGACGAGGGAGTTGCGGGTGTTGGCGCGGACCTGGGCGACGACGGAGAAGACCTTGCCGTGGGCCTTGCGCAGGATGTTCGCGAACTTCCGATCGTAGTCGACGCCGTGCGCCGCGTCGAGCGTGGCCAGCCACTGGCGCTGCTGCGGGTTGGGCTGGTTGGGCAGTTCGAGGCCCAGCCGCGCGGCGACGTTGCGGACGCGGGCGTCCAGGAAGGTGTGGCCCTCTATGAGGTGCTCGCCGGCCGTCCGTACCGCCTGGGTGGTGCCGCGCTCCTGGGCCTGCTGGCCCGCGGGCAGCTCCCACAGCCCGGCCAGCCGGACCTTGGTGATGAACTCCCGGTCCAGCGCCGACAGCGGTCCGAACTGTGTCGACACGGTCTGGGCGTTCAGGGCGTCCAGGCCGGTGCCGGAGCGGTCCGCGTACGACCAGATCGGGAAGACCAGTGCGACGAGCGTCGCCGTGAGGCCCGCGATGATGAGCCCTGTCCCACTGACCAATCCGGTGCGGTTGATGGATCGCATGGTGCCTCCTGTTGCGGCACCGCACGCTAGTGCGCTTCGGGTGCGGGTTGGCATATTACTGCGGGCGCTACGCCAACTGCCGTACGAGGAGGAAGGGTTGGAGCATGGGTGGAACGCGCCGGATGGGGTATTTCGGGTGTACGCCAGACCGCGTCAAACCCCTGCGAACCAGGCGCGCACATGATGCTCACAGGGAGCGGTGTTAAACCCGGCACACTCCGCGGCGGTGCCCTGTCGCCGCGCGCGTACTCAGCGGCGCAGCAGGACCCGGCGGGTGGCCCGGGCCAGGCGGGCCGTGGGGCGCGGCGACAGCGGGGCCGGGCCCGAGCGCGCCAGCCACCAGTCGCGCAGCCGCCGCCGCGTCTCCGCGTCCTCGGGGTGCCCCGCCAGGAGCAGATGCGCGGCGAAGTCAAGGGCGTCGCGCCGGTACCCGCCGGTCATCGGGTGGCCCTGCGCGTAGGCGAGAAACGCCGGCCGGTACGCCTCCGCCAGGATCTCCGGCAGCTCCGCCGCCACCTTCGCGACGACATCCGCCCGCTTGGCCGCGAGCGCCCGCGCCTGCACCCCGAGCCGCACCCGGTCGAACCCTTCGGGCACGGGGGTTCCCGCGACGAGCGCGGAGAGCAGCGCGGCCTGCGCGAGAGCGAGGCGCTGCCGGGCGGCGTCGATGGTGGCTCCGGCGTCGGGGGCGGATCCGGGTTCGGGGGCGGCTCCTGTCTCGGTGGTGGCTCCGGTATCGGTGGCGCATCCGGCGTCGGTGGTGGCTCCGGCTTCGCCGGACGACGCGGGCGCCGCACCCGCGCCCGCTACGGCGGCGCCGCCCCGCGCCTTGTCCAGCGTGCTCCGAATCGCCTCCAGCTCCCGCTCCAGCTCCCCCGGCTCGGGGAAGTTCTCGTCCCGCTCCAGGAGGACCCCCGGAGGGGTCACGCGGGAGGCGAGGTCCGCCAGGATGTCCAGGACCGGCTGCGGGACGGGGTGGGCGTGGCTGTCGTGCCAGACGCCGTCCCGTTCGAAGCCGCCGGCGACGTGGACGTAGGCGATGGCTTCGACGGGGAGTTCGCCGAGGGCCTTGGCGGGGTCCTCGCCGCGGTTGACGTGGTTCGTGTGGAGGTTGGCGACGTCGATGAGGAGGCGTACGCCGGTGCGGTCGACCAGGTCGTACAGGAACTGCCCCTCGGTCATCTCCTCGCCGGGCCAGGAGATCAGCGCGGCGATGTTCTCCACCGCGAGGGGGACGGGGAGGGCGTCCTGCGTGATACGGATGTTCGCGCACAGGACGTCGAGCGCGTCCCGGGTGCGGGGGACCGGCAGCAGGTGCCCGGCCTCCAGCAGGGGCGACGCGGTGAGGGGCCCGCCAGCTCGTACGAACGCGATGTGCTCGGTGACGAGCGGCGAGCCCAGCGCCTCGGCGCGCTCGGCGAGTGCGCCGAGCCGGTCCGCGTCGGGCCGGTCCGCGCCGCCGAGGCCGAGCGACACCCCGTGCGGCACCACCGTGACACCGCGCTCGCGCAGCCGCAGCAGCGACTCGGGGAGATGGCCGGGGCACAGGTTCTCCGCCACGGCCTCGACCCAGTCGATGCCGGGCATGCGCTCCACGGCCTCGGCGATCTCCGGCCGCCACCCGATTCCCGTACCCAGCTGCCTCATGTCCCCTCCTTCGTGCTGTGTTCCGGCGTGACGGAGTCATGGCCCCGGAACCCGGGGCCGAACCCGGCGGAGGGGACGTTCAGAGCAACATTTGAGGTTCGGACCCCCATGGCCCGTCCGTCTCGGTCACCCCACTTGACCACCGGCGTCGTCGCCCGTCGGGTCGGGTCGGCTGGTGTTGACCTCCCCGGGCGGCAGCGGCGACGGACTCGACGTGACGTTGACGTCACCGCTCGCCTGTGCGGGCGGAGCCGACGCGGGCGGCACGCCTGGGGCCGGCGCCGCGGGCCCGGTCGGACTGGCCGTCGTCGTGGCCGCCGCGGCGTTCGCGATGGCGTCGAAGTCCACGTCACCGGTGGCTTCGAGCATCGTGATGTGGTCGAGGACCGTCTGGTTGGCGTCGGTGGCGAGCTGCCGTACCAGCGAGTTGCGCGTGCTGTTCCGGATCGAACCGAGCACCGCGAAGATCTTGCCGTGCGCGGAGCGCAGCAGATTCGCGAACTTGATGTCGTAGTCCTTGCCCTGCGCCGCGGACAGCTCCTGCAACCAGCCCTGCTGCTGCGCGTTCGGCTGGTTCGGCAGCTCGATGCCGAGGTCGGCCGCGACGACGCGCACCCGCTTGTCGAGGTCGGTGTGCCCGACGATCAGATGGTCACCCGCCTCCTTGATCGCCTTCGTGGGCGCGCGCTCGATCGCCTGCTGTCCGGCGGGGATCTCCCACAGTCCGGCGAGCCGCACCCGGACGACGAAGTCACGGTCGGCGGCGGACAGCGGCCCCCAGCGTGTGTTCACCGTCCCGGCCGCCAGATTCGCCGCGCCCGTGCCCGAACGGTCGGCATACGACCACACAGGGAACGCGAGCGCGCCGACGGTGGCGACGAGTGCCGCGATGACAAGGGCCGTACCGTTGATACGCCGCAAAAGAGCCTCCCGGGGGAAACCAACTGGTCGTTGGAAACCTGTACTTGGCCAGTGCCACCAGGTACGTAGGGGACAGCAGTGATGTTCAACCCCGTCCGCGATCAGTCACGCGACTCCGGCTCGTCCGGTGCGGGTCAGCTCGACAGCGGCCACTTCTCCGGTGCGCGCCCCAGCAGCCGCAGGGCCTCGTCCAAGGGGTCCGACCCGGCCGGTACGTCGAGCGTCGGCGCGAACGCGAACCCTGGCCCGCGCCCGGCCGGATCCGTCGGCACGCGGCGGGCGACGGCCAGCGCCGCCTCGCGGACATGGTCCGGCAGGTCGAGCCCGACGCCGAGCGCGGCGGCCACGTCCCACGCGTGCACCACGTAGTCGATGAAGTGGAAAGCGACGGCCTGCCGTCCGGGGAACCCGCCCCCGAGCTCCGGCAGCACGAACTCCCGCTCCATGACGCCGGGTTCGGCGAAGGCGGCCAGCACCGTCGTCGCCGCTCCCCGATACGTCCGCCCCGGCTCGCTCATGTCCTCCGGCTCCCGCCAGTACGCCGCCGCGCTCCCCGCCCCGCGCGCGGCCGCCGCGAACCCATGGTGCTGCGCGGCCATGTGGGCCACCAGCCGCCGCACCGTCCACCCCGCGCAGGGCGTGTCCCGCTCCCAGTCCGTCTCCTCCGTCAGCCCCACGACCCTGAGCGACTCGTGCACGGCGATCCGGTCGAGCTCGACGATGTCCGGTCCGGTCGTTGTCATGTGCGGTGTCCTCCTGGCTTGATCAGACACTGTTGTCGACGGTGGCGTTCTTGATCAGACGACGCGCGTACGCCCATGTCTCCGCCGCGTCGAACCGCTCGGTCTCCCACCCCGCCGACCGCAGCACTCCCCGGCCGCGGTACGCGCGCACGATCCGTACGTGATCGGGGCGGCCGACGAACTCCCTGAGCCCCGCCGCGTCGGTCCAGACCGAGACCGAGCGCCGCCTCAGCGGATCGGCCCACAACCACATGCCGATCGCGCCGGGAGTGTCGGGCCAGGTGCCGCGCAGCCGCAGCCCCGCGAGGGCGACGGACCACGACTGCCGGAAGGTGTCGACGGTGAAGTCGGTGAGGCTCACCATTACCGGCCCGGTTCCGGAGCCCTCGTGGGGGCCGGGCTGCCAGCGGGAGCGAAGGATCGTTGGGCGGCTCATAACCCCGAGCTTAAAACTAAGCGAACGGTCGTGCTATTTGTTTGGCGAAACCGGGGAAAGGTGCAATTACCGTATGGATCAAGGGACTTCAGGCACCCGGGACGGATCCGTCGCCGCCGCCCGCAGCCGGGAGGCGATGGCGACGCGAGCCCTGCGGTAGGCGACCGTCTCGTCGTGCAGGACGGAGACGGCGTTGGCCGTCTCCATCAACGCGATGAGTTCGAAGGCGAGTTGGGGGACGTCCATGTCGGGACGGAGGTCGCCGAGGTCGCGGGCCTCCGCGATCGTGCGCTCCACATGGTCCGCCCAGTCCCGCTGCGCGCGTACGACCGCGTCGTGCACGGGGCCGGACCGGGCGTCGAACTCGGCGATGACCTCGTAGAAGAAGCAGCCCCCGGGGAAGACGCGGCCCTGGGAGTAGTCCAGCCAGAGTTCGCACAGCTGTCGGACCCGGGTGAGCCCGGCCGGGGTCTGGGCCGCGGGCCGGATCACCTGCTCGAGGTAGATGCGCGCCGCCTCCCGCACGGTCGCCAGCTGCAGCTCCTGCTTGGAGCCGAAGAGCGCGAAGACCCCGCTCTTGCTGAGCCGGAGCTCGGTGGCGAGGCGCCCGACGGACAGCGCCTCGAGTCCTTCGACCGAGGCGATGTCGACGGTGCGGCGGAGCACCAGCTGCCGCGTACGGTTACCGCGCTCGACCCTGCCGTCCAGCCGGGTCCCGGCCATCCCGACCCTCCCCACACATCGTGAACGTGCCGCAAGCCTAGCCGCGACGGCCCGCGGCGCTCAGTGCCGTTCGTCCCACACCGGGCTCTGCCGGAAGTAGGTGTCGTACAGCTCCTGCACCTCCAGCAGGCTCTCCGGGGGCACCTTGCCGTAGGCGATGCGCTCCAAGTGGCGGAAGTACTCGAAGCGTTCGACGCCGGGTGTGATGACGATGAGGATGTCGGCGTCGTGCCCCGGCGCGGCCGCGAAGGCGTGGGGGAGGCCGGGGGGTACGACGACCAGGTCGCCGCGCTCGAGGGTGACGACCTGCTCGCCGGAGAGGACCTGGGCGGTGCCGCCGAGCATGTAGAACAGCTCGGCGGAGCCCGCGTGATGGTGCGGCCTGGCGCCGTCGGCACCGGCTTTGAGCGTGGCCCGCACCGTGGACAGCGCGCCGCCGGCCGCGCTGCTGTCGGCCAGCAGCTGGATGGTGGTAGGGGCCTGGCCGATCACTTCGGCGTCCGCGGAGCGGACGATCACGGACTCGTCGAAGTCCGGCACGATGAGCGACATCTCATGACTCCTGTCGGTGCGGTCGGTGCATTCGGCGTCAGGCTGCGCAGAGTAGACCGGCGCTGATGAGCACAACTACGGCGGTGGCGAAGTGAATTCCGAAGGCGACGGCCTTGGTGCCGCCATGGCGCAGCACGATCAACGTGTCGCCGAGCGGGGCGAGGGCCACGATCAGCATGAACCACGCCTCGGCGGTGGCGCCGCTGAAGGCGAGCAGGACCAGGCCCATGACGCCGAAGGTGGCGTCGCGCAGGCCCTTGATGGCGAGGTAGGCGGCGTCGCCGTGCGGCCGGGCGGGAACGCCGTAACCGGTCGCGGCGGGTATCGGCTGGAACAGGAAGCGCACCCCGATGAACAGGACGAGGAGGTCGAGCACGATGGCAAGGCCGTAAGCGGTGGGAGTAAGCACGTCGGATCTCCTTGCTAGCGCTGCTAGGTCTGAGAGCGAAGCTAGCATAGCGACGGCAACAGTTCTAGCAGTGCTAGGATTATGGTCATGTCGATCCAGACGCGCCGAGAGCGCGAACGAGCGGAGCGCGAGCGGCTGATCGTCACGGCCGCCCGGGAGCTGGCCGAGACCGAGGGCTGGGATGCGGTGACCACACGCAGACTGGCCGCCGAGATCGAGTACAGCCAGCCCGTGCTCTACAGCCACTTCAAGGGCAAGGACGCCATCATGGCCGCCGTCGCCGTGCAGGGCTTCGCCGAGCTCGCGGACGAACTACGCGCGGCCCGTACGTCGGCGTCCGACCCGCGCGCGGCCCTCGCCGCCGTCGGCTCGGCCTACGCGGAGTTCGGTGAGCGGCGTCCCGCGCTGTACGACGTGATGTTCACGAAGGCCGTGGACCTGCCGTTCGCGACCCTCGAAGTGCCGGCCGCCCTGAGGGACGCCTTCGGTGAGCTGCACCGGGTCATCCAGCCGCTCGCCGGGGACGACGACCCGGACATCCTCACGGAAACCTTCTGGGCAGGCCTGCACGGCCTCGTCACCCTCATGCGCAGCGGCCGCCTGCTCCCCGAGGCCCACGACCGTCGCCTGGCCCTCCTGATCGGCCACTTCGTCCCGGCGGATTGAGGAGCGGATCGGGGGAGCGTCGGCTGCTTGAGGAGCGGGCTCAGGGGGTGTCGGCTGCTTGAGGAGCGGGCTCAGAGAGTGTCGGCTGCTTGAGGAGCGGCTCAGGCAGCGTCAGCGGTGCAGTGCGGGGTGGTCCGCGACCACCGTGCACGACCCCGGGGCGATCTCTGTGAAGCCCGCGTCGCGGACCAACGGGAGCCCGGAGGTGGTGAGTTCGGGCCAGTGCGCCGGGTTCGCGGTCCGGACGGCG
Organism: Streptomyces sp. NPDC029292; assembly: GCF_055569295.1. NCBI lineage: Bacteria > Bacillati > Actinomycetota > Actinomycetes > Kitasatosporales > Streptomycetaceae > Streptomyces > Streptomyces sp. NPDC029292. Next base: position 283,154 of record NZ_JBVHXR010000009.1, read on the forward strand.
AGCGGGAAGCCCGCGTCGCGCCAGGCCGCGCGCTCCTCGTCGGACAGCTCCCACCAGGCCAGTTGGGCGCCGTGGCCCGCCTGCGCCATCGTCTTGCCCGCCGACATGTCGAGGTCGGGGTTGAGCCACAGCACGGGTGCCGTCGGGTCGGCGTCCACCGGCGGCTCCGGGTCGTCGAGGTCCGTGCCGGAGACCTGGAGCTTGGCCAGATCCTTGGGCCAGCCGTCCAGCGGGACCGGCGGGAAGACGCGCACCTCTGCGGACTTCCCGGTCACCGTGATGCCGGGCAGCGCCTCGGCCCGCCGCCACTCGGCGCCGCGAGCCCGCCGTACGACCTTGCGGATCCGGGCGTCCTGCCAGTCCCGCATCGCCTGCGCCCATTCCCCGTCCCCGAGTGACCGCTCGTCGCCGAGGATGGTCAGCACGGCGCGCGCCGCGGTCTCCAGCGCGTCGGTGCGCGCCGGGGGAGCGGCCTTCTCGATGCGCACGACCAGGGGCAGCACGAACTGCGGTGCCTCGTCGCGGTCGGTGCGCTCGGAACGGAAGGGGCTGTCGCCTGCGGGGGTCGGGTCGCTGCTCACGCCCTCCAGTCTGCCAGGCGGAAGATCGGCTCTTCGGTGCGCACCCGTACGCCCGGGAGAGGATGCCCCCCATGCGAGATGATCTGCCGCTACGGCTGGACGGCGTCGGCCGCCGCTACGGGATCCGTGGCCCCTGGGTCCTGCGCGGCGTCGACCTCACCCTGACCCCCGGCGCCTGCGCGCTCACCGCACGCCGGTCAGCCTGAGCAGGCGGTGCGCTGTGCCTCCTGCCACTCGCAGACGGGGCACAGCGTGATCCCCTTGTACGACTCCGGGTACTCCGTCGGCTTCCGGCACAGCACGCACTCGGCGAACGGCGGCCCCTCCACGGTGGGGGCCGGGTTCGCACGGGTGCCGCAGCAGTCGTCGCTCATGGTTCCAGCGTAGGCCGGGACCGGAGCGGGACCGGAGCGTGCCTACCGACGGCCGCCGACCGTCTCCCCGATCAGCTCGGACACCTTCACGAAGCGGTAGCCCTGCTTCCGCAGCTTGGGAACGATCGTCCGCACCGCCTCCTCGGTCGCCGGAGCCGCACTGCGCGTGCAGTGCATGACGACGACGGACCCGGGCCGCACACCGTCGAGGACCTGCCGGGCCACGGCGTCGGCATCCGTCGCGAACGCGTCCCCGCTCACCACGTCCCACTGCACCGCGGTCACCCCGACCGCGCTCAGCGTCCGCAGCACCCGCTGGTCATAACACCCGCCGGGGAAACGGAAGTACGGCATCGCGTCCCGCACCCCCGCCTTCTTGAAAGCGGTGAACGCCCGCTCCACATCCGACCGCATGCCGCCCTCGGACACGGTCGGCAGCCCGTAGCAGTCGTCCGTGAAGGCGTAGTGGCTGTACGAGTGGTTGGCGATCTCGAAGAGGGGATCCCGGTCGATGTCCCGGGCCTCCTGCGGGTACTCGTCGGCCCACCGCCCGGTCATGAACACGGTCGCCGGGACCTTCAGCCCCCGCAGCGTCGCGATCAGCTGCGGATTGTCGAAGTGCTCCCCGGCCGCCGCCCGTGCCCCCTGATCCGCGGTCATGTCCGCGTCGAAGGTCAGCGCGACGGTCTTGTCCCGCGTGCGCGGGCCGTTCGTGAAGACGGGGGTCAGTCCGGCGGGGCCCGGGGCGAGCATGGGGGGCCGCGCCGACGTGGCGCTGGCAGGCGCGTGGTGCCCTTGGCGGGCGGCGTGCGGGGTGTCGGGGGCCCCGCAGGCGGCGAGCGCTGCGCCCAGGGCGCAGGCTGCGGCGATTCGTCGTACAGGAATGATCACCGGATGAAGATATCCGGGTAAATCAGACTATTTGCCTTATGTGGGCATGTGCCGGGTGATTACGGCACCGAAGTCACCCGCCTAGCCTGTCCAGCCAGGTCGCGAGTCAGGTCGAGAGTCAGGTCAGCGGACGAGTTCGGCGGGCACGCGGAGTTCGTCGTTCGCGTAGAGGGCCGCGATCGCCGCGGGGTCGTCGGCGGCGCATGTGGTGGCGATCGTGTCGAGGAGTTCGTCGTAGTCCGGGCCCGTCTCGCCCTTGTACGACGCGTCCATACGGCCCCACTCGTCCCAGGGGAGCGGCTCGACCTTGTTCAGCGAGGCCAGGTCCCTGATCGCGTTGCCGCGGATTTCGGCCGGGCCCCAGTTCTCGGTCCCGTACACGCCGAAGGCCTCGGCGTCGATACGGCCCTCCCGGAACGCGGCCCACGCCTCACCGCCGGTGAGGAACTCGCCCTCACGTAGCTCCGCCGGGTCCGCCACCAGCGACTTCTGCACGTGCTCGGTGTCCACCCGCACCCAACGGGCGTCGCCCTCGTGCCAGTACTCGGTGATCCAGTGATCGAGTCCATGCCCCGGCCGGAAGTACGTACCGAAACCGCAGCGCGCACGAGCCGCGAACCCGCGATACCGCAGGAACGCGCACGCCATCACGGCGAAGTGCCGACACGTGCCGATCGCCTTGCGGCGCGGGGGCCGGGCGACGTCCAGCGGTGCCGCGTCCAGAGCGAGGAGCGGGGGGAGCAGATCGGCGACCGGCCGTATCTCGTTCTCGGCGTACCGGGCGTCCGGCACGTCCAGCTCCTTGGCGTCGAGGGGGTGCAGGATCAGGCCGGGTATCAGGCGGCAGATCTCGACGGGGTCGTACGGGACGCACTCCAGCACCGCTGGGCTGACAGTGCCAAGTCCCGTGAACGGTCCGGGCGTTGCGTAGTCGATCGCCCCTGTCATGCGGCCGTGAAGGTGACGAAGGCCGACCAGGCGTCGGGGGAGAGGGTGAGTTGGGGGCCTTCGGTGTCCTTGGAGTCGCGGATGTGGATGGTGGAGGGGAGCAACTTGTCCCAGGTGAGGGCGACTTCGATGCAGCTGTCTCCTTGCGGGCTGCTGTAGCTGGTCTTGAACCAGGCCAGTTCAGGGGTGCTCATAGTGCTCCTCGGATTCGCTCCAACAGGCCCGCGGAGTCTGCAGGAGTGAGGGCCTGCGAGCGCAGTGTTGCATACCGCTGGCCAAGGATGACGACCTCTTTCACGTCGGCGATCAACCGGCCGTTCTGCTGGCCTTCGGAGTACGCGAATCGCTGTCCGTCCGCTGTTTCCAGCAGTTGGAGGGGCCCGGCGAGGCAGGCGTGGCGCTCGTAGTCCGTCCTCATGATTGGCGGCCCGCCGTAAAGCCCCCGTATTCCCCAATGCCACCTCCGCCCGGTCGATGAAGTCGACGTCCGGCATCCGGCGCCCCAGCTCGATCGACGCCACCGTATGCGCCGAGAACCCCACCAACGACGCGAACTCCTCCCGGCTGAACCCCGCATGCTCCCGCAGCCCCTGCACAAACGCGCCGAACGTCTTCAAGCTGTCGGACGGGTCCGGCTCCCAGTCGCCAGTCATATGTACGCTGACGGACCGTACACGCCGTATCCGATCGCAGCGGGCCTCACGGCTCCCCGAGGCCCGCCCGGCGGGCGCGCAGCATGGCGGCGGTGCGGTCCGGGGTCTGGAGCTTGGTGAGGATGTTCGAGACGTGGTTGGCGACCGTCTTCGGGGTGAGGGTCAGGTGGCGGGCGATCCGGCTGTTGGCCCAGCCGTTGGCCAGCAGGGCGAGGACCTCCCGTTCCCGCTCGGTGAGCTGGGGGAAGGGGACCGCGGCCGGCTGAGGGGCGCTGAGGGTGCCCAGCACACGGCGGGCGACGTCGGGCCCGAAGACCGCGTCGCCGCGCGCGACGGCGGCGACGGTGCGCACCACGTCCTCTTGCTGGGCGCCTTTGAGGAGATAGCCGTGGGCGCCGGCGCGCAGGGCGGAGAAGACGAACTCGTCCTCGCCGTACATCGTCAGCATCACCACGGCGACGCCCGGGTGCGCGGCGCTGATCCGGCGCGTGGCCTCCACACCGCCGATGCCGGGCATCTCGACGTCCATGAGCACCACGTCCGGCAGCAGCGTGCCGACGAGCGCGACGGCCTCCTCGCCCGAAGTGGCCTCGCCGACGACGTCGATGCCCTCCACCGAGTCGATGAGGACGGCCAACCCGTCCAGCACGATCCGGTGGTCGTCGACGATGACCACCCGCACGGGTCGATCGGGCTCGCTCATCGGTCGCTCCTGGTGAAGGCCGGGTCCGGGCTCCCGGGCAGGTCCTGAGGGGGAGGCCCGCCGGCCAGCGCGAGGGGCAGCTCGACAGCGACCCGGCCGCCGTCGGGTGTGGGGCCCGCTAGCCAGCTGCCGCCGAGCGCGGTGGCCCGCTCCCGCATCGAGGCCAGGCCGATCCCGGGAGACCAGGCGGCGCCGCTCGCGCCGTCGTCGCGTATGTCGATGGCCAGCCGGCCGTCGCAGGCGATCGTCACCGAGCAGTGGGCGGCGCCCGCGTGCCGGGTGACGTTGGTGAGGGCCTCGCTGACGATGCGGTACGCGGCGATTTCCACGGCCGGGGGGAGCGCCGGCAGCGAGGCGGGCGCGGCGAGGGAAACGGGGACCGCGCACTGCCGCAACTGCTCGCGCAGCGCGGCCAGCAGCCCCAGCTCGTCGAGGATCGGCGGCCGCAGTGCGTAGACCAGGCGGCGCAGGTCGGCGAGCGCGGCGGTCAGGTCGCCGCGGACGTCACCGAGGAGGCCGTCGGCGCGTGGCAGGTCCCGTTCGGCGAGGTTGCGGGCGGCGTCGACCTTGTTCGCGGCCGCGGTGAGCACCGGACCGAGGCCGTCGTGCAGGTCGCGGCGCAGCCGCCGCCGTTCCTCCTCCGCGGCGGCGACGATCCGCTCCCGGGAGAGCATCAGCGCCTCGGTGAGCAGTACGTTGCTGGCGGCCACGGCGATCTGCCGGGCGATGTCCTCCATCAGCCGCGCCTCCCGGGGGTCGAGGCTGTGCTGCCCGGCGCGCAGCCCGGCCACCAACTCGCCGATGGCGACGCCCTGGTGGACCAGCGGGAAGCGGGCGCCGGCCCCGTCGGGCGCGGGGGCACCGTGGGCGATGCGCCGGATCGTGCCGTCCTCGATGCGCATCTCCACGGCGGACCACGGCAGTTGCAGCGTCGCGGCGACCGACTCGAGCAGACTCGGCAGCAGTTGCTGGATGCTCCCGGCCGCTTCAAGCCGGGAGGCGATACGGCCGATCACGGTGTACGGCTCGTCGCGCTCGCCGTACAGGAAGCGGTTGACGATCCGCTGCACGCGCCCTCGGGCCGGAGTGAGCGCGAATGCGGCGCCGAGCGCGGCGACGGCTGTCCACGGCCCGCCGACCGAGGCGCCCAGCAGCGCCAGGACGCCGACACCGGCCGCGTAGACCCCGGCGACGAAGGCCGTGAGGAGGGTGTACACGAGGGTGCGATTGAGGACGACGTCGATGTCGTAGACCTGGTGGGCGAGCACGACCGCGGCGACGACGACGAGCTCGATCAGCATGCCCACGGTGGCGATCAGCTCACCGGCGGGCAGGGCGACCACGAACGGCGTCACCAGGATCCCGACGACGTTCGTCACCGCCAGCCAGCGCAGTACCTGCCGCTCCTCGCCTCGGGCGCGCAGCCAGCGGACGACCATCACGACCGAGCCGAGGAGCATCCCGCCGGCGAACAGCGCGACCGGCTGCCAGCTGGGCAGCAGACCGAAGTCCAGCGGGTTGCGCAGGTGCCGGTAGGGGGCCGTGATGTCCCCCGCATCGAAGGGGGACAGCAGCCCGTAGAGCCAGCCGCCCGCGCACATCGCGATGCTGGCGAGGGCCAGCCACCTGGTCCGTCCGCGCGGCAGTCTGCCGTACGGGAACGTGGCCCACACTACGACCATCACGGGGTTCTCCAGCGGCTCCCCCCACAGGGCGGCGACGGCCGCGGCCGTCGCCCCCGGCAGATGGTGGCCGGCGCCGACGGTGAACACCAGCCAGCCGAGGCCCGCGACCGCCAGCCCGTGGCCGATCGCGGCGGCGAGCGCCAGCCAGCCGAAGATCACGTCGGGGCGCCGGGAGGCCAGCAGCCGGCCCGCCGCGGCGAACGCCAGCGTCAGGAGGAGCTGGCCCCAGGCGTGCGAGCCGGTGGCGCTCTCGCCGTTCGGCGTCGGGGTGTGGCGGTTGAGGACGGCCAGCACCCCGCCGAGTACGGCCAGCGCCACCGCCAACAACGCCACGGTGTGCGCGATCCGTCGACGAGCCGGCCGCCCCGCTGCGGAAGAGCCGTCGCCGGCTGGGCGGTTCACGCCTCACATTGTGCCCGCGACCCGTTCCCGCGGGACCCGGGAGGAAATCCCGGCCCGACCGGGAACCCGCACTCATGCCGGCGGGACCCGGATGCCCGCACGATTCCCCTGCCGTTGTGGCCCGGTCGCAGGGGCCCGTTCGCTCAAGGATCCACGGAAGAAGGGGAGTTCCCCGTGTCCACATCACCCATCGCTCGCACCCTCGCCGCAGGCTGCCTGGTGGCTACCGGCATCGCCGCCGTCCTCTCGAGCGCCCTGACCCCCAACACCAGCAGCTCGTCCGGGGCCAGGATCGACGCCTTCGCCGCGCATTCGGGGAGCGTCGGTGGCGCGCTCACCGCCGACATCTTCATCGTGCTCCTCGGCGCGGCCACCGTGCTCGCCGCGCTGCTCGCCTGGCGGCACTCGCCGAAACTGGCCGGGGTCGCCGGGTGGCTGGGCATGATCTCCGGCAGCGCCATGATCTTCCTCGTCACGCTCGACTTCGCCACGCACGCGGCCGTCGGTGTCGACCGCAAGGCCGCGAGCGAGCTGCTGGACAACATCACCGGCACTGCGCAGTTCGTGCCCTTCCTGGTCCTCGGGCTGCTCGGCGGCGTTGTGGCCATGGTGTGCCTCGGCATCGCCCTGTGGCGCAGCCGTGCCGTCCCGCGCTGGGCGGCGGTGGCACTCATCGCCTACGAGCCCGCCAACGTCCTGACCGCGGACGCCGGCTCCGTCCCCTTCGCCGTGGCCAACGCGCTGCTGCTGGCGGGCTTCGCGGCCTGCGCCGTGGCCGTCGTCCGTGACGGACTTCCGAGCTTCACCGCGGACACCTCGGCGTCCGGTCCGATGGCGCAGGCGGTGAACGAGACTCCCGCGCTCTGACCGAGTGCGCAGTGACCGGCCGGGGTGTTGCGGGTGGTGGGGGGATCCGCAACACCCCGGTCTTACGCGTTACTTGGATCGCCATGGTCGAGCAGGCGGGTGCTGTGGGCCTCGATCAGCTTCCCGATGCGGCGCAGGATCTCGGCCGCGGGCCGGGCGTCCAGACGGCGGCCGTCGCGCAGGCGCAGACTGATGTGGTCGGCGGCGGCTTCTCTGGGGCCGATCACCGCCTGGTACGGGACGAGGCGGGCGGCACGGATGCGCGCGCCCAGGGTGCCCTGGTCCGGGGCGGCGAGTTCGGCCCGGAGCCCCTGGTCGCGGCAGCGGCGTACGAGGTCCGCGGCCCGGTCGACCTCAGCGTCGGAGACCGGCAGGGCCACCAGCTGGGTGGGGGCGAGCCAGGCCGGGAAGGCCCCGCCGTGTACCTCGATGAGGTGGGCGACAGCCCGTTCCAGGCTGCCGATGACGCTGCGGTGGACCATAACCGGACGGTGTTTCGCGCCGTCGGCGCCGATGTAGTGCAGGTCGAAGCGTTCGGGCTGGTGGAAGTCGACCTGGACGGTGGAGAGGGTGGACTCGCCCCGCTGGCGGCGCTGCTCGTCACCGCCGCCGCTCCCTTCCTGGCCCGGCGCCGCAAGCGCTAGCCGCGCCAGGGCCCCGTCACCGCGAACGTCGTCCCCGGCGTATAGCAGTTCACATACATCGTCCCGCCGTCCGGCGAGAAGGTGACGCCCGCGAACTCGCCCCACTCGGGGGCCTCGGGCGTCCCGATGTTCTGGGCGCCGCGCGCCATCGCGTACACCTCGCCGCGCCGCGTCACACCGAAGACGTGCTGCGCGCCGTTGCCGTCCTCGCAGACCATCAGGCCGCCGCTGGGGGCGAGGCAGATGTTGTCGGGGGACTCGCCGGGGAGCTGTACGTCGGTGCCGGGGCCGAAGACGATCACAAGGGTGAGGCGGCGCGCCGACGGGTCGTACCGCCAGATCTGGCCGTAGTGGTCGGCGGCCGAGCCGTCCGCACTGTGCGCGAAGGACGACACGAAGTACACGTACGTCCCGCCCCAGTAGCAGCCCTCCAGCTTCTGGGCGTGCGTGATGCCCTTCGGGCCGAAGTCCTGGAGGCGGACCGGGGTTTGGGCGGCGAGCGGGTCCGGTACGTCGACCCACTCGATGCCGTCGAAGGTCGCGCCCGTCTCCTGGACGGAGGACAGGTCCGGTACGCCGGGGACGCGCATCGCCTGGAGCCGGCCGCCCGCACGCAGTGAACCGGTCCCGCCCCCGGGCTTGTTGGGCAGGAAGCGGTAGAAGAGGCCGAAGGGCTTGAGGAAGGCGTCCTCGGTCTCGTAGACGATGCCGCGCTTCGGGTCGACGGCGATCGCCTCGTGCTGGAAGCGGCCCATGGCCGTGAGCGGTACCGCTCCGGTGCGGTGCGGGTCCTCCGGGTCGACCTCGAAGACGAAGCCGTGGTCCTTGGTGTAGCCGTTGGTGCCCGCCTTGTCCTCGGTCTCCTCGCAGGTGAGCCAGGTTCCCCAAGGCGTGGGCCCGCCCGCGCAGTTGACGGCGGTACCGGCGATCGCGACGCGCTCCGAGAGGACGTTCCCGAGCCGGTCCAGCGTCAAGGACGTACAGCCGCCCTTGCCCGCCGGGTCGTACGTCAGGCCCTCGACCGTCGGGACCGGGATCTTCGCGGTGACGCGGTTCTCGTGGTTGCGGACCAGGTGGACGCGGCCGTGTCCGCCCGCGAAGGCCGACATGCCGTCGTGATTACTGGGCACCGGGCCCTCGCCGGAACGGAGTTGGTCGCCCTCGCGGGACAGGACGCGGTAGCGGAATCCTTCCGGCAGGTCGAGGAGGCCGTTCGGGTCCGGGACCAGGGGGCCGTATCCGGTGTGGCCCAGGGCCTGCGCGGCGGCGGTGCCCGCGAAGAGTTCGGAGAGATTTCCGGCGAAGGCGATCGAGGTGCTCAACACGGCTGTGTGGGCGATCGCCTGACGGCGCGTCATGGAGCGGCCGTTTTCGGGCATGGGGCAACCTTCCTGTTGGCGGACAGGACTGTGACCCGCTTGTGTGTATCACGCGGCAGGGGTCGCCGGAACCACGCGCGTAGCACGTGTCACTCGTCGCCCTTGAGTTCATCGAGCTCATCGAGCCGGCCGGGCTCCTGGACCTGGACGGCCTCATCGAGCAGGCCGGGCTCTTGGAGCTGGACAGGCTCATCGAGCGGGACCGGCTCATCGGGCATGTCCAGCTGGACGTGCTCATCGGGCTTGTCGAGCTGGACGTGCTCATGGGGCCGCGGGGGCGCGGACCGCTCGGCGGCGGGCGGCGCCTGCCCGCTCTGTGCCCGCTCCAGGAACCGCAGCAGCTCCACCGGGAAGGGCAGCACGAGCGTCGAGTTCTTCTCGGCCGCGACCGCCACCACCGTCTGCAGCAGCCGCAGTTGGAGTGCGGCGGGCTGCTCGGACATCACTCCGGCGGCCTCCGCGAGCTTCTTGGAGGCCTGCAGTTCCGCGTCCGCGTTGATGATCCGGGCGCGCCGCTCGCGGTCGGCCTCGGCCTGCCGCGCCATCGACCGCTTCATCGTCTCCGGCAGCGATACGTCCTTGATCTCGACGCGGTCGATCTGTACGCCCCAGCCGATCGCCGGGCTGTCGATCATCAGCTCCAGGCCCTGGTTGAGCTTCTCGCGGTTGGAGAGGAGATCGTCGAGGTCGCTCTTGCCGATGATCGAGCGGAGCGAGGTCTGCGCCATCTGCGAGACCGCGAAGCGGTAGTCCTCGACCGCGACGATCGCGTTTGCCGCGTCGATCACCTTGAAGTAGACGACCGCGTCCACGCGCACCGTGACGTTGTCCCGTGTGATGCCCTCCTGGGCAGGGATGGGCAGCGTCACGATCTGCATGTTGACCTTACGTATCCGGTCCACGAAAGGCACGATCATGGTGAAACCCGGGGCGCGCACGTGTCCCGCGAGCCGCCCGAGCCGGAAGACCACCCCTCGCTCGTACTGCTTGACGACCCGGGCCGCCGCTGCGACGTAGACCAGGCCGGCCGAACCGACTGCCGCGCCCGCCACGACGAGTTCCTGGAGCATGACGACCGCCTTCCGAGCCGCCCACTATGTCTAATATGTACAACTTTACGATAGGTGCAACGGTACGACGCAGGGCTGGGCTCGCGCAGGGCTGGGCTCGCGCAGGGCTGGGCCCGCGCAAGGCTGGACTCGCCGCGCGGCGAGCCCAGCCCCCTGGGGGTCAGGACCCCGACGTGACCCTCACCGGCGCGGTTCCCGCCGCGCTGTGCCGGGCCGACCAGTTCTCCAGCGCGGTCCGGCAGGCGTGGTCCAGGTGGTGCAGGCCGGAGAGGTCCAGCTCGACGGGCCGGTCCTGCGGCAGCGCCTCCAGGCTGTCGAGGATCTTCGGCAGCCGCAGGAAGGTCGCGTTGCCCGACAGATACGCCTGGACGGGCCCGGCCCCCTTGTCTATGACGTCGAGGCGCACATGCGAGGCCTCCCACGCCGTCTTGGCGACCGCGAGCGCGAGCCCGATCAGCACGCCCTCGAACATGCTCACGGCGACGATGGACACGGCGGTGACGACGAGGATCAGCGCCTCGCCCCGGTGCTCACGCCACAGCGACGCGATCTCGCGCAGCGGAATCAGCTTCCACCCCGCGTGCACCAGGATGCCCGCGAGCGCGGGTAGCGGAATGACACCGAGCGCGGCGGGCAGCAGCGCCGCGAACAGCAGCAGCCACACGCCGTGCAGCACCCGGGACGCCTTCGTCCGCGCGCCCGCCTGGACGTTCGCCGCGCTGCGTACGATCACGGCGGTCATCGGCAGTGCGCCGAGCAGCCCGCAGACCGCGTTGCCCGCGCCCTGCGCCATCAGCTCCTTGTCGTACTCGGTCCGCGGCCCGTCGTGCAGCCGGTCCACGGCCGCCGCGCTGAACAGCGACTCGGCGGAGGCGATCAGGGTGAACGCGAGGACCGTGCCGAGCACGCCGACGCTCGCCAGCTCACCGAAGGCGTCGAGGGTGGGCAGCTGGATCGAGCCGACCAGCCCCCGCACCTCGACCTTGGCCACCGGCAGCCCGAACGCCCACACGGTGAGAGTGGCCAGCGCGACCGCGCCGAGCGCCCCCGGCACCGTACGCACCCGGCGCGGCAGCCGCCGCCACAGGACGAGCACGGCGACAGTGCCCGCGCCGAGCCCGACCGAGGCCAGTGCCTCGGTGCTGCGGGCCGTGTCGACGAGCGCCTCCGGCAGCCCGGCGAGCTTGTCGAGTCCGGACGCCGGTGCCTTGAGGCCCGCCATCGAGTAGAGCTGGCCCGCGATCAGCACCAGCCCGATCCCGGCCAGCATGCCCTCGACGACGGCCACCGAGATCGCCCGGAAGTAGCGCCCCAACTTCAGGGCGCCCATGAGGAGTTGAAGTGCACCCGTGGCGAGTACGACGACTCCGAGGACGGCGAGCCCGTACTCCCGTACCGCCTCGAAGACCAGCACGGTCAGCCCGGCGGCGGGTCCCGACACTTGGAGACTGCTGCCGCGCATCAGCCCGGTGACGAGACCGCCCACGATGCCGGTGACCAGGCCGAGTTCGGCCGGTACCCCGGAGGCGACGGCGACACCCACGCACAGCGGCAGAGCGACCAGGAACACGACGATCGACGCGGCGAAGTCCTGCCGCAGGGAAGGGAGTTTCATCGCGCGGCTCACAGTGCCTCGAAGCGGTCGGTGTCCGGCCTGTGCTCCCGCACGGCACCGGTGTGCACCTCGTAGTACCAGCCGTGCAGGCGTAGCCGACCGGCTGTCAGGGCCCGTTCCACGCAGGGGTATGCGCGGAGCCGGAGCAGCTGCGCGAGGACGTGGTTCTGCACCGCGTCGGCGACGGCCGGGTCGTCGTCCGGCGCGTCCGACGGGGGCTCGGCCTGGGCGAGCCAGTCGCGTACGGCGGGTACGGCGGTCAGGTCCTCGCCGCGCACCAGCGCGCCGACGGCGCCGCAGTGCGAGTGGCCGCAGACCACGATCTCGGAGACCCCGAGTACCTCCACCGCGTACTCGACGGTGGCGGCCTCGGCGGTCGGCCGCCCGGGGACGTACGGCGGGACGATGTTGCCCGCGGTGCGCAGCTCGAAGAGCTCGCCGGGACGGGCGCCGGTGATCAGTGCGGGGACGACCCGGGAGTCCGAGCAGGTGATGAACAGGGCCTGCGGCGACTGGCCCCGGGCCAGTTCGGCGAACTGCTCGGGGCGCTGTCCGTGCGCGCGGGCATGATCGATGAGGGGCTGCATGTGTCAGTTCCTCCTGGCGCGCCTCGATGGCGCGTCGGCTTACTAGAACGGAGCGTGGGGGGAAGCGCTCGGCTCAGCAGCGGAAGACCTGAAGTACCGCGGGGGAATGGGCGGTTGAGGATCTCGACGTGGGGTGGTGCGAGACGGTGGGCGGGGCCGACGGGTACGAGGCCGCGGGGTCGCTCTCCAGCAGGGCGCGCGAGGGTGCCTCGGGTACGAGGTCCTCGTCACGGATCCGCTGACGGGCACCCAGCGGTGGCGCCACCTTCTGCGGGTGCTCGGCCTCGCCGCAGGAGACGACCTCGCCCCTGTGCGCGGTCGCGAACGCCTCGGTGGGAGCGAAGAGTTGCAGGCTCATCAGGACGGCGGCGAGTACCAGGAACAGGGTCCGGGCCGTCGTACCTCGGATCATGCGCCCCCTCCCGGCTGCTCACCCGCGTCAACAGTCAGCGTCAACACCTACGTTAACGCGGCGAGTTGTTTGCAGGGTTAACTCAACGTTTCGTCGTGAAGAGAGCCCGAAACGGGAGGGGTGCGTGGCGCGAATCAGCCCTCGACGAGCCGCTCAGCCCTCCACGAGCCGCTTCGCGTCCCGGGCCAGCGCCGTGAGCCGGGATATCGCGCGGAAGTACTTCTTGCGGTAGCCGCCGTTCAGCATCTCCTCGCTGAACAGCTGGTCGAAGGGCATCCCGGAGGCGAGGACCGGCACTTCGCGGTCGTAGAGCCGGTCGGCGAGCACGACGAGCCGCAGCGCCGTCGACTGGTCCGGAATCGGCTGGACATCGGTGAGGCAGACGGCCTTGAGCCCGTCGGTCAGGGCGCCGTACCGGCTGGGGTGGACCCGTGCGAGGTGGTCGAGCAGGTGCGGGAAGTCGTCGAGCGACGCTCCGTCCGTGGCGTACGCCGCCTTCGTGACCTGTTCCTCGGAGAACGGCGCCGGGGCCTCGGGCAGCCCGCGGTGGCGGTAGTCCTCGCCGTCGATGCGCAGCGGGCGGAAGTGCGCGGACAGGCCCTGGATCTCGCGCAGGAAGTCGGCCGACGCGAACCGGCCCTCGCCCAGCTTGCCCGGCAGTGTGTTCGAGGTGGCCGCAAGCGCGACGCCCGCGTCGACCAGCTTGCCGAGCAGCGTCGAGACGAGGACGGTGTCGCCCGGGTCGTCCAGCTCGAACTCGTCGATGCACAGGAGCCGGTGTCCGGAGAGCGTCTGCACGGTCTTCTGGAAGCCGAGCGCGCCGACCAGGTTCGTCAGCTCCACGAAGGTGCCGAACGCCTTGAGCGCGGGCTCGGCCGGGGTCGCGTGCCACAGGGAGGCCAGCAGGTGGGTCTTGCCGACGCCGTAGCCGCCGTCGAGGTAGACGCCGCGGGGGCCGGCCGGGGTCTTCTTCGGGGCCTTGCCGAAGCCGAACAGCTTCCGCTTGCCACCCCCGACGGCGTGCGCCCCGCCGAGCCCGCCCGCGAAGCCGCTGAGGACGCCTACGGCCTCGGTCTGGCTGGGCTGGTTCGGGTCCGGGATGTACGTGGCGAAGCGGACCGAGTCGAAGCGCGGCGGCGGCACCATCTCGGCGACCAGTCGGTCGGCGGGGACGTGCGGCTCGCGGGCGCACAGGGACAGGGGGACCGCTTCGGCTATCGGGTCGATCCCGGAGGCGGTGGTGGAGGACGACACGGTTCCCCACTCTAAGGGCCGTGCCACACTGCACGACATGCGACGCCTGTTCCCTGTGACGTACGAAACAGCAGCCCAGGCCTCGGGTGGGGCCCCGGAAACGCCCGGTACGGAGGTGACGGACCGCGCGAGGGAGCTCCAGGACCGCGAGTGGGGGCTCCGGGAGCTGGCGGAGGCGTACGCCTACCCCGACGTCCGTGAGCCCTGGCTGCGCGCCAACATGGTGTCCACGCTCGACGGCGCGGGGCAGCACGACGGGCGGTCCCAGCCCATCTCCAGCGCCACCGACATGCGCGTCTTCGGGGTGCTGAGGGCCCTCGCTGACGTCGTGGTCGTCGGCGCGGAAACGGTGCGCCAGGAGGGTTATCGCCCGGCACGCGCGCGTGCGGAGTTCGCGGAGCTCCGGGAGGCGGCCGGACAGGGCCCCGCCCCCGCCATCGCCGTGGTGACCGCGAGCCTGGACCTCGACTTCTCGCTTCCGCTGTTCACCTCGCCCCTGGTGCCCACGCTGGTGCTGACGGGGGCCGCGGCGGCCCCCGACCGGATCGCGGCCGCCGAGAAGGCGGGCGCCCAGGTGGTGATCGCCGGGGACGGCATGGGTGTGGACCCCGCCCGCGTCGTACGGGCTCTCGGCGACCTCGGTCTGACCCGGCTGCTGACCGAGGGCGGGCCCCGTCTGCTGGGCCAGCTGGTCGCGGCCGGAGTGCTCGACGAGCTCTGCCTGACCGTCTCCCCGATGCTGACCGCGGGAGAGGCGCAGCGCATCGCCGGAGGGCCCTCGGTGGCGGTCCCGAAGCGGTTCGAACTCGTGTCCCTGCTGGAGGAGGCCGGGTTCCTGTACACCCGATACCGTCGGTCCTGACAAGTCGGCGGAAATACACCATTCCGTTTATCTTGCGCCGGGCACACTAAATCTCGCAGCCCCCGTGCGGTCACGGGGCAGGATGGTTTCCGCAGGGGCCTGGGAACGGCCCACGGAGGAGAAGGACGCCTGTCGTGTTCACAAGCGTATTGATGATCGAGAAGGCCCTGACGTCCGCCGACGTGGAGTTCGTCACCACCTTGCACGGCGACGAGGCGGTCGCCTTCCACGTGCTGCTCCAGCCCCGTGGCGACCAGGCGGACCGGCTGCTGCGGGCCATCGACGACGTCGCGCTCGGCGAGCTGGACGAGGCGGCCCGCGAGGGTGAGACGCCGGAGGGCGAGGCGGCGGCCGGGCAGGGCCGGCAAGCCCTCGAGGTGTCGCTGCTGGCCCTGCGCGCGTCCGGCAGCCAGGCCGAGGGCCGGCTCATCGAGGACCACCCGCTGGACGCGCTGAAGGCCCTGGTCGACGAGATCGACGCCGACGAGGTCATCGTGCTGACCGACCCGCACTACGTGGAGGAGTTCTTCCACCGCGACTGGGCCTCCCGGGCCCGCCACAAGGTGGGCGTGCCGGTGCTGAAACTGTTCTCGCACAGCAAGGCGTAGTCGCTGCCGCTGTGGCTTGGCCGTGGAGCGCCGTGGAGCGCCGTGGGGGCTGGTGGGTTTCGTCGGGTACGGGTTGTGTGGGGTTGCTCGCGGCCGCGCAATGTCACAGCCCCGCGCCCCTTGCGGGGCGCAGTGACCGTACGCAATGCGCGCCCATTACGGGGCGCCTATTGCGTACGCAATAGGCTGGGGGGTGCGTGCTTTCACTCGGGCGCGCTCATCGTCGTACGGATCTTGGGAGAAACGCGCATGGCACCCGGCCTTCCTACCGCCATGGACCGACCGCACTTCATCGGCATTGGCGGCGCCGGAATGTCGGGCATCGCGAAGATCCTCGCGCAGCGCGGGGCCAAGGTGGCCGGCAGCGACGCCAAGGAGTCCGCGACCGCCGAGGCGCTGCGCGCGCTGGGCGCGACGGTGCACATCGGCCACGCGGCCGACCACCTCGCCGCCGACGCCACCTGTGTCGTGGTCTCCTCCGCGATCCGCGCCGACAACCCGGAGCTCGCCCGCGCCGCGGAACTCGGCATCCCGGTGGTCCACCGCTCGGACGCCCTCGCCCGCCTGATGGACGGCCTGCGCCCGATCGCGGTCGCGGGCACCCACGGCAAGACGACGACGACGTCGATGCTGGCGGTGTCGCTGAGCACCCTGGGCCTGAACCCCTCCTACGCGATCGGCGGCGACCTCGACGCCCCCGGCTCGAACGCCCTGCACGGCGAGGGCGACATCTTCGTCGCCGAGGCCGACGAATCGGACCGCAGCTTCCACAAGTACGCGCCCGAGGTGGCGATCGTGCTGAACGTGGAACTGGACCACCACGCCAACTACGCGTCCATGGACGAGATCTATGAGTCCTTCGAGACGTTCGTGGGCAAGATCGTGCCCGGCGGCACGCTGGTGATCACGGCGGACCACGAGGGCGCGCGCGAACTGACACGGCGGCTGTCGGGCGACGTACGCGTGGTGACGTACGGCGACTCGGCGGACGCGGACGTCCGTGTCCTCGCTGTCGTCCCCCACGGCCTCACGAGCGAGGTCACGGTCGAGCTGGACGGCGCGCCGCTCACCTTCACGGTCTCCGTCCCCGGCCGCCACTACGCGCACAACGCGGTGGCGGCGCTCGCGGCGGGCGTGGCGCTGGGCATCCCGGCGGCCGAGCTGGCCCCCGCGCTCGCCTCCTACACGGGCGTCAAGCGCCGCCTTCAGCTGAAGGGCGAGGAGGCCGGCGTCCAGGTCGTCGACTCCTACGCGCACCACCCGACGGAGATGACGGCCGACCTGGAGGCCATGCGCGCGGGCGCCTCCGGCCGCATCCTGGTGGTCTTCCAGCCGCACCTGTTCTCCCGGACCCAGGAGCTGGGCAAGGAGATGGGCGAGGCCCTGTCCCTGGCGGACGCCTCGATCGTCCTGGACATCTACCCGGCCCGCGAGGACCCGATCCCGGGCATCACGAGCGAGCTGATCATCCAGGCGGCGCGCGCGGCCGGCGCGGATGTGACGCCGGTCCACGACAAGGCGGACGTCCCCTCCGTCGTCGCGGGAATGGCCAAGCCCGGTGATCTGGTTCTCACCATGGGCGCGGGCGACGTCACGGACCTCGGCCCCGAGATCCTGACCCGCCTGTCGAAGTAGCCGTACCTTTCGTGAGGGGTTGAGCTTCATGTCGTACGACATCGAAAAGCCGGACGAGCAGTGGCGCGCGGAGCTGACCCCGGCCGAGTACACCGTCCTGCGCCGGGCCGGCACGGAACCGGCGTTCACCGGCCAGTACACCGACACCAAGACCAAGGGTGTCTACTCCTGCCGGGCCTGCGGCGCCGAACTCTTCACGTCCACCGAGAAGTTCGAGTCGCACTGCGGATGGCCGTCCTTCTACGACCCGAAGGACACCGACGCGGTCGAGCTGATCCAGGACCGGTCGCACGGGATGGTGCGGACGGAGGTGCGGTGTGCGCGGTGCGGGTCGCATCTTGGGCATGTGTTCGAGGGGGAGGGGTATTCCACCCCCACTGACCAGCGGTACTGCATCAACAGCATCTCGCTGCGGCTGACGCCGGACGAGGGCTGAGAAGGCGGGGAGCTTCGTCGCGCTGAGCGGCGGGCTCACAGCACCTTGCGGTGCACGAGGGCCGAGAGTACGAGCACGCCGGGCAGCAGGGGCAGCCAGACCGTCAGGACGCGGTAGCCGATGACGGTCGCTGTCGCCAGGCCCATCGGCGTGCCGTACGCGACCAGGGTGAACACCAGCGCCGCGTCCACGGGGCCGATCCCGCCCGGCGCGGGCACGGCCCCGACCGCGGTGCTGGCGGCGAGGAACGCGAAGACCACCTGCGCCCAGGACAGCGGCAGACCGAGCGAGGCCCCGACCGAGGCGATGACGCTCGCCTGGAGCACCGGGGCGAGGGCCGCCCCGCCCCAGAGAGCGAGGACGCGGTGGGGCCGGGTGTGCAGCAGTCGCGCGTCGGTCAGGGCAGTGCGGACGACGTCGAGGGCGGGGCGACGCAGCGGACGTACCACCATCAGGAGCAGGGTGGCCGCGGCGAGACCGGTCGCCACGCTCCCGACGGCCAGGAGCAACGTCCATCCGTCCGGGGCGAGTTGACCGAGCCGCAGCGTGTCCGGGAAGGCGACGAGGAAGACGAGGAGCATCAGCGTCTTCGCGAGCGGCTTGACCAGCGAGTACAGGGCCAGCGAGGCGGTGGCCCGCGCGAGGGGTATGCCACGCCGCTGCAGGAAGCGCAGGGTGACGGCATGGGCGCCGATGCTCGCCGGAAGCACGTGGTTCGCGGCGCCGGCGGCGAACTGTGATGCGAGGAGCAGCCCCGGCGGAAGCCGTTCCAGCAGAGCACCCTGCCGGACGCACGCGGCGGCCACCCAGCCCAGACAGGTGAAGAACACTGCGGCCAGCAGCCACCAGGGGTCGGCGGAGGCCAGCCGGGCGGCGCCGTCGTGCACGGCGCGCCAGTCGACCGCCGCCCACACCCCGATCAGCAGGAGCGGGAGCACGCTGAGCGTCCGACGGGCGAGGCGTGCGGCGAAAGGGGAGCGGACGGGGGCGGGGAACGGTTTTCCGGGGAGATCGTCGAGCGGGAGCAGGGACACGGCGCACGCCGTCCTTCCGCGTCACGCCCGCGCGGCGCGGGGCGGACGGTTGCAAGGCGAGGCAGGAGAGAGGGGACGACGGAAACCTTCCCGTCCGGTGTGACGCGGTGGTGTCCGGGAGCCGACGGGGTGCGGAATACGACGGTGAGCGAAGCCGCCGACGCGCTGCTGATGCGGCCGAACAACGTCAGCGTCCTGGTCTCCCAACTCGCCGAGCAGAGGCTGCTGGAGCGTCGGCGGGACGCCGGTGACAAGCGGATCGCCCGGCTGTATCCGACCTCCAGGGCCCGCCGGGAACTGGCCGAGGTTCAGCGTCTTGAGGGCGCCCACATCGCCCGCGCCCTGCAGCACCTCACCGAAGGCGAGCGGGGTGCTCTGGGCTCGGCCGCCGACGCACTGATGTCGCTGACGCGGCACCTGCACCCGGCGCCCGCGGCCGAGTAGACCCGAGACCCCACGGGGTCCGTCGACCGCGCGCACGGCTGTCTCTCCGTGCCCGCGGGCTCTTCGCATGCCTGGGTTCGCATGCCTGGGTTCGTATGCCTGGGTCCGTATGCCTGGGTCCGTATGCCCGGGTTCGCATGCAGCGCGTTCTTCGCCCTCGTTCCCGTTTCCTTTCCCGTCATGCCGTCCACCCCCGTGGATCACTCCTCCCTGCCCGCTTCATCCCCGCCGGAGGCAGAGCGGCCGGCACAGGCCAGACGTTCCAACCCCTGGCTGACCCTCATCGCGGTCGCCTTCGGTCTCTTCATGGTCCAGCTCGACGCCTCCGTCGTGGCGATCGCCAACCCCGAGATCGGCCGTGCCCTCAAGGCGTCCACCGCGGACCTGCAGTGGGTGACCAACGCCTACCTGCTCGCCCTGGCGGCCTCCCTCATCCTGGGCGGCAAGCTCGGCGACCGCTTCGGGCGGCGCACCTACTACATGGCCGGCGTCCTCGGGTTCACCCTGGCCTCGGTCGCCATCGGCCTGTCGGACTCGGTCGGCGGCGTCATCGTCTTCCGGGCGGCGCAGGGCTTCTTCGGAGGCCTGCTGATGCCCAACACCCTGGGCCTGCTGCGCGCCGCGTTCCCGCCGCGCAAGTTCGGCATGGCCGTGGGCATCTGGGCCATGGTCTCGGCGGTGTCGACGGCACTCGGGCCGATCGTCGGCGGCCTGCTGGTCGAGAACGTCTCCTGGGAGTCCGTGTTCTACATCAACGCCCCCGTCGGAGTGATCGCGCTGCTGGTCAGCGCCGCCGTGCTGCCGCAGAGCAAGAACTCCACCGGCCACCACCGCTTCGACGTCCCCGGTGTCGTCCTGCTGGCGCTGGCTCTGCTGTGTGTGGTCTTCGGCGTCGTCAAGGGCGAGACCTGGGGCTGGTCCTCGGCCGGCACGCTGGGGTGCGTCGGCGCCGGCCTTCTGGTCCTGGCCGTCTTCGGCTGGTACGAGACCCGGGTGGAGCACCCGCTGCTGCCCATGCGGCTGTTCCGCAGCCGCGCGCTGACCACCGGCACCGTCATCACCGCGCTGAACTTCTTTGTGATGCTCGGCGTGATCTTCTTCGTGATGCTCTACCTGCAGAACGTACGCGGCTTCACCCCCGTCGAGGCCGGTGTGCGCACGCTGCCCCTCAGTCTCGCCTCCCTGGTGGCTTCCCCTCTGGGAGCGGCGCTGACCGCGCGCTTCGGGCCCCGGTTCTCCATGCCTCTGGGCATGCTGCTCCAGGCCGCGGCCGCCTTCGGCATGCTCGCCTGGGACACCGACTCCTCCTACGCCACGATGTGGCCGCCGTTCGTCGCGCTCGGCCTCGGCGTCGGCATGGTCCTGTCCGCCTCCTCCGCCGCCGTCGTCGGCCAGGCCCCCGTCGAAGACGGCGGCGTGGCAGGCGGTCTGCAGGCCACCGCCCTGCAGATCGGCGGCGCGCTGGGAACGTCCGTACTCATCTCGGTGATCAGCGGCAGGGTCGGCTCGGCGCTCACCGGGGAACTGACCGGGGCGGGCGTCCCGGCGGGTGTGGCAGGAGGGTTCCAGGAGGCCAGGGACGCGGTGGCGATGGGGCTCGCCCCGGTGTCACCGGACATGTCGGTCCAGCTCAGGGCCGCGGTTGTGGAGGGCAGCGGCCGGGCGTTCATGAACGGCGTGCACACCGCCGTGGTGGTCACCGGAGTCCTCTGCCTGCTCGGAGCCGTCATCGCGGCGGCCGGTCTGCGGCGCACCTCGACGGCCGTGCAGCACTGAGCTTCGGCGACGGTGCCCCGCCCTCCGGCGGGGCACCCTCCGCGCTCCGTTCCGCCGCCCCACCGGTCAGCGGGGCGGCTCCGGTCAGCGACGATGTGGATCAGGCGAGGCCGCCGGTACGGGGTGGGCGTTCGTTGGTGAGGGTCTTGACTCGTCGGAGCGTGAGGACGATCTCCGCTGTGCGGACGTTGCTCAGGGCGCCGATCTTCTCGCTCAGGAAGTTGTAGAGGTCATCGGTGGTGCGGCAGAGCACTGAGATGACGAGATTGGTCCGCCCGGTCACTGCCGCGGCGAAACGTACTTCGGGGTGGGCTGCTACTGCCCGTCCCGCCTCAGCCACAGCGTGCGGAGCGACGGTCAGCCAGCACAGCGCTTCGACCCCGTGTCCAAGGGGCTCGTGATCGTATTCGACGGCGAGATACCGCCCGTGGCACGCAGCCGCCCCAGCCGCCCTTTGACTTGTGCCAGTGCGGAGGCCAGTTGTGTCGCTGTGTCGTGGGTGCAGCCGAGCCGGACGATCCAGCTGGTCCGGCCCAGGCGGCTGTCGTCGGTCATACCGGTCACCCGCAGGCGTGCCGTGGTGCGCAGCCGCCGGAACCGGCGCGCGATGGTCTGGTCGGAGACGCCCAGCACATGGGCGATCCGGCTGAAGGGCGCCCGCCCGTCGAGTTCCAGCGCCTGCAGCAGCTTCAGGTCGAGCGCATCGAGCATTGGGGGCGCCACAAGGTTCTCCTGCATGAGCCGAAGGGGCACAGCGCGCCGTCCGGCGACGTGGATGGGCGGTGTCATCGTAAGGGCCGCGGGCAGCCCGGCCCACAACACCTCGACAGGCCGCATCGATCCTCACCGCGGGCCTGTTCGGTGATGTGCAGGGGGCAATAAGGGCCAGGGCAAACACGGTGCCGGCCCGTACTCAGCCGTCATCACCTTACTCGAAACGTCAAGGAATGCTCCCGTGCAGTGCTGCGAACTGCGGTTGATTGCATGCGCCCCACACCTGGGTCATATCTATCCTGCGGGCCAGTCGGCGTATGCCGCATTGAGGTAATCCGACATCGGCGTCCGAAAAATTCTGGATTTCCATCGCGCAACCCCTTCCATCCGGGCCTTCAACGGGCAAATGGCCAGGTCAAGACCACTCTCGTGCGTGACTGAATCCGGCTGGCCGGCAACATCCGAAGGGCTGACGCCGACCTTTGCTCCCCTCGTACCCGCCGATCTCAGGTGAAAAGGAATTGATGTAGCCACTGTTTCCGAGAGAGCACTTTCTCGGATTGGGCAAGTGCATGGGGGTGCAAGTTAACTGTGCGTTTCCAACCGGTTCCCACACCGCGAGATGGTCACTAAGTTCGCCTCGCATCAGGCCTCGTGCACTCCTGCGTCGGGGTCAAGCGGACAAACAAGGTGGTTGAAGTGAGCCGAGGCAGTGTTCTCATCGTCGGCGGCGGGATCGGTGGACTGTCCACCGCCATCGCGCTGCGGAACGCGGGGTATGACGTCAACGTCGTGGAGATCCAGGAGGACCTCCACTCGTCGGTCTACGGCGTGGGGATCATCCAGCCGGTGAACGCGCTGCGGGCGCTGGATGCAATCGGCTGCGCCGAGGCATGCATGGAGGTCGGGTACTCGACCACCGCCTGGGGGCAGATGCTCGACGTGGACGGCAACCTGATCCGCGAGATGCCCGGAGCAAGGGTCCCTGGGTCCGACCTGCCGCCCATGAACGGCCTCACCCGGCCGCAGCTGCACAAAATCCTGACCGACAAGGCCCTCGAGGTCGGCGTCACCATCGAATACAACAAGACCTTCACCACGCTCACCGACGGGCTCAAGGGCGTCGAGGTCACCTACACCGACGGCGCCGCGAACGTCGTGGATTTCGTCGTCGGTGCCGACGGCGTCTACTCCAAGGTCCGCCCCTACGTCCTGGCCGAGGACCTCAAGCCGGTCTATCTCGGTCAGTCGGCCTTCCGGCTCAACATCCCCCGGGAACCGGAGATCGACCGGATCATCCTGCAACACGGCCCGGAGGGCTTGGCAGGGTTCGTGCCCATTGGTCCAGACCTGGCCTACATCTTCTACAACACCACGTGGGAAGAGGGCCGTTGGCTGGACCAGGACAAGATGGCCGATGAGCTGCGGGAGCGCCTCGCCCCGTTCGGCGGCCTGACCGGGCGGGTCCGCGACAAGTACGTCAACGACCCCTCCCAGATCGTGTTCCGGCCCGAGGAATGGCTGATCGCGCCGGCGCCGTGGCACAACGGCCGGATCGTGCTGATCGGCGACGCCGTCCACGCCGTCACCCCGCACCTGGGCCAGGGAGCGGCCCAGGCGATCGAAGACGGTGTCGTGCTCGCCGAATGCCTGTCCTCCCACAGCAGCCATGACGAGGCGTTGACCGCGTACAGCGAGCGACGCTACGAGCGCTGCAAGCTCATCGTGGAGTCCTCGGTCGCGATCGGCGAATACGAGATGGATCCGGCCGGCCACCCGGACTTCGACCACGCCGGCCTGACTCAGCACGTCCTGGAGACGATGGTCCAGCCGATCTGATTCCTGTGCGGGTCCTGATCACTCCGGCAGGTCTCCGTCGGCGTCCGCCTGCGGCCTGTTGCTGCCACGCATGCGTTCGAAGAAGGCCAAGTCCGCGCAGCACTGATGTCCTGACGGGGCGACCGTCACCTCACCTGCAGTCAAAGGCGGTACACCATGAGATTCCCCGCCCGTTTTCGCCAAGCTCTGGCCGCTGTGGTGGCCGTCGGCACGACAGTGGTGCTGAGCGGCTGTAGTGCCGGCTCCCGTGACGGGAGCGACGGCTCCGTCATCCTCGGGTTCGTCAACGGCGACACCAGCGAGTTCGCCACATGCCTGCAAAAGGCCGTCGAACAGACGGCGAAAGCGGAAGGGGCAGAGCTCTATACGGCCAACTCCCAGCAGGACCCCGGCAAGGAGCTGTCCAACGTCGAGGACATGATGTCCCGCAACGTCGATGCGCTGGTCGTGCAGACCGTCAACGTCGACGCGCTCGAAGGCGACATCTCCAAGGCCAAGGCTGCGAACGTACCCATCTTCCTGACGTCGGTCGCCACCGACGACGTCTCCGACATCCTCGGCGCAGCCGTCGTCGACCTCGAAAAGCTCGGCGCCCTGGACGCCGACTGGATTGCGAAGGACGCCGATGGACAGCAGGTGAAGGTGGGCGTCGTAGCAGGTTCGCCCGGAGCCGCCTCCGACCTGATGGTTTCCGGCTTCACCCGAGCCCTGCCCGAAAACGCGAAGGTGGTGGCGAACCAGCCCGGGATGTTCAACCCCGTCAAGGCGCAGGACGTTGCCGAGAACATGATCCAGGCCCACCCCGACCTGGACTACGCCTTCGTCGCCAACGAGGAAATGGCCTTCGCGGTGCGCAAGACCTTTGACGCGGCCGGCGCCAAGGACATCAAGATCGTGACCGAGAACGGTACCGACAAGGGGCTGGCCGCCATCAAGGACGGGCGGTTCTCCGCCACCGTGGCCAATTCACCGCAGGTGATCGGCGAGACGGCGGTGACGAACACTCTTGCCCTGCTCGACGGCAAGAAAAAAGTCAGTAAGACCGCCAAAATCCCTCTCGCCTTGATCACCAAGGACAATCTGGACGAAGCCCCACGGTACTGCCCCGCGTAGCTTCCGCCGAAGCGGCTCCAAACTGCGCGGGGGACCCTCACCCGAAGCACTCGACGCATGGCGGCATGGGGTCATCTACCAGGCATTGTCGAGGAGTTGGGTGAGCGCGCCGATCTCCGGCGGACGGGGGTTCGGGTAGGGCTGAGCGGTGACCCGCCCGGCGCTGGCGCGCAGGCCGTCGCGTGGAACTCCCAGCGCTCCGAGCGTGGTCGGCCCGTCGTGACTGCGGGCGAGTCGGCCGACCACCCGCGCGTCGTGATGATCCCGGTCTTCACACCCTTGCGCTCGATGAGCGCGTTGGTCGCCACCGTGGTGCCGAGGCCGAAGTGGTGGATCCGGTCGGAACTGGACGCCGGGCCGTTGGGGCGCGGAGCGCGAGCAGTGGATCGACGTGCCGGCGGAGAGCTGGGTGGGGCTGCTCAGCGGCGGAAGGGGACGGGCGTGAGCGGTCGGTCCACGCCCGGGATCAGTACGTCAGGGCCAGATCCGCCTCCAGGCCACGCGCCGCCGCGTTGAGGGTCGCGACCAGCGACTGAAGGCGCGCCGGGTCGTAGCGCACGCCGGGCATGGACACCGACAGGCCCGCCTGTGCGGTGCCGTCCTTGCCGCGCACCAGGACTCCCACGGCGACGAGCCCGCGTTCGGAGCGTTCCTGGTTCACGGCGAACCCGCTGCGGCGCATGCGCGCGAGTTCTTTGCGCAGCGGCGCGAGGTCCGGACGGTCCCCGGGGCGGTCGCGGTAGCGCTCGGGGGCGTACACGTCGTCCAGCTCGGGCTCGGTGAGTTCGGCGAGGAGCAGCAGGCCGGCGGTGGTGCGGTGGGCGGGGAAGACCATTCCCTCCCGGGAGCCGACGCGCAGCGCCTGCGCGCACTCGACGCTGGCGATGAACCGGGCCGTGTCACCCGTACGAATGATCAGGCTCGCGGTCTCGCCCAGGACATCGACCAGCCTGCGCAGGTGGGGGAGGGCAGCGGCCCGCAACAGGGACACCTCTGACTGGGAGTGCGCGGCGAGTTCGAGTACCGGACCCGCGCGGTAGATCCGGTTCTCGTCCTGCACCGCGAAGTCCCGGTAGACGAGCATCGCCAGCAGCCGGTGTGCGGTCGATCGGGCCACGCCGAGCCGTTCGGCGACCTGCGCGACGGTCAGCCCGCCCTCCAGCTGCAACATGGTCGCCGCCCTGAGGGCGTGGTCGACGCTGGCGATCGCGTACGGCGGCGGTGTCTTGAACGGCTTGTCCATCAGGCCATCAGTGCTCCTCATTCTGCCCTCCAGAATCTACATGTCTTCCTGGCAGACGCGACGCACGCTGAGCGCTGTGACTCCCTCAATCGCTACAGACATCGCCAAGGGTTCCACCGACACCGCTACGGGCTCCCCCGTCCGGCTGCGGGCCGTTTCGGCGGAGGGCCAACCCGAGGTCACCCCGGCGCTCGAGGAGCTGTACCGGGGCTTCGAGCAGGAGCTGCTCGTGCCGCTGTGGACCGAGATCGGCGGCCTGATGCCCGCCCATCCGCACTCGCAGGCCGTGCCGCATCTGTGGCGCTGGGAGCAGCTGAGGGCGCTGGCGGCACAGGCCGGGGAAATCGTCCCGGTCGGCCGTGGCGGTGAGCGCCGCGCCATCGCTCTGGCCAACCCCGGACTGGGCGGCCGGCCGTTCGCCACGCCGACGCTGTGGGCCGCCATCCAGTACCTCATGCCGGGGGAGGACGCCCCGGAGCACCGGCACACCCAGCACGCGTTCCGGTTCGTCGTCGAGGGCGAGGGCGTGTGGACGGTCGTCGGCGGTGACCCGGTGGCGATGCGACGCGGTGACTTCCTCCCGCAGGCGGGGTGGAACTGGCACGCCCACCACAACGCCACCGCCGAGCCGATGGCGTGGATCGACGGCCTCGACATCCCGTTCCAGTACGTCACCGAGACCCAGTTCTTCGAGTTCGGCCGCGACGCGATCAGCGACGCCGAGCGGATCACCCCGGAGCGGTCGCGCGCCGAGCGTCTCTGGGGCCACCCGGGGCTGCGGCCAGTCTCGGCCGGCACGACGGCCCCCGGCTCACCCCTGCCGGCGTACCGCTGGGAGCACACCGACCGGGCGCTGGCCGACCAACTCGCCGTCGAGGCGGAGGGGTTCGGCGGCACCGTCGAGCCCGGCCACGCGGCCGTCCGGTTCACCGACCCGGCGACCGGCGCCGACGCACTGCCCACCATCCGGGCCGAGATGCACCGCGTCGTGCGCGGCGCCGAGACCGCGCCGGTACGCGAGACGGGTTCGTCGGTCTACCAGGTCTTCGACGGCTCCGGCACCGTCACCGTCGGCGACACCTCGTGGTCCGTGACGCGCGGCGACCTGTTCGTCGTCCCGTCCTGGCAGCCGTTCTCCGTCCGCTCCGAGGCCGGTGCCACCGACTCCGACTCCGGCGCCCTCGACCTGTTCCGCTTCAGCGACTCTCCGGTCTTCGAAGCACTCAAGCTCAACCGCACCCATGTGGAAGGAACCACCCGATGAAGCTCGCCACCATCAGGATCAACGGCACGACCAGGGCCGTGAAGCTCGACGGCGACGTCCTGGTCGACCTCGGATTCCCCGACGTGGGCGCTCTCCTGAGCCAGGACAGCTGGGCCGAGCTGGCCGCGTCGGCGACCGCGGCGACCGCGGCGACGTATGCGGCGGCGGACGCCGAGTTCGCACCCGTGGTGCCCACCCCGTCGAAGGTGGTGTGCGTCGGGCTCAACTACCGCAACCACATCCAGGAGATGGGCCGGGACCTGCCCGAACACCCCACTCTGTTCGCCAAGTTCGCCGACGCGCTCATCGGTGCAGGCGACGACATCGTCCGGCCGGACGAGACGGACCAGTTCGACTGGGAGGTCGAGCTCGCGGTGGTCGTCGGCAAGCGCGTGCGCCGCGCCCGGGGGACGGAGGCCGAGCAGGCGATCGCCGGGTTCACCGTCCTGAACGACATCACCTGCCGGGACTGGCAGTTCCGCACCCGCGAGTGGCTCCAGGGCAAGACATGGGACTCCAGCACCCCGGTCGGCCCGTACCTGGTGACCCCCGACGAACTGCCGGGCGGCGTCCGCCCCGCCCTCGACGTCCGCCTGCTCGTCGACGGCGAGGTCATGCAGTCCGACACCACCGCGGACCTGCTTTTCGACCCGGTCGCCCTGGTCGAGTACGTCTCGACGATCACGCGCCTCAACCCGGGCGACATCATCGCCACCGGCACTCCCGGCGGGGTCGGCCACGCGCGCAAGCCGCAGCGCTTCCTCGTGGGCGGCGAGACGGTCGTCGCGGAGATCGACGGCATCGGGCGTCTGGAGAACCGGGTCGCCAAGGAGAAGTCCGCCTGATGTCCGGCGTGATGCCCCGATCGATGCCGCGCACCTTCGATGACGCCCGCCGCTGGGCGCGGCTCGGCACCGCTCTGTTCCTCAAGGCTGCGGGCGACGACGGACTCGACGCGCCGAGCGGGATGCCCGGCTGGACCCGCAAGCACGTGGTCGCCCACGTCGCGGCCAACGCCGACGCCCTCGGCAACCTCGTCCACTGGGCCGCCACCGGCGAGCGGACACCGATGTACTCCTCGCCCGGGGAGCGTGCCGCCGGCATCGAGCACGGCGGCCGACTGCCGGCCGCCGAACTGACGGCGTGGCTGCGGCTCTCCGCGGACACCCTCGAATCGGCGATGGCCTCGCTCAGCGACGAGCAGTGGCAGGCGCCGGTCGTGACCGCGCAGGGCAGGACGGTGCCCGCGACCGAGCTGCCGTGGATGCGGTCCCGCGAGGTGTGCGTCCACGCGATCGATCTGGCGACGGGGTTGTCCTTCGCCGACCTGCCGACCGACTTCCTCGCCGCACTCTGCGACGACGTGATCGGCAAGCGCGGCGGCGGCCCCGGTCCGGCGCTGGTCCTGCGGGCGGCGGACACGGGTGCCCTCTGGGAGCTCCCCGGCGAGGGCGAGGCGGTCGAACTCGCCGGTCCACTGCACGAGATCACGGCCTACCTCACCGGACGGGACAGCGACCTCATGACCGTCCACCGCGAACCCGCACCGACTCTGGCCGCCTGGCTCTGACACGATCGACTCAAGGAAGAGACGATGAACCCAGCAACACCCTCCACCGGCGGCAAGCCCGACGTGATCATCGTCGGTGGCGGCATCGGTGGCCTCAGCACCGCGTTCGCCCTCATCCACGAGGGCCTGCGCGTACGCGTCCTCGAACGGGCCAAGGAGTTCGGCGAGGTCGGCGCCGGCATTCAGCTCGCGCTCAACTGCACCCGCATCCTCGACGAGTACGGCCTGCTCGACGAGGCGAAGAGCCTGGGCGTGCTCCCGGAGAACATGGTGATGCGCGACGCGCTCGACGCCCGCGAGCTCACCCGGATCGACCTGGGGGATCTGGAACGCCGGTACGGCTACCCGTACATGGTCATCCACCGCAGCGACCTGCACGGCATGTTCCTGCGTGCCTGCCGGCAAGCCGGCGTGGACCTGCTGACCGACCAGAAGGTCGTCGACTACGAGAACACCGCCACCGGGGCCCGGGTCCGCATGGAGGACGGCGGGGTCCACGAAGCCGGTCTCGTCATCGCCGCCGACGGCTTGCACTCGGTGGCCCGGCGGAAGCTCGTCGGCGACGACGTCGTCAGCTCCCGCTACGTCGCCTACCGCGCAGCCGTCCCGACCGAGCAGGTACGGACGAACGGCGTCGCGGAGAAGGACGTCGTCCTCTACGTCGGGCCGCACTGCCACTTCGTCCAGTACTCGCTCCGCGGCGGCGAGATGTTCAACCAGGTCGCCGTGTTCGAGTCCCCGAAGGCACGGGCCGGGCAGGAGGACTGGGGCACGCCCGACGAGCTCGACGCCGCCTTCGAAGGCACCTGCGACTCCGTGCGCCTCGGCATCCCGCTGATGTGGCGGGACCGCTGGTGGCAGATGCTCGACCGCGACCCGATCTCGACGTGGGTGTACGGCCGTATCGCCCTGCTCGGCGACGCCGCGCATCCGCCGCTGCAGTACATGGCGCAGGGCGCGATCATGGCGATCGAGGACGGCTGGGTGCTCGCGAAGCACATCGCCCGGCAGATCGCCGCCGTCGAGGGCGACACCCCGCCGGACTGGGACGCCGCCCTGGCCGCGTACGAGGCGGTCCGCGTCGAGCACTGCCGGCGGGTGCTGACGACGGCGCGCGCGTGGGGCGAGCTGTGGCATCTCGACGGAGATGATCGGCTGCGGCGCAACGCGATCATGCGCGGGCGGGACACGTACGACTACGGCTTCACCGACTGGGTGTACGGCCCCACGGCGCTGACCCCGGACGAGGAGCCCGCCATGTTCACTCCCATTCCGCTGGCTTCGGCCCCGGCGGAGAACAGCATGGACGGTGCGGCGCTGGTGGGAGGCCGCGGCTGACGGCCGATGCCTTCCTGTACGCGGCCACCCGGACGCCGTTCGGCCGTTTCAACGGCTCGTTGGCCGGTGTCCGTCCCGACGACCTGGCCGCCACCGCCCATTCGGGGGTGCTGGCCAAGGCCCCCGACCTCGACCCGGCCGCGATCGGCGACGTGGTGTGGGGCAACGCGAACGGCGCGGGTGAGGACAACCGGAACGTGGGCCGGATGGCGGTGTTGCTGGCCGGACTCCCGGTGAGCGTGCCCGCCACGACGGTGAACCGGCTGTGCGGGTCGAGCCTGGACGCGGCGATCACCGCGTCGCGCGCACTCGAATCCGGTGACGCCGACGTCGTCGTTGCGGGCGGCGTCGAGTCGATGACCCGTGCTCCGTGGGTGCTGCCCAAGCCGGACCGCGCGTTCCCGGCGGGCCATGTGACGGCCGTGTCAACGACGCTGGGCTGGCGGCTGGTCAACCCGGCGATGCCGTCCGAGTGGACCGTGTCGCTCGGCCTCGCGAACGGGCACACCGGTGCCCCCGATGCCGTCCCCGCCGTCGGCGGCGCGATGGACCTGGCGATCGGCGCCAAGCAGGTCTACGTGATGATGACGCTGTTCACCCGGGACAACACCCCCAAGCTCGTCCCCAGTTGCACATACCCGCTCACCGGAACGGCCTGCGTCGCCCGCGTCTACACGGACCACGGCGTCTTCGCCACCGGCCCCGACGGGGTCCGCGTACTGGAGACGTACGGCATCACGCTCGCCGATCTCCGCGAGCGTCTGGACGTCCTGCTGCTCGGCTGAGCCGGTCGCGGCGACGGCCGGCACCGCCGCCGGAGTGGATCAAAAGGTACCCATCTGTCCGATAGCGGAGGAAGGGGACGCAGGACTAAACTCGCGCAACCTACGGCGTGGGGGAGGTCCGGGCATGCGACGGTGGGCCGAGTTCGTTCTGCGGCATCGCAGGGTGGTGGTGGGGTTCTGGGGCCTGGTGCTGGTGGCCGGGGTGCTGCTCGCCGGACGGACGACGGATCGGCTGACGATCGACTTCTCGCTGCCGGGCCAGCCCGGCACCGTGACGGCGCACAAGATCGAGCAGGCTTTCGGCAGCGGCGGCGACACGAATCCGTATCTGGTCTCGGTCACGCTTCCGTCAGGACAGACGGTCACCGGGCACGAGGCCGCTGTCGGCCGGGTGTTCGCGGCAGTGGGCGGCGCGGTTCCGGGCGTGCGGGTGATCGACGAGGCGAACACCGGCGACAAGGCCTTCCGGACGAAAGACGACCGCACCGCCTATGCGTTGGTGTTCTACCGGTTCAACCCGTCGCCGCGCGCCCAGCTGTTGACCGATCCGATCCACTTGGCGGCGGAGAAGGTCAAGCCCTCCGGCGCGACGGTCGGGGTGACGGGCGAGGACACGCTGGCCTCCGGGGGCGACAACGGCGGCGGGCCGGGAGTGCTCGGGGAGACGCTCCTCGGTGCCGTCGGCGCCCTCTCCGTGCTCGCCTTCGTGTTCGCGTCCTTCCTCGCCCTGCTGCCGCTGGTGGTGGCCGCGGTGTCGATCCTCGCGACCTTCGTGATGCTGCTGCCGCTCACCTACGCGACCGATATGTCGTTCATCGTGCAATTCCTGGTCGCCCTCATCGGCCTGGGCGTGGCGATCGACTACTCGCTGCTGTTCGTCACCCGCTGGCGCGAGGAGCGCGACCATGGGCGGGACAACCACGAAGCGGTCGTGGTCGCGATGGAACGGGCCGGTCATGCGGTGGTGTTCAGCGGCGTGACGGTGGCCATAGGTCTGCTCGCCCTCGTCGTCCTGCCCGTCCCGTTCATGCGCAGCATGGGATACGGCGGGGCGCTCATCCCCCTGGCCAGCGTGCTGACGACGCTCACCCTCACACCGGCGATCCTGGGCGGCATCGGGCCACGGGTCGACTGGCCCAAGATCCGCCACGAGAACCGGGCGAGCCGCGCCTGGAGCCGGTGGACCACTGCCGTGGTGCGCCACCGCTGGCTCGCGGCCGGTACCGCCCTGGCCGCGCTCGCGACCCTGATCGGCGTATTCATGGGCATCAAGATCGGCCTTGCCTCCTCGGAATCGCTGGCCAGGAGCGGCCCGGCCTACGAGACCCTCAAGACGCTGGAGCGCGGCGGCGTCCCGACCGGCGCGCTGACCCCGATGGAGGTCCTGGTCCGCACCGACCGGGCGGGGCCGGTCGCCGCCGAGCTGGCCAAGGTCGACGGAGTGAGCCGGGCGTTCGTGCCCTCGGGCGCGGCCGGCAGCCGGGACGGACAGAGCATCGTCGTCGTCATCCCGGACGAGGAGACGGTGAACTCCAAGAGCGTCGGCGTGGTCAAGCGGGTCAAGAGCGCCACAGCGCATCTCCCCGGGGTCATCGGCGTCGCCGGCATCGGGGCCGCGCAGATCGACTTCATGCACGCCGTGTACGGCAACTTCCCGCTGATGCTCGCGATCATCGCGCTGCTGACGTACGTGCTGCTCGTCCGCGCCTTCCGCTCTCTGCTCCTCCCGCTCAAGGCGGTGCTGCTCAACCTTGTCTCGCTCGCGGCCACGCTCGGGCTGATGGTGATCATCTGGCAGGACGGTCACGGCTCCGAGGCGATCTTCGGCATCGCGGCCACCGGGGCCG
The DNA here is from genome assembly GCF_055569295.1 of Streptomyces sp. NPDC029292. Classification (NCBI taxonomy): domain Bacteria; kingdom Bacillati; phylum Actinomycetota; class Actinomycetes; order Kitasatosporales; family Streptomycetaceae; genus Streptomyces; species Streptomyces sp. NPDC029292. The sequence continues at coordinate 315,727 of NZ_JBVHXR010000009.1, forward strand.
TCACGTTCTGGATCCCGCTGATGATCTTCGCGTTCCTGTTCGGACTGTCGATGGACTACGAGGTGTTCATTCTGTCCCGCATCCGCGAGGAGTACGACGCCGGACGCTCGACCGACGCCGCGGTCATCGAGGGCGTCGCCCGCACGGGCCGGCTCGTCACCAGCGCCGCGCTGATCCTCTTCCTCGCCTTCGCCGCGCTCGCCTCGGGCCCCGGCACCGACCTCAAGACCCTGGCGACCGGCCTCGGCATCGGCATCCTCCTGGACGCAACCGTCGTACGCATGCTGCTCGTTCCGTCCCTCGTGTCCCTGTTCGGCTCGTGGAACTGGTACCTGCCCCGCTGGGCAGCCCGCCCGCTGCGCGTGGAGCCGTCCTACCCGCACGCGGAGCGGACGGAGTGGACGGAGCCGGAGCCTGATCCGAAGGCATCCGTCAGCTGACGATCGGCCGGCGCCGCCAGGACGAGGCGCGCGGTGCGCACGCGCCAGGCGGCGCCGCCCGCGGGACGGGGCGGCGACCGCGAAGAGCGGGCGGTCGGCAGACCGCGTGGATGGCTCCTAGGACTTGGCTCCGAGACCTCCGCGGGCCGTCAGAGAGTGCGGCCCAGGAGATCCAGCAGGGCCGTCCAATGGCGCTCCGTCGCTTCGGCGTTGTACATGGCGGTGTCGGCCTGGGTGAAGCCGTGGTGGGCGCCGGTGTAGACCTCGGCGCGGTGACGGACACCCGCTGCGGCGAGGGCCTTGTCGAGGCGGTCGATCTGCTCCGGGGGCAGGACCATGTCCTGGTCGGCGTGGCCGAAGTAGAGCTCGGCGGTGACGCGGTCGGCAAGCAGGTGGGGGCTGTTCGGCGCGTCGGTCGCGAGGTGCGCGCCGTGGAAACCCGCCGCGGCGGCCACCCGGTCCGGATGGGTGCCGGCGGTGCGCAGGGCCAGGCCCGCGCCCATGCAGTAGCCGGTGACGCCTGCCGGGCCGTCGGTGGTCAGGGGGGAGGCGGCCAGCCAGTCGAGGTAGGTGCCGGCGTCCCGCACGGCCGCCTCGGGGGTGAGTGTCTGCGCGGCCGGACGGAGGAGCTGGAAGATCTCCGGGCGCTCGGCCGGGTTGATGAAGTCGGGCAGCTCCACCAGGGGCGCCCGCCCGTGGCGGTAGAAGACGTTGGGGACCAGGACCGTGTAGCCGGCCGAGGCGAGGCGGTCCGCCATCGTCTTCAGGTGCGGCCGCAGTCCGAAGGCGTCCATGTAGAAGAGGACGGCGGGGTGCGGGGTGCCGTCGTCGGGGTGGGCCAGGTAGGCGTCGGCGGTTCCGTCCTGGGTGGGGATGTCTACGGACGATCCGTGCACGGCGGCGGTCATGGGTGTCCCTCTTGGTGGTGGGGGTGGATAGGGAGAGCGCGTACGAGCCCGTACGAATCGGTATGAGCTGGCACGAGTCGGTCTCACTTCCCGGAGATGGCCGCGCGGGAGTCACCCGCGGGGCATCGGGCAGCCGTGTCGGTCAGTTCCGCGCGGACGACCGGGACCGGGACTCCGGGTGTCTCGAAGAACCAGCGCTGTGCCTCGTCCTGGCCCAGCCCCTTGGGCCTTTCCGCCATGTACGGGTGGACGTAGCCCGGGGGGGCCGGGCTCGCTGCGCCAGCTGTCGGCGAGCGTGCCGATGTCAGGGGGATGGTCGCCACCACCAGGTCGCCCGCGCCGCTTCGGCGGGTGTGGCCGCTCGTGCACGCTCGCCGAGTGCGGTGACGAGTTCGGCGAGGGTCTCGGGGCCGCGGGAGTTGCTCACGACGACGTCCAGGCCGGCGGCCACGGCGAGGCGGGCGAGTGCGCCGCCGATCATGCCGCTGCCTATGAGTCCGAGGGCCTGAGGCCGAGTCCCGGTCACGGTGTCAGTGTCTCCGTTTCAGCAGGAGTGAAACTCAGTGTCACGTTAGTTACTCAGGTGCACTCCTGCAAGTCGGCTTCACAGGGAGCTAGGATCATGGGGTGAGCGGAACAGGACGTACGAACACGAGAGACATCGCGCGGGCCGCCGTACGGGCCGAACTGGCCCAGGTGGCCTTCGACCTGTTCCGCCGCGAAGGCTTCGAGAAGGTCACCCTCGACGACCTGGCCGCGGCCGCCGGGGTGTCCCGCAGCACCTTCCTGCGCTACTTCGGCACCAAGGAGGACGCCGTCCTCGGCGCCTTCGACGCGCATGGCAAGCAGGCCGCCGACGCCCTGCGCGCCCGCCCTGCCGCCGAGGACGACTGGACGGCGCTGCGGCGCGCGCTGGACACCGTCATCGAGCGCTACCGCCAGGACCCGGCCGGCGCCCTGGCGACGACCCGTCTCGTCCGGGAGACACCCGCCCTGTCCGCCCGGCAGTTGGAGAAGCAGCACGGCTGGCGCCCCGCCCTGGCCCAGGCCCTCGCCGAGCGCGGCGGCTCGTCGGGGCCCCCGGCGATCGGCCACACGGTGCGCGCGGCCGCCGCCCTGGACTGTCTGCATGTCGCCCTCGACCACTGGTCCGCCTGCGACGGCCGGCTCGACCTCGTCGACCTTCTGGACGAGGCCTTCGCCGCGCTCGCGCCCCGGTAGCGGAGCGCACGCGACGGTCCGGGGGAGGCCGTCCCATTGGTGCAGCGGGCCGCACCATGGATTCGGGAGACAGCTCCCTCGTGGCGGCGAGCGGGCGACGGGATCGTAGTCGGCAGGGATCGCAACAGATCCACTGCCGTCTCGACGATCTCGCCGACCGCCGATGCCTCCAGTCCGTCCTGTGGAACGGAACGGTGGGTCTGGCACCGCTCGCCCACACCCTGCCCGGGGGACTCGTCGCAGTCCCCTTGACCGACATGCCACCCAGTCGGCTCGTCATCGCCTGGAACGGCGCCCACACCACTCCGCTCGTGCGCTCGTTCGTGCGCATCGCCACGCAGCACCGAGGCTGGTTCAGCTGACGTCGGCGGCGTCCAGCCGGTACAGGCCACTGCTGCTCGACGTGGAGGTCGTAGAAGACGTGGACGACGAGGAACTGGAGCTGTACGCCGAGGACTTGACGGCCGCGCCGTGCGCCTTGACCCAGGTGGCGATCTCGGAGTTCGTGCCCTGCCCGCCGTCGCTGCTGATCACGATGTAGTGCAGCTTGCCGGACTTCACCAGGCTCTTGAGCTTGGCGAGGGTCATGGCGTTGTCGCTGCCGGACCAGCCGCCCATGGAGATGACGGGCTGACCGGACTCCAGGATGATCGATGACGCGGTCTGGTCGGTGGCCACCGCCACCAGCCAACTGGCCCCGTCCTGGTGCTTCTTGAGGTACGTGATCATCTCGGAGGAGACCTGGCTGCCGCCGCCGCCCATCTGACCGCCGCTCGGCCGGGTGCCGGACTCGGCCGAGGACGACGAGCCGGTGGACGACGAGCCGGTGGACGACGAGTCATTGGACGACGAGCCGCTGCCGGACGGAGGCTGCCCCATGGACTGGCCGCCGGTGCCACTGCCAGGGGCGCCCATGCCGCCCTTGCCGCTCCCGCTCGGGCCGCCGCCCGTCCCGCCCATGCCGCCACCGGTGCTGGGGCCGGCCGTCGGGTTGGTGCCATTGGTGGTGGAGGTGGCCGCCGAGGCCGAGTACGCGGCGGGCCCGGCCAGCAGGGCGACGATCGCCGCCAGCGCGGCGAAGCCCATGAGCCGCTGTCGCTTCATGAAGCGCCCGGCGAGCAGGCCGATTACGGAGATCGCGCCCGCGGCGCCGACCACGATCTCGGCGACGGTGTAGAGCGTCCCGGAGCCCGAGACTCGCTGGAGCAGGACGATCGCCCAGGCCGCGCTCGCCGCGACGGCCGCCGGGAGGACCCAGACCCGCCCCCACTCTCGGCTTCGCTCGAGCGGGGAGCCTCCCGTCGCCGCCGAGCCCTCACGGAACGCCTGGAACAGGGTCACGCCGCCGGCACCGGCCAGGGCCGCGATGCCGGGGGCCATGGCGGTGACGTAGTACGGGTGGAAGGTGCCCTCCGCGAGAGCGAAGGTCAGGTAGTGCAGGACGAACCAGCCGCCCCAGAGCATGAGTGCCGCGCGCTGGGCGTCCGTGCGGGGGGCCCGGCCGCGCAGGATCAGCCCGGCGACCAGCGCGATGGCCGCGAAGGGGATGAGCCAGGAGATCTGACCGCCCATGATCTCGTTGAACAGCCGGTAGACGCCCGCGCTGCCGCCGAAACTGGCGCCGTTGCCCGCCGAGCCCACCGAGGAACTGGCGCCGAAGATACGGCCGAAGCCGTTGTAGCCGATGACCAGGTCCCAGACCGTGTTGTCGGTCGAGCCGCCGATGTAGGGGCGGGAGGAGGCCGGGATCAGGTCGACGACCACCATCCACCAGGCGCTGGAGACGACCAGGGCCACCGTGCCGACGGCGAGGTTGCGGATCCGCTTGCCCAGGGAGCCCTTGGCGGCCCAGAGGTAGACCAGGAAGAAGGCCGGCAGGACGACGTACGCCTGCATCATCTTGGTGTTGAACGCGAAGCCGATCGCGACCGCCGACCACACCAGCGGCATCAGCCGGCCGGTGCGCACGGCCTTCATGAGCGCGGCCGCGCCGAGCAGCATCAGGAAGACCAGGACCGGGTCCGGGTTGGTGTCACGGGTGATGGCGACGGTGATCGGGGTGAGGGTCAGCGTCAGCGCGGCGATCGTCGCCGCCACCGGGCCGAAGTCACGTTTGACCATGCGGAACAGCAGGGCCACGGACCCCGTGCCCACCGCGACCATCGGCAGCGCCAACTGCCAGGTGCCGTAGCCGAAGACGCGGGCCGACAGGCCCATCACCCACAGGGCGAACGGCGGTTTGTCGACGGTGATGAAGCTTCCGGAGTCCAGAGCGCCGAAGAAGAACGCCTTCCAGCTCTTGGTGCCGCTGTACACGGCGGCGTTGTAGAAGGTGTTGCCGGTGACGGAGGTGAGGTTCCAGGCGTACAGAACCGTGGCCAGCAGCAGGATCGCCCACAGGGCGGGGCGGGTCCATCGCGGGTCCTCGGGCGAGCCGGTGAAGAGCCTTCGGGCGCCCGCGGCGAAGCCGCCGTCGGCGGGCGGGGCCGCCCGGTGCGCGTTCCGGACCCCGTCGTTGCGGGGCGGAGGGGCGAGGGTCGTCATGACACGTACTCCTAGCGGGGAGAGGGACTGCGACGCGGGCCGAGGAATCCAGGCCGCTTGAGGGCGAGGCGGGTTGTGGTGACGTACGCGGCTCCTGCGGCACCGGAGACGAAGGGGGCTATCTGGTGCCCGCTCCGGTGAGCGTGGTCGGGGCGGTGCGGTGGCGGACCGCGGTCTCCCGAGCGGCCGGGACCTGCGGAACGCCGACGCGGCGCGGTACGGCGGCGACCTTGGCGCGGCCGGTGAGCGTCCGCCGCAGCATCCGGCCCACGCCCTTGAGGTCGTCGACGGCCGTACGCACGAGGTCGACCCGGCTGTCGGGATCGTCGACCCAGTCGACCGGGACCTCGTGGACACGCAGGCGGTTGCGCTCGGCCAGCACCAGCAGTTCGGTGTCGAAGAACCAGGCGTTGTCCTCGATGTGCGGGGCGAGCGCCCGGAAGACCTCGGTGCGCACCGCCTTGAAACCGCACTGTGCGTCCGAGAAGCGGGCCGCGAGCCCCACCTTCAGCAGCAGGTTGTAGGAGCGGGAGATGAACTCGCGCTTCGGGCCGCGCACCACCGCCGCCTGACGGTGCAGCCGGCTGCCGATGGCCACGTCGCTGTGGCCGGACAGCAGGGGCGCGACCAGCGGAAGGAAACCTTCCAGGCCGGTGGACAGGTCGACGTCCATGTACGCGACCACGTCCGCCGACGACTGGCTCCACACGTGCTTCAGGGCGCGGCCCCGGCCCTTGGAGTCCAGGTGGACGGCGTGCACGTGGGGGAGTTGGTGGGTCAGCGCGGTCGCCGTCTGCCAGGTGGTGTCCGTGCTCGCGTTGTCCGCGATGGTGATGCGGAACGGGAACGGGAAGGAGGCTTCGAGGTATGCGTGGAGACGGCCGACGCTGTCAGCGAGGACATGAGCCTCGTTGTAGACCGGCACCACGATGTCCACCGAGCGCTGCCGGACGCCTCCTGCGTTCATTTCGTTCATGGCAGCGACCATCCGGGCCGCATCTGGGGCAGCGGTGAGCCCGCGCTGAGGGGAGGATGAGAATCAGGGAACTCACAGCTTGCCCACAGTCGGCTCACGCCGGGCCGCAAGGTGGCGCCGCGCGACGGCAGTTGCGTACGCCGGCACTGCCACGGGTCATACCGGCCATACCGGGCACGCCGGGCGCGGGGTTCGTGCCCGGACGGACGGCCGGTGAGCTGGTCGGTCGGCCGTCCGTCCGGGCCGGGTCTGTCAGATCGGGTAGTGCGCGTGGCCGACGGCCTGCGCGGTGACCCACCGGGTGTCGGTGAACGCCTCGGCGCCCGCCTGCCCGCCGAAACGGCCGTAGCCGGAGCTCTTCACGCCGCCGAACGGGGCCTGCGGTTCGTCCGCGATCGACTGGTCGTTGACGTGGACGATGCCGGTACGGAGGCGCGCGGCGACCTCTAGGCCCCTCGCCAGGTTCTCGGTGATGACGCCCGCGGTCAGCCCGTACGGGGTGTCGTTGGCGAGCGCGACGGCCTCGTCGGCGCTGTCGACCACGTGCACGACGGTCGCCGGGCCGAAGATCTCGTCGTAGTAGACCTTCATCTTCTTGGTGACGTCGGTGAGGACGACGGGGCGGATCAGTGTGCCCGGCTCCTCGATCTCGCCGGTGCCCGCGGTCAGTTGGGCGCCCTGGGCGACGGCGTCCGCGACGAGCGCGGCGACCCGGCGCGCCGCACCGGCGTTGACGACCGGCCCGACCGCGGTGGCCGGGTCGCTCGGGTCGCCGTACGGCAGGGCCCGGACGCGGGCCGCGAACTTGGCCGTGAACTCCTCGGCCACCGCGCGGTGGACGACGACCCGGTCCACGCACATGCAGATCTGCCCCGCGTTCATGAAGGAGCCGAAGACCGCGGCGTCCACCGCGTAGTCGACGTCCGCGTCCTCAAGGACCAACAGGGCGTTCTTGCCGCCGAGTTCGAGCACGGCGGGCTTGAGGTGCTGGGCGGCCTGGACGCCGATGGTGCGGCCGACCTCCGTGGAACCGGTGAAGTTGACCATCCGCACGCGGGGGTCGGAGATCAGCGCGGAGACCACCTCGGCGGCGTCGGCGCGGTCGTTGGTGACGACGTTGAGCACGCCCGCGGGCAGCCCGGCCTCGTGCAGGACGTCCGAGATCAGCAGGCCGCAGGCGATCGGCGCGTCCTCGCTGGGCTTCATCACCACGGTGTTGCCCATCGCGATCGGCATCGCGACCGCGCGCACCCCGAGGATGACCGGCGCGTTCCACGGCGAGATCGCGGCGATCACCCCCTTGGGCACCCGCACCTGCGCGGAGTAGACGCCGTCGGCGTCGGTGGCGAGCGTCTGGCCGGTGGGCCGGGTGACCTCGGCAGCCGCCTCCAGCAGGATGTCCGCGGCCAGGTGGGCGTTGAAACCGGCCCAGGGTGCGACGCCGCCGACCTCCGCCGCCATCAGCCGTACGACTTCTTCCGTGCGCTCGGTCATCAGCTGCGCGGCCCGGAGGAAGATCCGGCGGCGTTCGGCCGGCTTGGTCGCGGCCCATGCCTCGAACGCGGCGTCGGCGGCGTCGACGGCACGGCGTACGTCGTCCGGGGTACCGGCGGCGACCTCCGCGCACACGGCGCCGGTCCAGGGATTGATGTCGGATGCGGTACGGCCGGAGGAGGCGGGGACCTCCTGGCCGTTGATGATCAGTCCTCGGGTGGTGGACACGGGGGCTCCTGGGGTCGGGAGGGGAATGGGTTCACGTCTCGGAGGGCACGTCCCTGCGGTCACGCCTCGGAGGGTTCGGCGGTCGGGGCGCGGCGGGCGCTCAGGGCGCGGTGCGCGAGGCCGACGAGTGCCGGGGCGACCACCGGCGCGATCATGTAGTTCCAGAAGTGCTCGTGGTGGCCGGAGAGCAGGGCCGGACCGAAGGCACGCGCCGGGTTGATGCTCGCGCCGGTCACGGTGCCCAGGGTCGCGATGACCACGCCCACGCCGACACCGATGACCGCCGGGATCAGATCCCGCAAGGCGGGTCTGGTCATCACCAGCGTCACCGCGACGAACACCGCGGCGAGCGCGGCGCCCTCGATGACGAACAGCTCGACCGCGCCGGTGCCGGGTGCCGGCCGTACGGCGCCGTACCCGACCTGGCGCACGGTCTCGCCCCACACCACCCCGGCCAGCGCGGTACCGGCCGCGGACCCGGCGAGCTGCGCGGCGATGTAGGGGAGGACCGCGCGGCCCGGGAAGAGACCGCCCGTCCACAGGAAGACGGTGACGCCGGGGTGGAGATGGCCCCCGGACGCGCGGCCCGGCGGCGAGTACATCAACGCCGCGATCAGCGCGGCGACCGCGATGCCCGCGACGGCGAACAGGGTGTGCGGGTCGCTGATCGCCAGCGACGAACCGGGGAAGGCCAGCCAGCGGACCAGGCTCACCACGGCGAAGAGAAGCACCGTGGTCAGCGCGAATTCATAGGCGCTGTGCCGGACGAGGTCCGCGCGGCTCTGGGCGGAAGTGCTCATAGGAGTCCTCAGGGCAGGGCAGGGCGAGGAAGAGAGGGGCAGGGCCCGGTGCGGTGCGGCCCGCAGCATGCCGGAGTAGCATTTTTTCGCTGAGTGAACTTGAGTTCATTGAGTGAGTGCGGCGAGTCTGCGGGATCGTCGTGACGGCTGTCAATGGCCCGACGCCCGGTAGCGTTCTCCGGACGACGGGTACGGCCTCAAGCGCCGGGGAGCGGAAGTACGGGAGGAGATGCCATGGCGCCGGGCGTTCCAGGGGCGGCATCGAAGGCATCGAAGGCATCGCCGGGATCGGCACGATCGGCGGCGTCGCCGGACGGATCGCTGACGGGCACCGGGACGGAGGCCGCCGGGGTGGAAGCCGGTGGGCCGGAAGCCGCCGGGGCAGAAGTCGCCGGGGCAGAAGTCGCCGGGGTGGAAGCCGGTGGGCCGGAAGAAGCCGCCCGACCAGAAGCCACCGGGCCAGAAGCCACCGGCCCGCTGGAGCGAGGCCTCGCCGTGTTGCGGATCATGGCCGACGCCCCGCACCCGATGCGCCCGGGCGACCTCGCCCGCGCCACCGGCCTGGCCCGTTCGGCCGTCGACCGGATCACCGCGACCCTGACCCACCTCGGCCATCTGCGAGCCGAGGGGCGCGAACTCGTGCTCGCCCCGCGCGTGATGGAATTCGGCAACGCCTATCTGGACGCGAGCGGCCTGTCGCGCGCGCTGCGGCCGAGCCTGGAGAGGCTGGCCCGTGCCTTGGACGAGTCGGTCTCGGCGATCGTCCTCGACGGCCCCGACGCTCGCATCGTCGGCAAGGCCGTCCCGCCCGGCCGAGTGATCCCGCTCGGCTTCCGCGTCGGCGACCTGTTGCCCGCCGAGCGCTGCGCGGCCGGTGCCGTACTCGCCACGGGGTGGCAGCCGGAGACGTACGACGCCTGGCGGGCCCGCCGTGCCGCCGACCCCCTCGACGCCGGTTTTCCGGCCATTCCCACGCGCCGAGAGGCTCCCCGCCCCGAGCGGACGGAGGCCGACTTCGCCGCGTGGACCGCGGCGGCGGCCGCGAACGGCTGGGCGCTGGACGACCAGCTGGTCGCGCCGGGCCTGGTCGCGCTGGCGGTTCCCGTGCGCGACCCCGACGGCCGGCCCGTGTGCGCCATCAGCGTGCTCGCGCACACCAGCCGCCACGGCGGCGACGACCTGCGCGAGCACGCCCTGACCGCGCTGACGGAGGCGGCCCGGGCCATCGCGGACGAGCTGTACGGCACCTCGACGGCAGCCGTGCCGCCGCCCGCCGCGCCCGCCTACACCGATGCCAAGCCCGAACTGGGCCCGTCCTTCCTGCAGGCGCTGGCCAGAGGCCTGGCCGTACTGACCGCGCTCGGCCGGCAGCGCGGCGGACTCACCCTCGCCGAGGCCGCCGAGGCCGCCGGGCTCTCGTACCCCAGCACCCGGCGCAATCTGCTGACGCTGCGTCAACTCGGTTACGTGGAGCAGCACGGCCGCCGTTTCCTGCCGGCCCCGCGCGTCCTGGAGCTCGGATACGCGCGGCTGTCCACCCTCACCCTCGCCGACATCGCCCAGCCCCATCTCGCCGAACTGGCCGGACAGGTACGGGAGTCGACCTCGCTCGCGGTCCTCGACGGCGCCGAGGTCCGCTATGTGGCGCGCGTGGCCACCGAACAGATCACCAGCGCCCGGATCGCGCTCGGCACCCGGCTGCCCGCCTACGCCACCTCCATGGGACGGGTCCTGCTCGCGGACCTGCCCGAGGCGGACCGGCTGGAGCGGATCGGCGCCCTTCGCCCGCAGGCCCTGACCCCGTACACGCTCACCTCGCCCGAGGCGCTCGGCGCCGCACTCGAACGGGCTGCCCGTGATGAATTCGCCCTGGTCGAGCAGGAGTTGGAGGCGGGGCTGCGCTCGCTGGCCGTCCCGGTCAGAGACCGGCGCGGGCGGGCCGTCGGGGCGCTGAACGTCGCGCTGCACGCCGGCCCGGAGTCGCCCGAGGACACCCGGGACACCGTGCTGCCCGCGCTGCGCGCCTGCGCGGCCCGCATCGAGGCCGACCTGGCCGTCGCGTTCGCCGACGCTCCGGTACAGACCGGCTGACCGCCACGACCTGACGGTGTGACTACTGGACGGGAAGCGCCTGCTCGGCCCAGATCGTCTTTCCGGTGCCGGTCGGGCGGGTGCCCCAGCGGTCGGTGAGCTGGGCGACGAGGAGGAGGCCGCGGCCGCCCTCGTCGTAGGTGCGGGCCCGGCGCAGGTGGGGCGAGGTGCTGCTGGCGTCGGAGACCTCGCAGATGAGCGCGCGGTCGCGGATGAGCCGGAGCTGGATGGGGGCGCCGCCATAGCGGATGGCGTTGGTGACCAGTTCGCTGACGACGAGTTCGGTGACGAAGGCGGCCTCGTCGAGCCCCCATGCGGTGAGCTGCTCGGTGGCGTGCTGCCGGGCGGTGGCCACCACCTCCGGGTCGGCGGGCAGGTCCCAGACGGCGACCTGCGCGGTGTCCAGGCCGCGGGTGCGGGCCAGCAGCAGGGCCACGTCGTCGGCGGGCGCTCCGGGAGCAGGGCCTTGAGTACGTTGTCGCAGACGTCCTCCAGGCTCCCGGCCGGAGCCGCCAGGGCGGCGCACAGCGCGGCGGTGCCCGCGTCCACGTCGAGGTCGCGGGCCTCGACGAGACCATCCGTGTAGAGGGCGAGTACGGCACCTTCGGGCGTGTCCAGCTCGGTGGACTCGAACGGGAGGCCGCCGACCCCGAGCATCGGCCCCGCGCTCACCCCGACGACCTCGACGGTTCCGTCCGGGTACAGCACCGCGGGCGGCGGGTGTCCGGCGGAGGCGATCGTGCAGTGCCGGGACACCGGGTCGTACACCGCGTACAGACAGGTCGCGCCGATCTCGCTGCCCACCCCGCTCTCGTCGGCCCCCAAGTGCCCGACCAGATCGTCCAGGTGGGTCAGCAGCTCGTCCGGCGGCAGGTCGACATCGGCCAGCGTCCACACCGCCGTACGCAGCCGTCCCATCGTGACGGAGGCGTGGATGCCGTGTCCGACGACGTCTCCGACGACCAGCGCCACCCGGGTGCCGGACAGCGGGATCACGTCGAACCAGTCGCCGCCCACGCCCGCCTGCGACAGCGCCGGAAGGTAGCGGGAGGCGAACTCGACCGCCGCCTGCCCCACCACGACCTGCGGCAGCAGACTGCGCTGCAGGGCCAGCGCGGTCGTGTGCTCCCGGGTGTACCGGCGGGCGTTGTCCACACAGACGGCGGCGCGGCTGGCCAGCTCCCGCGCCAGTGACACGTCGTCCTGGTCGAAGGGATCGGGACTCCGCGCGGTGAGCAGCCGTACGAAGACCGCCACCCCGAGGGTGGCACCGCGCGCCACCAGCGGTGCGGCCATCAGTGAGAAGTCCCTGTCGTCGCTCTCCCGCAGTTTGGTGGACCGGTCGTCGTGCAGTGCGAGCCATGTGTCGAGGTCCGCCTCGCCGGTTCTGGTGAGCAGCACGTTGCCGGTGGCCAGCGCACGGGCCGGCGGTGAGGCGGGCGGATAGGCATCCGCGGCGCCCAAGTCGATCGCCGCCTCGGGCACTCCGGTGGTGCGGGAGTGGTGTGCGACGCGGCGCAGCAGCAGATCGCCGGCCACCGGGCCGGCGGCGGGTTCCTCGCCCTGGAGCACCGAGTCCAAGAGGTCCACGCTGGCGAAGTCCGCCAGCCGGGGCACCGCCAGTTCGGCCAGTTCCCGGGCGGTGTGGATCACGTCCAGCCGCGTACCGATGCTGGTGGCGGCCTTGTTCAGCAGTGCGAGCCGCTGCCTGGCCCAGTGCTGCTCGCTGCTGTCGAACGCGGCCAGCGCGACCCCGAGCAACTGCCCGGAGGCGTCCCGCAGCGGCCACATCTCGGTGTTCCAGGCGTGCATCCGCTTCCCCGAGGGCGCGCGGGTCCAGCTCTCGTAGTGCACCGGCCGGCCCGTCTCGACGACCTTCCGCAGATGGCGCAGGAACCCGCGGCTGTGCTCCGCGCTCTCCACGGTGTCCGGGTAGAAGCGGCCGAGGTACTCCGCCTCCGGCCTCCCCATGATCCGGCACGTCGTGTCGTTCATCCGCAGATACCGCTGTTCGGTGTCGAAGACGGACATCGACATCGACGACTGCCGGAACGCCAGCTCTCCCAGTGCCTGGCTCGCGTCGCCGGGCGCCGCGGTGAGCACGTACCCCCGCTCTTCGCCCTCCGCGCCCCGCAGCGGGCACGCCCGCACGGCCAGCTCCATCCGCTGCCCGTCCCGGCGCCGTACGGCCACCACCGCGCCGCCGCTCGTGCGCAGGTCCCGCCGGGCCGCCTCCGTGTGCCCGTCCACCAGCTCGGACACCGGCCGTCCGGTGATCTGCTGTGCGGTGTATCCCGTCAGCAGATGCGCGCCCTCGCTCCAGCCCGTGACGACTCCGCGTACGTCGACTACCGCCATGGCGTCACCGGCCGTGGTCGCAGGCCCCGAATCGCCCGGCAATATCACCATATATACAAGGATGATCCGGTCGGGCAGTCGCATCAACCCAGGGCCGGACGCGGCCTACGGGGGCTGCCGTCCGCATGGCCGGTCCGCCAGGCCCGGGCGGCGAACTGCGCACCGGACCGCGCCCCGACGACGGCGGGGAGGTCGTGGCCCTGCTGCCCACGGCCGGGGCGGGCGTGCACGCCCTCGGCCGAGTTACGACGAGGTCTTCACCCCTGTCCCGGGACCCCGGTCGTACGGCACTCCCACCCGGGCCGCCATCCCGGCGATCAACAGCTCGATGCCGTACGCGAACTCGGCGTCGTGGTCGCTGACGGCCAAGTAGGGCGCGACGCTGGCCAGCAGGGGATCGCCCGTCGCCGTGATCTCCTCGATCCGCTGCTGCGCGTGGCCGGGGTCCCAGGTGCCCAGGGAGATGGCGTGGCCCAGTTCCCGCATGATCGTGCCGACGATGTAGGCGGCGTTGCTGCGCAGCGCGTGGACCAGTTCCTCGGGGGGAAGGCCGAGTTCGGCGAACCCGGCCAGCGCGGAACGGATGGTCTCCAGGGCCGCCGGTGACTTCGTGGGCCTGGTCAGGACCAGGGGGAACGATTTGGGGTGCCGGAGCGCGGCGGCACGGAAGGCGGCCGCGTGCGCCCGGACGCGGTCCTGCCAGGTCCCGCTCTTCGTGCCGGAGAAGTCGACCTCGGCGAGCAGCGCCTCGGCGACGCCGTCCAGCAGCGCCTCCTTGTTCGGCACGTGGTTGTAGAGCGACATCGCCTCGACGCCGAGCTCGGTGGCCAGCCGCCGCAGCGAGAAGGAGTCGGGTCCCTCCCGGTCGATCATCGTCACCGCCGCGGCGATCACCTTGTCGCGCGTCAGGCCGAGCCGTCTGCCGCGGCCGGTGCCTCGGGCGTTCATCCGGTCACTCTCCCTGTGCGTGCGCCGTGGTCATGGCGAACTGTGCGTGCCGTGACCACGGCGATCCGCGCGTGCCGTGGTCACGGCGATCCTGTCAGACGCTTGACATGACTTACAGCGCAAGTCCAGCTTCCCGAGAAGAGAGGCTTACAGTGCAAGTGTTCTGCCGATGAAGGGCGAGTACCGATGGCCGGCACCATGCGCGCACTGCTCGGAGGTGCCGGACCCGACTGGGAGGTCCGTGAGGTCGACGTGCCCACGCCGGGACCGGGCCAGGTGCTCGTCCGGGTCCGCGCCGCCGGCCTCGACCGGGCGGACCTGTACATGCTTCAGGGCACGTACAACCCCAATGCCAGGACCAGCGAGCCGGCCGGCGAGGTCGCGGCCGTCGGCGCCGACTGCACGGTCGCCTGAAGAGGGTCCGCGACAATCACGCGCGCCTCGCCGAGTTGTATCGCCGCGGAGACTCCGACCTGGCGATGTTCTCGCTCACGATCCGGTGCTGTACGAGCGGATGCGCGCCGGCGTGCAGCACATCACCGGACCGTAGGGCGCGGAGCGGCTCCAGGGGCGGGTTGGTATGCCGGAGAGCGACTGGTTCTCCGATGGCCGGTGCGATGTGCGTGCGGAAGTATGCGGCAGGAGGCCCGGCGAGTCGCTGGGCGGCCTCGGCGTCGCACCGCCGTCCTGACGTGGCGGGCGGCCCACGGAGCTTCGGCGCGGAGGTACGCCCACGTCGGCCCCGTGCCGCCCCGGAACCTAGGGAGAACCATGGCCGACGACAGCGAGAACCGCGACGACGCCCCCTTCCAGGCGCGCGCTTCCGCGCTCCTGCGCCGCCCCATGCTGTGGCTGGTGCCCACCGTCCTGACCGGGCTGCTCGCGCTGCTGCTGTCGCTGCTCTACATGGGCGGCATCGTCAACCCGAACCGCGAGCTGCACGACCTGCCCATCGGCATCGTCAACGCGGACCGGGGCGCGCCGCTGACCGGGCAGACGGAGAACCTGGGAACGCAGGTCACCCAGGCCATCACCGCGGACACCTCGGGCAAGACCGACTGGCGCCGGCTCACCAGCGCCCAGGCCCAGCACCAGCTGGCCTCCGGGAAGATCTACGGGGCCCTGGAGATTCCCGCCGACTTCACCACCTCCGTCGCCGCGCTCACCACGGCGAACGCCACGGCCCGGCCGACGATGACGGTGCTGACCAACCCCGGTACGGGCAGCCTCGGTTCCTCCTTGGCCAGCAGGATCACCACGCAGGCCGCACAGCAGGCCTCCCAGAGCATCGGCAAGCAGTTGACGGCGGCGCCCGCCACGGCGAAGGCCGATTCCACCACGCGCCTGCTGCTGGCCGACCCGGTCGCCGTCACCACCAAGGTCGGCCACGCCATCGGCGAGAACAGCGGCCTGGGGCTGAGCGCGTTCTACTACACCCTGCTGCTCGTGCTGGCCGGCTTCATGGGCGGCAACCTCATCAGCGCCGGCGTGGACACCGCCCTCGGCTACGCGGACAACGAGATCGGCCCCTGGCACACCCGCCGCCCCACCGTGCCGATCAGCCGCACCCAGACGCTGCTGCTGAAGATGGTCATGACCGCCGGCATCACGGTCCTGACCACCACCCTGGTCATGGTGGCCACCATCGCGATCCTCGGCATGGACGCCACCCACCTGCCGCTGCTGTGGGTCTACTCCTACTGCGCGAGCCTCGCGGTCGGCCTGGGCGTCCAGGCCATCAACGCCGCGTTCGGCGGGATCGGGCAGCTCGTCTCCATGTTCGTCTTCATCGTCCTGGGCCTGCCGTCCTCGGGAGCCACCATCCCTCTGCAGGCGGTCCCCGGCTTCTACCGCTTCCTGTCGATCTTCGAGCCCATGCGCCAGCTCAGCGACGGAGTACGCGCGATCCTCTTCTTCGACGCGCGCGCCGACGCCGGCCTTACCCGCGCCTGGACCATGATCGCGATCGGCGCCGCCCTCGCCCTGCTCTTCGGCTTCGCGATGACCCGCTACTACGACCGCAAGGGCCTGCACCGCATGACCCCGCAGCCTGTCTGACCCCGCAGTCCGCGTGACCCTGTAGTCCGCATGACCCCGCAGTCCGCCTGAGGCGGTGTCGGCCGTCGGTCAGACGGATCCGTCGGCGGGCGATGCGGGCGATGCGGGCGATGCGGGCGATGCGGCCGACGGCAGCGAAGACCTCCGCCGCGCGCTGAGCGACAGCGACGCCGTGGTGTCCGCACTCGGACCCGGCAAGGACTTCAAGTCCACCCTCGCGGGGCGTGCCACCCGGGCCCTGATTCCCGCCGCGCGCGCCGCCGGTGTGGACCGTGTCGTGGTGCTGTCCGCCCTCGGCGTGGGAGACACCATGCGCTACACCGGGACGGTGCCGAAGATCGCCATCAACCTGCTGATGAAGAAGCTCTTCGCGGACAAGGCGGAAGCCGACGCGATGCTGCGTTCCAGCGGCCTCGACTGGACGCTGGTCCACCCGGCGATCCTCACCAACGGCCCCCGCACCGGCGCGTACACCGCCGCGGAGGCCCCGCCCCGCAAGGTGAGCAGCCGCATCAGCCGCGCCGACGTCGCCGACTTCATGCTGAGGCAGCTCGACAGCGAGGAGTGGTCGGGGCGCACCGCCATCCTGGATCGCTAGGTCCGCCCTACGGTTTGCGGGCCACCGCCCCGTACATGGCGATGTCCTCGTCCCGGATCGCCTCGGTGCCGGTGCCGTCGGGATGCCACTTGTGGACCTGGGCGATGCCCGGGTCCACGAGGTCGAGGCCCTCGAAGAACTCCTCGGCCTCGGCGTGCGTGCGCAGCCGCATGGGCATGCCGCGGGCCGCGTACTCGCGGGCGACCCGCCCCACCTCCTCGGGCGCGAACTCGGCGGTGCCGATGGACATCGCCAGGTAGCTGCCGGACGGGAGCGGGTCCAGGAGGCGGCGGACGATGCCGACCGCGTCGTCCTCGTCCAGGACGAAGTGGACGATGGCGATGACCGTGAGGGCCACCGGCCGGCCGAGGTCGAGCGTCTCCCGCAGTTCCGGGGCGTTCAGGATGCTCGCCGGGTCCAGCATGTCCGCCTCGATGTACGACGTCCTGCCCTCGGGCGAACTGGCCAGCAGATCCTGGGAGAGGGTGAGGACCAGAGGGTCGTTGTCGACGTACACGACCCGGGACTCGGGAGCCACCGCCTGGGCGATCTCGTGCAGGTTGGGGGAGGTGGGGATGCCGGTCCCGATGTCGAGGAACTGGCGTATCCCGGCCTCCTCGGCCAGATGACGCACCGCCCGGTGCATGAAGTCGCGGTTGGCCCGCATGTGGATCGGCAGGGCGGGCCACTCCCGCGACATCGCGTCGCCCGCGTCCTTGTCGGCGGGGTAGTAGTCGTTTCCGCCGATGATGTAGTCGTAGATGCGCGCGGAGTGCGCGCTCTCGATGTCCATTCGTCCGCCGGCCGGTCCTTCGCTGTCGGACATCGCCGTCCTCCCGTCAAGTCGCCACTCACGCCATCAAGTTGTCACACCCGTCTCCCAGGACACTTGTCATCTCGCGGGCCGCGAAAACCAGGTGGGCGACCCCGCCGTTCGGCGCAGACGTCCGCGCAGCAGCCGGCGCCGTGGCTCCTGGTTCGGGAGCCAGCCGAAGGCGAGGCAGCTGCCGGTGGCTCCGAGGAGGAGGCCGACGAGGAAGCCGCCGAGGTTGGAGGTGAGCCAGGTGCCGAGGGAGAGGAGGATGCCGAGGAGGGAGTAGAAGAGGCGTTGCGTCGGATTGAAGAGGATCAGCAGGCCGCAGAGCACCATCAGCGCGGGCAGCAGATAGCCCGCGAGGCCCTGCATGCCGATGTGCATGACGACCTTCAGGGACGCCTTCTCGGTGAGCAGGATCTCGCCCCCGGCCAGCGTGAGCAGCACCCCGCCCCAGAAGGGGCGGTGCGCGCGCCACTGCCGGAAACCGGACCTCAGGTTCCGGACGGAGGACATCAGCAACCCGTATCGCTGAAGCGGAGCTTGAGACCAGGAAGCCTGAACACCGCCGCCGTGGTCGCGTAGTTGGTCTGCCGCAGGTTCGCGATGCGCACGGTGTCGGCCTGCTGGCTGAAGACGCCCTTGTTGCCCTGGACTCCGGCCTTGTCGAGGGTGCTGGCGTCGTTGCCGATCTCGATGTTGTTGAAGGACGCGTCGCCCGACAGCTCGGTCGAGTCCGTGGTCAGGTCGGTCGCCTGCACCTTGTCCGAACCGCTGCCCGCGGTGATGACCAGGTTCGTACCGCCCAGGTCGACGCTCTGGCACAGCTTGGTGAGCGTCGCGCTCTTGATCGCGGAGGTGATGACCAGGACCTGGCCGCCGGTGTCGCCGGCGTTCGGGCTGTCCTCCGCCATGTTGTCGAGGCCGCCGAACTGCTCGAACCCGGTGCCGTTGAGCTCGGTGGCGGTGACCGTGAACGGCATGCCGGAGATGGCGAACTGGACGCCGAGGGCGCCCTGGGCGGTGAGGATCATCAGCCCGGCGGCGATCGCGGTGGCAGGCACCGCCATCACCGCGGCGCGGCGCAGGCGGACCCGCCCGCGTCTCGCGGAATCGCTTTCGGGGTTCTCGGGGGTGGACGCCGTGGCGTCCGAGGACGAGGCCATGTGTGCTCCCTGGGCATGGTCATGCAGGTAGGGGTCCAGTGGCGTGTTGTCCTGGCGCGGACAGCGGCTGCGGCGCACACCTCCTGACAACTCCCGGCGGATGCAAGGGCTTTCTGGTTACGCCGCAGTAGCCGCCGAGGAAGTTGCCGGGGGTTACATTTGCGGGTCAAGGGGCTTGTGAGAAAAGGGTGTTGATTGTGTGGCGGCTGTGCACTCCGCATCCGTCGGGGAGCGTCTTGACCTTCAACTTCCTTGCTCCGCCTTGACGTTGACCATGCGTCAGGTCTACAACTCTCCCTTGTTTCCCCCGGATCCGTGGCGCCGGATCCGTAGCGCGGCGCGCTGTCACCCTCCCGGCCCCCGCCTTGTCGCGGGGTGTGCGTGACACCTCTGGCACCTCTGGCACCTCTGAACACCTCTGAGCGCCTCTGGATGCACGGCGCGATCCCTCATTCCGCCCCCCACGGCACCGGCACGGTCGCCTTCCCCCTGGACCGTGCCCGGTAGCCCCCTGCCGCTGCCGGTCCGTCGCGTACGGAGAAGGCGTCACGGGCCGGCAGCGGCCCCAGGCCCCGCACCCCGTTCGGAGAACGGGACCCTCACCCCCCCTTTCGGAGAAGAGGCACCCCCCATGCGTACTCGATCCCTCCTTGCCCTCGTCGGCGTCGTCGCCGCGCTCTCGGTGTCCGCGACCGTCCCCGCCTCCGCGGCCGACACCCCGGTGCTCACCACCGGCAGCGCCGGCGGCACCCCCGTCGCCACCGGAGACGTCCTCAGCGCCTCGCTGGCGAGCGGCACCGCGGCCACGCTCTACTCCAGCAGTACCGGCACGAGCGGCATCTCCTGCTCCGCGTCGACCTTCACCGCCACCGTCACCGACAACCCGGCGGCCCCCGGTACGGCCACCGAGTCACTCACCGGGCACACCTTCGACAGCAGCACTTGCACCAGCAACGTCGTCGGCGTGCTCGGCGTCACCAGCATCAAGGTCGACAACCTCCCGTACACCACCACGGTGGCCTCCGACGGCACGGTGACCGTCACCCCGGCCGCCGACTCGACCATCCAGACCACCGTCGTCCTGCGCACCCTGCTGGGCAGCATCACCTGCGTCTACCGCGCGGCGAGCCTGTCCGGCACGGCGAGCAACACCGACAACAGCATCGCCTTCACCGGCCAGCAGTTCACGAAGTACTCCGGCTCGTCGCTGTGCTTCAGCAACGGCTACTTCACCGCCAAGTACGCACCCGTCTCCGACACGAGCCAGTCCGGAAGCCCGGCGGTCTTCGTCAACTGAACCTTGCTACACGGCCATTGAGGGCGGACGGGAGTGAACTCCCGTCCGCCCTCAGCAGTATGGGAAGACGGGCACGGTTCCGTGTTGATGAATGGGGTTCACGATCCATAGCGTGAAGGTATGACCATGCCCGAGGATTCGGACCCGTGGGATGCGCCCGGGGTGTCCGTCGGCACCGGTGCCCTCGGTGGAACGCGAGGTGCTCGACACCGAGTTGGACAAGGTCCTGGAGACCGGATACGCGCTGGAGGACCAGGAGGCCACCCTCAGCGACGCGGGCATCGCAGCGCCGGTCGTCGACCGCACCGGGCGGACCATCGGGGCCCTCGGCATCGTCGGGCCCGTGGAGCGACTGGTGGCCGACGAGTTCCGGCAGGGGCATGTCGTACGGGTGCGGGAGACCGTGCGGAACCTGTCGCGCGAACTCGGCGCCGGCCGCGGGGGAGCGTACCGGCCGCCCCGTCCGCCACGAGTACCTGCTCACCGATCTCGGCCTCGCCCTGCTCCCGCTGCTGGTGGCGATGCAGGACTGGGCCGACCGCTGGATCTTCGGTGACGGCGCGACGACCGCCACCGCCTCCGACGACGGCGCCGAGCACGCCCGCGTGCACGGCCTGATCGGTACGCGGCTGCCGCCCGGCCTCGAACTGCCGGGAGCCGACGGGGCCACCCGCGAGGTCGTCGGCCCGGGAGCGGCCGCGAACGTGCTGCTCACCTACCCCGCGACCGGGGTGCAGTGGGACGAGCCACTGCCCGGCGCGGTGGGCTGCACGCTGGAGAACCGGCTGTTCCGCGACTCCTGGCCGGACTTCCAGCAGGCCGGTGTGACCGTGCACGGGATCAGCACTCAACTCCCCAGAGAACAGGCGGCCTTCGCCGAGGCGGAGGCCGTGCCCTGTCCGCTGCTGTCCGACGCCCAGCTGCGGCTGGCCGCGGCGCTGCGCCTGTCCACCTTCCGCGGCGCCGGCCAGCTCCGCCTCAAGCGTCTGATCCTCGTCGTCGACGCGGACCGCACCATCCGGCACGTCCTGTTCCCCGTCGGCGACATCCCCCACGCGGTGCGGGAGGCCCTGCGCCTGGCGACGGAGTGCGCCACCCCGCAGACCTGACGCCCCACCTCAGCGGCGCCGCCGGAGGGTCAGGGCCGCACCCGCGGTGAGCAGTAGCGCCGCCGCTCCGCCCGCGACGAGGGTGAGCGCGGTATTGCCTCCGGACTTGCTGTCGGCGGCGGGCGCGAGGTGTTGGGGCGTGGTCTCCTGGGCCGGTGAAGTGGTCACCCGGGCCGACGACGTGGCCGTCTGTTCCGGCGACGCGGTCGTCCGCGCCGGTGACGGAGTCGTCCGCGCGGGCGTCGTCGTCACCTTCGCCGGTGACGTCGTCCGCTGGGCGGGCACGGACGCCGCGCCACCGCCGGTGAGGACCACGTCCGAGCACGAGTAGTACGTGTCCGTCGTGCTCGAGTTCTGCCAGATCGTGTAGAGCATCTGGCGGCCGGTCCGGTCGGACGGCAGCTTGGCCTTGATGTGGTAGGCGCCGTTCACCAGGGACGGGTCGGTGGCGGTGGCGAACGGTGTCGCCGGCAGGTCGGACCACTTCAGGGGCCGCGTCGGGTCGTAACCCGGCTTCGTCAGAAACAGCTTGAAGGTCCCCGTGTGCGGGATCGTCGAGCTGTACGTGAGGGTGAAGGCCGCGCCGGGCGTCAGGCGGGTCGAGGGCCAGTCGGCGCGGGCGAGGTCGAGGCCCTTGTAGGCGGGCAGGCCTCCGCTGCACAGCCGCCCGTCGGGGATCACCTCGCGGTCCCTGCCGTTGACGCCGGCCACCCGGAGGTTGTCCCAGGCCGTGAAGGGCGCGCCGTTCGCGGCGATCGCCGCCTTGCAGGCCGCGCTCTGGATCCTGCTCCCGCCCTCGGGCGAGCACGCCGCCACCCGGCTGACCGGATCCGTGGGCGCGCCGTGCGCCTGGGCCGGTCCCGCCGCCCAGGTCGTGAGGAGCAGGGAAACCCCCACGGCGACGGCGGCCGCGGTGGGGGTGCGGTGGGCGGTCATCCGGTGGGTCTCCTTGGTGGGTCGGCGAAGCGGGGGAAGCGGCGAAGCGGGGGAAGCGGGGGAAGCGGGGGAAGCGGGGGGAGCGGGGAAAGCGGTGGAACGCGGGTGTGGCGGCACGGCGCCGCGCGCGAACGGCGGCACCGCAGCGTGTAGTACGAGGGTTCGCCGCCGGACGTTCAGATCCGCGGCAAGGGCGAAACGGGGTACTTGCCACCAACCGCCCGATCCCTAGGGTCGGTTACCGGCCAGATCGAGGGTTTCCCCCATATCCCTCTTACCTGCCCCTTGCCTATCGTTCGAGCACAGCCGACCCACAGGAAACCCCTCGCCGGGTCGCTCGCGCCTGGCCGGCCACCGCGCCGCTTTCTGGATTTGCACCCCCGCCGCTTCGACGACGAAGCGAATCGACCGCTGCTCCGCGCCCCGCGCCGCGCCGCCCGGAGCCGGCCACGAAAGGCAAGCCCTTGCGTCCCTCCCCCTCCCGCGACGCCGGACGGAGGCTGATATCCGTCGCCGCGATATCAGCCGCCCTGCTGGCCGGAATGACCACCACGGTCGTCGCCGCCCAGCCGTCCACCGAGCAGACGGAGATCACCCCCGCCGCGCAGGCGGCCGCCGCCCCCGCCGAGCGGCTGATCGTCGGCTACAAGTCCGGCGCCACCGAGGCGAAGTCCAACAAGGCCGCCGACGCCGACGCCCGGGCCAAGGGCAAGAAGGCCGGCGAGAACCTCGACTTCCAGCGGCGCCTCGGCACCGGCGCGGCTCTCGTCGACCTCGGCGCCGAGCTCAAGAAGTCGGACGTCGCCGACGTCATCGCGCAGTACCAGGCCGACCCGCAGGTCGCGTACGTCGTACCGGACCGCCTCAACAAGGCGCAGGCGGACCCGAACGACACCGAGTACAGCAAGCAGTGGGACCTGTTCGAGAGCACGGCGGGTATGCGCGTCCCCGGTGCATGGTCCACCTCCACGGGCAGCGGCGTGACCGTCGCCGTCATCGACACCGGTTACGTCGCCCACTCCGACGTCGCCGCGAACATCGTCGGTGGTTACGACTTCATCTCCGACACGGCCGTCTCGGTCGACGGCGACGGACGCGACAGCAACCCGGCCGACCCGGGCGACTGGTACGCGACCGACGAGTGCGGCACGGGCACCGGCTCCAGCGGGTCCTCGTGGCACGGCACCCATGTCGCGGGCACCATCGCCGCCGTCACCAACAACAGCAAGGGCGTCGCGGGCATCGCGTACAACGCGAAGATCTCCCCGCTGCGCGTCCTCGGCAAGTGCGGCGGCTACGACTCCGACATCATCGACGCCATCACCTGGGCGTCCGGCGGCAGCGTCTCCGGCGTCCCGGCCAACACCAACGTCGCCAAGGTCATCAACATGAGCCTCGGCGGCTCGGGCGCCTGCACCTCGGCCACCCAGACGGCGATCAACGGCGCGGTGAACCGCGGTACGACGGTCGTCGTGGCCGCGGGCAACGACAACGACAACGCCTCCAAGTACTCCCCGGCCAGCTGCACCAACGTCATCACCGTCGCCGCGACCGGCCGCACCGGCTCCCGGGCCTCGTACTCCAACTACGGCTCGATCGTCGACATCGCGGCCCCCGGCGGCGAGATGAGCACCGGCACCGCCAACGGCATCCTGTCCACGCTGAACTCCGGTACGAAGACCGCGTCCACCGAGTCGTACGCCTACTACCAGGGCACCAGCATGGCCACCCCGCACATCGTGGGCCTGGTGGCGCTGATGAAGTCGGCGAACCCGTCGCTCACCCCGGCGCAGATCGAGTCGGCCATCAAGACCAACGCCCGTGCCCTGCCCGGGACGTGCTCGGGAGGCTGCGGCGCAGGACTCGCGGACGCTACCAAGACCGTCCAGGCGGTGGCGACGAGCGGCGGCTCGACCGGCGGTACGACCTTCTCCAGCATGTCCTCCGTCGCGATCCCGGACGCCGGCTCCGCCGTCGAGTCACCGATCGCGGTCAGCGGCCGCACCGGCAACGCGCCCTCCACCCTCCAGGTCGGCGTCGACATCACCCACACCTACCGCGGTGACCTCGTCATCGACCTCGTCGCCCCGGACGGTTCGACGTACCGCCTGAAGTCCTCCAGCACCTCGGACTCCGCGGACAACGTGAACACCACGTACTCCGTCGACGCCTCCACCGAGACCGCGAACGGCACCTGGAAGCTCCGCGTCCAGGACGTGGCCGCACAGGACACCGGCACCCTCAACAGCTGGAAGCTGACGTTCTGACCCAGCTGACCTGCTGAGCTCTACGGGGGGAGGGGCCGGCCGACGCACACGCGTGTCGGCCGGCCCCTTCTGCTCAGCCGGTACGGTGAGCCGCATGCCCGAACCCGCCGAACCCGCCCGATCCGCCGATCTCGCCGACGCGCCCGTGATCTTCAGCAACGTACCGGGCTCGTTCCCCTGGAGCGTGCTGGCCGAGCGGCATCCGGCGCTCATCCGGAAGGTGCGGGACGCCTTCCCGTACGGCCCCGAGCAGCACCGCGCGCTCGATGCCCTGCTGAAGAACGCCACCGAGGGCGTCATCGAACCGCTCGGCGCGCAGGCGGCGGACCGCGAGCAGTGGGATGCGTGGGGTGGCCGGAAGTACGTCGGCCGGTCGTGGTTCGATGTGCCCTTTCTGTGGTCCGAGAGTTACTTCTACCGTCAACTCCTGGAAGCCGTCGGGTACTTCGCTCCCGGTCCCTGGAAGGGCATCGATCCCTTCCGCCCCTTCAAGCTCGCCGAACTCGACACTCCGGAGGCCGACGAGGAACTCGCCGCGCTGGACGGGCTCGCGGGGCAACCGGTCGAGGACCAGGAGGAGGCGCTGCTGCACGGCTCGCTGTGGGGGAACCGGGCGGACCTCGGCTTCCGCCTGGCAGGCGCGGCGGGGGAGACGGACGTCGACTCCCAACTCGTGGCGAACGACAGCGAGTTGCTGTGGTCGTCGTTCTCCGGTGGCACCCTCTGTCTGGTCGCGGACAACGCGGGCCGGGAACTCATCCCCGACCTGCTCCTCATCGACCATCTCCTCCTGGCGGGCCGCGTCGGGCGCGCCGTCCTGCACGTCAAGCCGTATCCGTACTACGTCTCCGACGCCACCACCGCCGACGTGATCGACGCGTTGCGCCGCCTCACCGCCGCCAAGGGCGCCGCCGCCGACTCCGGCCACCGCCTCTGGTCGGCCATGACCGACGGCCGCCTCGCGGTCCGCGCCCACTCCTTCTCCTGCGCCCCGCTGCCGTACGCCGACATGCCCGACGACCTCCGCCAGGAGTTCGCGGAGGCCGACGTCACGATCATGAAGGGCGACCTGAACTACCGCCGCCTCATCGGCGACCGGCTCCACCCGGCCACCACCCCCTTCGCGGTCCCCACCGCGTACTTCCCCGGCCCGGTGGCCGCCCTGCGCACTCTCAAGTCCGATGTGATCGTCGGCCTGGACGCCTCCACCGAGGCCGCCCTCGTCGCCGCCGGGGAACAGCGTTGGCGCACGAGCGGGACGCACGCGCTGATCCAGGTGAGGCGCCAGCTCTCAAGTCATCCGTGAGCTCTCAACTCAGCTGTATTGGCAGCGACTTGAGCCCGTTGATGAAGTTCGAGACGAGCCGTCGAGGCGGGTTCGCGGGCCGCAGCGAGGGAAGTGCTCGCAGCGTCTCCTCGTAGAGCACACGTAGTTGCAGCCGGGCGAAGTGCGCGCCGAGGCAGACGTGCGGGCCGTCCCCGAAGGAGACGTGCGGGTTCGGGGTGCGGGTCAGATCGAGTTGGTGTGGGTCGCTGAAGATGCGCTCGTCGTGGTTGGCCGAGGCGTGGAAGACGACCACCTTGTCGCCCGCGCGGATGCGCTGTCCGGCCAGCTCGGTGTCGACGGCGGCCGTACGGCGGAAGGTGAGGACCGGGGGATGCCATCTCAGCAACTCCTCGACAACAGTGCCGAGTTGGGCCTCCCCGGCCCGTAGTTTCCGGTACGAGTCCGGGTGTTCCGCCAGCGCCAGCAGGCCACCGGGAGCCGCGCCGCGTACGGTGTCGTTGCCCGCGACCGTGAGCAGGAAGAAGAACATCTCCAGCTCGGCGGGGGCGAGTTCGGGGTCGGCCGCGAGGGTGGTCATCACGTCGTCGTCCGGATGGTTCTTCTTGTAGATGGCCAGCTGGTGGGCGTACGCGAACATGTCCCGCAGCATCGCCGGGGAGCGCGGATCGACCGGCTTGCCCGCGGCGTCGAGCATCGGCGGGCCCGCCTCGTCGGGGTCCTGGTAGCCGATGACGCGTCGCGTCCAGTGCAGCAGCAGCCCGCGGTCGCGCTCCGGAACGCCGAGCAGGTCCGCGAGGTTGAGCAGGGCGTAGTCGTCGGTGACCGTGGCGACGAGATCGCAGGTGCCGTCGCCCGCGCGGGCCTCGGCCACCGCACCCGCGAGCAGTGCGCGGGCCCGTGCGCGCGCCACCGACTCGAAGTGGTCCACACGGCGGGGCGTGAACGCCCGGCTCACCAGCCGCCTCAACCGCCCCTGTGCGGGCGGGTCCTGATTGAGCATCATGCGCCGGATGAACGGCAGGTCGTCCGGATCGGGATCGCGGATCTGGGTCGCTCCGAGATACGACGAGTACGTCGCCGAGTCCTTCAGCACCCTGACGACGTCCGCGTGCCGGGTCACCGCCCAGAACCCGGGGCCCGCGGGCCAGCCGAGCAGCTCCGGCTCGTCCTGCCAGGCGACGGGGTGATGGTCGCGGAGGGTGCGGTACGCGGCGTGCGGGACCCCCTCGGCGTACCGCCGCGGATCGAAGACGTCCGGCACGGGCGGCGCGGCCTCGCGTACCGTCATGCCGCGTCGCCCTCGGTGGCGCGCTCGTCCGCGTCCGCGTCGTCCGCACGCAGGAAGTCCTCCACGACGCGGATCAGCTCCAGCGGGGTCTCGTCCATCGCGTAGTGGCCCGCCCCGAGCAGCTCACGGACCTCGCCGCCGGGGTACCAGCACAGCCAGGTCTCCCGCAGCAGGCCCGCCGACAGTGCGGGATCCAGCGCGCCCACCACAGCCAGTGCGGGCACCCTCGATCCCTCGACCTCGGCGTGGAAGTCCTCCCCGGCCCAGGAGTCCAGCCACGCGCGGAACGCCTTCGCGTCGCTGAGCGCGAGCGAGCGCGCCACCATCCGGTCGAGCCAGACCGCGGGGCGGCGGGTGCCGGTCGTGAAGTCGATGATGGCGCGCCGGTTCTCCGGCTTGTGCGCCGCGTCGGCGAAGAGTTCCCACTGGTCCGCGGGGAGCGGCAGCCCCGACGCGGGCACCGGTGAGACCCCGACCAGACGGCGCAGCCGCTCCGGGGCGAGCGCCAGCAGGCGCTGGGCGACACTGCCGCCCATCGAGTGGCCGATCACGGAGAACCGCTCCCAGCCGAGCCGGTCGGCCAGCTCGACGAGATCGGCGGCGGCCTCGGCGGTCGTGTACGCGCCGGCCGCGTCCCGCGCCTCCCCGTAGCCACGCAGATCGACCAGCGCGTACTGGAACGCGGCACGGTCGAGATCCGGCAGCACCGCCGTGTACGCGGACCGGTCGGCGAACCAGCCGTGCACGGCGAACACCTTGTGGGCGCCGTCGCCGTGTACTTCATGGGGAAGCACGAAGGAGGTCATGCCACCACGGTGACCCGGAGGCTGCGGGTCGGCAAGGGGCGCGCGACGACACGTCCGTGGGATGTGCCGCTGAGCCAACTGCCGCTGTGCGAGGGTGTGTTGTGGACAGCAGTCGACCCGTTGGACGAGTTGTGCGCCGAACCCGGCCCGCGGCGTGCGCCGACGCCGGCGTGCGGTACGAACCGGACCCGAGCGAGAGGAACTGAGCGCATGCGGATCGGAGTGGGCCCGCACCGGCTGTGGCCCGGGCGGGAGAGCGAGCTCGACGGGGTCATGGAGGCCGCCCGGACGGCCGAGCGCCTGGGCTTCGACCATCTCATCGCGAGCGGGCACGTTCTCGCGGGTGACACGGGCGTGACCCCGGACCCGCTGGTACTGCTGTCGGCGATCGCGGGCGCGACGGACCGGATCCGCCTGGTGACCAGCATCCTGATCCTGCCGCTCTACAACCCCGTCGTCCTGGCCCATCAGGCCGCCACCCTCGACCGCCTCTCGCAGGGCCGCTTCACGCTCGGCCTCGGCACCGGCTGGGACCCGGCGGAGTTCGCCGCCGTGGGGGCCTCCTTGGCCGGGCGCGGCAAGCGGATGGACGAACAGCTCAGCGTCATGCGGGAGTTGTGGGAGGACCGGGCCGACGGCATGCGGCTCGGAGTACGGCCGGCCAGCACCGGTGGCCCCGAGGTGTGGATCGGCGGACAGAGCGACGCGGCCCTGCGCAGGGCGCTGCGGTACGGCGACGGCTGGCACGGCTCGGGCCTCGACGCGGCCGCGCTCACCGCCGTACGGGAGCGGCTCGCGGTGCTCGGCAAGGACACCGGCCGGGACCCGGACACGCTTGTGCTGACGTCGGGCGCCTTCCTGGTGCCGCCGGGCTTCTCTCCGGCGGTGGACGTGCCGGGGCGGCCGCTCGGCGGCGAGCGGGCGACCGCCGACAGTGTGAACGACGAGCTCGGACTGCTGGCCGAGGCCGGTCTCTCCTCCGTTTCGTTGTGGCTTCCGGTGTCCACCGAGGCGCTGCCCGACGCGCTGGCGTGGGTGGCCCAGGAGGTGCTGCCCGTCGCCTCGGGCAAGTGAGGGCATCGACGCGCACTCACCGCCGCAGATCGGCGCCGTATGCAGATAGGTGCCCTATGCGGATGGGCGCCGTATGACGGGGCTGTGGGAGTTCGTGGCGCCGAGGGAGTAGCGTCCTTTGCCGGTACATCGTGCCTTTACGCACCGATTCACGCGATGGTGTGATCATGTCCCGGCCCGTGGATGTCCCCGGAGGGCCATGGGTAGGGCCCGGCCATGACGCAGCCGTTCGAACTCCCGCACTTCTACATGCCGTATCCCGCGCGGCTGAACCCGCATCTCGACGAGGCGCGCGCCCACTCGGTCGAGTGGGCCCGCGGAATGGGCATGCTGGAGGGCTCCGGCATCTGGGAACAGTCCGACCTCGACGCGCACGACTACGGGCTGCTCTGCGCCTACACCCACCCCGACTGCGACGGGCCCGCGCTCTCCCTCATCACCGACTGGTACGTGTGGGTGTTCTTCTTCGACGACCACTTCCTGGAGACCTTCAAACGCAGCCAGGACCGCGACGGCGGCAAGGCCTACCTCGACCGGCTGCCCCTCTTCATGCCGCTGGACCTCTCGACTCCCGTACCGGAGCCGGAGAATCCCGTGGAGGCGGGGCTCGCCGACCTGTGGGCGCGCACCGTGCCCTCGATGTCCTTGGAGTGGCGCGAGCGGTTCGCAGTCTCCAGCGAGCACCTGCTCAATGAGTCGCTGTGGGAGCTCTCCAACATCAACGAGGGGCGGATCGCCAACCCCGTCGAGTACATCGAGATGCGCCGCAAGGTGGGTGGCGCCCCCTGGTCGGCGGGGCTCGTCGAGTACGCGACCGCCGAAGTGCCCGCCTGCGTCTCCGGGTCTCGGCCGCTGCGCGTGCTGATGGAGACGTTCTCCGACGGGGTGCATCTGCGCAACGACCTGTTCTCCTACCAGCGGGAGGTCGAGGACGAGGGCGAGCTCAGCAACGGCATCCTCGTCCTGGAGACGTTCTTCGGCTGCACGACGCAGGAGGCCGCCGAGACCGTCAACGACATCCTCACCTCCCGGCTCCACCAGTTCGAGCACACGGCACTCACCGAAGTGCCCGCGCTGGCCGTGGAGAAGGGGCTCGCGCCGGACGAGGTCGCGGCGGTCGCCGCGTACACACAGGGGCTGCAGGACTGGCAGTCGGGCGGCCACGAATGGCACATGCGGTCCAGCCGCTATATGAACGAGGGGGCGCTGGAGGGGGAGCGGCCGTTCGGTGTCGGTGGGTTCGGCACGTCGGCCGTGGAGGTCGGGGCCCTGCTCTCCGCGGCTGGTGCGGAGCGGTTGCGTTCGTACACCCACGTCCCGTTCCAGAAGGTCGGTCCCTCTCGACTCCCCGACTTCTACATGCCGTTCGAGGTGACGCTCAGCCCGCATCTGCCAGGGGCGCGAGACCGTCTCACCGGCTGGATGCACGCCATGGGCATGCTCCAGGAGGGCGTCTGGGACGAGGACAAACTCGCCGCCTACGACCTGCCGCTGTGCGCGGCCGGCATCCACCCGGACGCGACGGCGGACGCCCTCGACGTCAGCTCCCAGTGGCTGGCCTGGGGCACCTACGGCGACGACTACTACCCGCTCGTCTTCGGCAACCGCCGCGACCTGGCCGCGGCCAGGCTGACCACCGCGCGGCTGTCGGCTTGCATGCCCATCGACGGAGAGGAGGTCCCCGTCCCGGCCAACGGCATGGAGCGCGGCCTCATCGACCTCTGGCAGCGCACCGCCGCGGCGATGACCCCGGACGAGCGGCGCCAATTCCGGTCCGCGGTCGATGTGATGACGGAGAGTTGGCTGTGGGAGCTGTCCAACCAGATCCAGAACCGCATCCCCGACCCGGTCGACTACCTGGAGATGCGCCGCGCCACCTTCGGCTCGGAGCTCACCATGAGCCTGTGCCGCCTCAGTCACGGCCGGAAGGTCCCGCCGGAGGTCTACCGCAGCGGCCCCGTCCGCTCGCTGGAGAATGCGGCGATGGACTACGCGATGCTCATGAACGACGTCTTCTCGTACCAGAAGGAGATCGAGTACGAGGGCGAGGTCCACAACGGCATCCTCGTCGTGCAGAACTTCTTCGGCTGCGACTACCCGATGGCGCTCGGCATCATCCACGACCTGATGACCCAGCGCATGCAGCAGTTCGAACACGTCGCCGCCCATGAACTGCCCATCCTGTACGAGGACTTCAAGCTCTCGGAGGAAGTGCGCGGGATCATGCAGGGCTATGTCGGGGAACTGCAGAACTGGATGGCCGGGATCCTGAAGTGGCACCAGGACTGCCACCGCTACGGCGCGGCCGACCTGGCCCGGCGCGCCCACGGCTTCTTGCCGGACCAGCTGCCCGCGCCGCCCTTCAGCCGGCCGGGGACTCCGGTATCGGCTGCTGTCTGACGCCCGCCCGGGCCGCCTCGGACAGCTCCGCGAGGAGCGCCGCGGCGGCCGCGGTGACCTCGCGGACGTCCTCGGCGAGGCTCGCGTCGGCCGAGGCGGCGCGGACCACCTCGTGGTGCTCCTCGACGATGTACGCACCCAGGTTGGTGCCGCGCCAGTGCCGCAGGGTGTCATCGGCGGGCTTGGCCAGTGTGTCGCGCAACCGCGCCAAAGTGCTTATGGCTTCCCGGAGTTGATGCTCCTCCCGCTCCATCCGGGCGAGCGTCAGGAGTGCCGAGACGCGGTCCTGCGCGGTGTCCTGGAGGCGCGAGTAGAGGCGCTGGGCGCGCAGGGCCTGGAAGGAGTCGCCCAACTCCTCGAACGCGTAGGGCAGTGCGCGGAGCGGGTGTGCGTCTCGTCTCTCCGGCGGCATTCCGTCGTAGCGGCACCCCCCGAAGTCGATGTCGTCCAGCAGACGGATCAGGGCGGCACGGGCCAACTCGTCCCTCCCCTGTTCGAGCGCCAGGCCGGTCCAGGTGAGCAACGGCTCGTCGGAAGGGTCGGTGCCGAAGAGGGAGTCGTCGAGGTTCCGTGCCCACTCCCGCAGTTCGTCCCCGCTCGCGCCGGGTTCGGGCATGCCGCCGAGACCGCACCAGGTGTCGTACGTCGTCTCGCGGACCTCGAAAAGCAGCGGCAGGTCCTCGGGCAGGCCGTGCAGCCCCACCAGAACGGCGGCGAGCCGCAGTTCGTCGGTCATCGAGGCCTCGGCCTCGTGCTTCAGCAGGTGCCGCAGCAGCGCGAGGTCGGTGTCCCGGCGGTCGTACTGGGCGGCGCGCAGGGCGAGGGCGCGGCGCCCCCGGTCCCGGGCCACCTCGTCCCACGACGTCCCCTCTCGCAGGAGTGCCAGATCCGCTCGGCCCCGTTCGAGGACCGTCTCCCGCAGCGGGGGACGGGGATGCCGGTCGAGGAGGCTATAAGCGCACCCCTCCACCCCGTTGAGCAGGAGGAAGTCGGGCTCGGTGCGCAGCAGGGCGGAGTGCAGCATGCCGATGAGCTCCACGGGGGAGCGCTCGGGCACGCCCAGCGCCGCCCGGAGTTCGGCCCGCTCGGCGTCGATCCCGTAATACTCGCGGATCTCGTCCTCCGTGTCGGCGACCTCCGCGAGGATCTTCTCCGCGCCGTCGCCGGGCTCGAGGCCCACGTAGGCGTGCCAGCCGGGCAGTCCGACCAGGACCTCCAGCGCCCCGTCCACGCTGTCCCCGATGATCCCGGCCGAGCCCTCGGAGTCGGCGTACAGCACGGAGCCGTCCGCGCACACGAAATACGTACCGCCCGTGTCGTCCCCCGCTATCGGCTCCAGCGGGCCGTCCGAGGCGAGCCGGACCTCCTCGACGTGGTCCGCGCGGTCCAGATCGAAGTGGAAGGGAAACGCGGCCAGTTCGGCCAGGCGTGGGTTCTCCCGGAGCAGCCGCAGGGCGTGATCGGTCATGTCACAGAACGTAACAGCCGCCACTGACAACGGCCTCGGCCGGACCCCGAGCCTGGCGCGGCCGCCCGGCCGCCCGGCCGTCACACGGCCTGGCCCTGTCGCGCGACGGACGCGTGGGCCACGGCGGCGCGCGCCAGTGCCCGCACGATGGGGTGCGGGCGCGAGCCGTCCCCGTACTGCTCCGGTTGGAAGAGCGTGGCCAGGAAGAAGGGGTGGCCGGGGAGTTCGGCGATCCGGACGTGGCCGTCCTCGTCGTGCCCGCTGAACCGCAGTCCGTGAGCGCGCAGGGTGTCGAGGTGGCGGCTGGGCCCGTACGAGCAGAAGTAGCGCTCGACCGTCTTCTCGGCACCCAGCACGGACTGGGCGAGCGAGCCCGGCTCGATGGTGACCGTGGCCTCGTGGCCCACGAGTGAGCAGGCGAGCGGTTCGATCAGGAGGTCCTCGGCGTCGGGGTCGACCTCGGCGTGCGCGACCTGGGTGAGGCCGCAGACGTCACGCGCGTACTCGAGGAGGGCGTGCTGGAATCCGCCGCACGTACCCAGGAACGGGATGCCGTCCTCGCGCGCGGTGCGGATCGCGGTGAGCGCCCCGGCCTCGCTGCGGTACGGGCTGCCGGGCATCACCCACACCGCGTCGAAGCCGCGTACCGCCTCCGCGTGCTCGGCGTCCTCGGTCGGGATCCAGTACGCGTCGAGGACGAGCCGGTCACGGGTGGCGAGGGCGTCGAGCAGGAGCGGGATCCGGGTGTGCGCGAGGACGTTCGGGGAGCGGTCGCCGACGAGGGCGATGCGAGCGGCTGGGGCCGCGTTGTTCGTCATGCCGTTCATCCTGGGCGGGCCACGTGGTTCACGTCCAACGATGATTTGTGGACCCTCGATAAGCAACGCTGATGATGTGCGGGATCCTGGAGCGCATGGACCCGCATCTCCTGCGTACGTACGTCACCGTGGCCCGGCTCGCCTCGTTCTCGGAGGCCGCGCGCGAGCTGGGCTACACCCAGTCCGCGGTGTCCCAGCACATCGCCGCGCTGGAGCAGGACCTCGGCGCGCCGCTGCTGACCCGGCGCCCGGTCGCGCCCACCGCGGCGGGCGAGCGGCTCCTCGAACACGCGGGGCCACTGCTGCTGCGCCTGGACGCGGCTCGCGCGGACGTCGTACGGATGGCAGGGGTGCCCGAGCACGGGGTGACGCTCGCGGCGGCGCCGACCGCGCTCGGGCCGCGTACGGTCGCGGCGCTGCCCGCCGCCGGTGTGACCCTGCGGGTGCTGACCCGGGACGAGATCCCCGCGGCCGTCGCCGCGGGCACGGCGGACCTTGGACTCGTCGACGGTCTGACCGCGCCCAACGACCCCGTGCGGCTCCCCGATGTGGCGCCGCTGACCACAGGCGGCGTCGGCGAGGAACCCGTCTGTGTGCTGCTGCCCGAGACGCACCCCCTCGCCCGGCGCGGCGGGCTGCGCCTGGGCGACCTCGTCGACGCCCGCTGGCTGGACGCGCCCGGCGCGGCTCTGCCGCTGGCTCAACTCCGTACCGCGAACGGCGGCGGCGGCTTCCGCCCGGCCCTGCGCTACGAGGGCACCGACATCCGTACCCTCACGGCCCTGGCCGCCGCGGGGCACGGGCTGACCCTGCTGCCGCGCACAATGGCGATCGGCGTCCCGGGAACGGTGGCCGTCCCGCTCGTGGCGCCGCGCGTCGTGCACCGCACGGAGCTGGTGCACGGCGGATCGCTGCGGGGAGCGGCGGCGACCATGGCGGACAAACTTCTCGAACGCGCTTGACAGTCTCACTCGTTCGTGAATCGTCGCGCGCCGAGGCGCCGGGTAGAGCAACAGCCGATGGCGGTCCGTAGAGCATCTGCCGGAGGCGATCCATGGAACAGACCGCGTTGCGTCCCAAGCCGATGCCCGGTCAGGAGCGGGGCGGTGGCCGTCCGTCCGGCAGTACCAGGCGCCCGCATGCCGCGCGGCGACGCGGCAGGCGGTTGATGACTCTGCTCTTCGGCCTGTTCGTCGGGACCGTGCTGGTCCTGTCGGGGATCGGCCTGGGCACCGTGGGCGCCACGGTGATCGGCATGAGCAAGCTGGCGGATCTGCGGAAGCAGGCGGGGGCGGAGGGGGCAGCGGGGCAACAACCGGGGCAGACCTCCGGTGCGCCACGGACCGGTGGCGCCAAGCCGACCCCCGGCAGCGGGAGTCCGGCCTCCTCGAAGGAACCCGACAAGGAGTCGGTGCAGGCGACACTCGGCGTCGAAGCCGTCGACGTCCCCAAGGACGCGGGCGCACTCGTCGTCGGTGTCCACATCCCTGGCCCCGGCTCCACCGCGGGCCTGGTCCGCGGCGACGTCCTGCTCGACTTCGGCAGCACCCGGCTCCAGTCGGCCGCCGACCTCGCACGCGCGGTCGCCGCCGCGCCCCCCGGGACCGCCGTCACCCTCACCGTGCGGCACGCGAACGGCAACCACCAGCAACTGTCCGCGGTCCCCGGGGTCGTGACCTGAGGCCGGACGATCCTTCAGGCAACCCCTCAGTCCAGCCACAGCACAGCCCTCGGCCAACCTTTCAGGCAACCCTGAAGTGGCTCGTCAACCGCCCCTCTTCGTCCAGTACATGGAACGCGATCCCAGGAGGAGCGTCCAGGTCCGCGGCCCGCTCGCCCTCCCAGGGCAGCCGCAGCGTCCACGTCACACCGGGACCGACGACGAGCGGGCGCCCGGCGAAGACGGTCGCGGCGGGCGTGTGCGCGTGGCCCGTGATGAGTCCGACGACCTCGGGCCTGCGCTCCAACAGTGCGGCCAGACGGTCCGGTCGGCGCAGTTGGTACGCGTCCGGGTGGGGGTACCTCCCACGCCCTTTAGGCAGTGGGGGAGGGTGGTGCAGCGCCACCGGCGGGTGATGGAAGGCGAGCAGCGCCCTGAGGCCGTCCAGCTCGTCGAGCGTCTCCTCGATCCAGGCGTACGTCTCCTCGTCGAACTCGCCCTCGTCGCTGCCCGGAATGCTGGAGTCGCACATCAGCACGGCCGCGTCGTCGAAGACGTGGACGCTGTTGACCGGCCCCGCGGACGGGGGCTCCCCGAGCAGCGCCTTGCGGTAGGGCGCGCGGCTGTCGTGGTTGCCCGGGCAGGTGAGGACGGGGAACGGGGCTCCGGCGTCACGCACCCGAGCAGGCGCGCCGCCTCCTCGTACTCCGCCTCCGTGCCGTGATCCGCGATGTCCCCGGTCACGAGGAGCGCGTCCACCTTCCCGGGCAGTCCCCACAGTCGGTCTCGCACCCGTGCGGCCCGCTCCGTCGCCCGCTCGGTCCCGTCCATGTGCAGGTCGCTGATGTGTGCCAGAACGAGCATGCTCATCCCCTCATCCCCCTCATCGCCCTAACGGAACATGCCCATCTAAGCATTAGGCCTAATGGGTGGACAATGCTTATCCGTTAGGCGGGTGGTGTCGGAAAAGGACTGGCCGCACGAGAGGCGGCACGCCACGATGGCCGCATGCTGAGCACCCTTCTCGCCTTCCTCGGCGCCTGCACACTGATCGCCGCCTCGCCCGGCCCGAGCACGGTGCTGATCATCAAGCAGTCGCTGCGCAGCAGGCGGTCCGGCTTCCTGACGGTGCTCGGCAACGAGACCGGCGTCTTCGTCTGGGGCGTCGTCGCCGCGCTCGGCTTCACCGCGCTGCTCGCCGCCTCCGAAGTGGCCTACGACGTCATGCGGATCGTCGGCGCGGTCGTGCTCGTCGGCTTCGGCGTCCAGACCCTGTGGCAGGCGCGCCGCTCCAAGGGGGCCGTGGACGGCGGTGGCTGGGAGGGCGCCGAGAAGAGCGACTGGGCGTCCTATCGAGGAGGCTTGCTGCTCAACCTCGCCAACCCCAAGGCGGCCATCTTCGCGATGTCCTTCCTCCCCCAGTGCGTGCCCGCGGGCGCACCGCAGCTGCCCACCATGATCGGGCTCGCCGCACTCTGGGCGGTCTACGAGGTCGGCTACTACGGTCTGTACGTGTGGTTCGTCGGCCGCATGAAGGCCGTACTGTCCCGCACCGGCGTGCGCCGGCGCCTGGAGCAGGTCTCCGGAGGCGTGCTGCTGCTCCTGGGAGCCCGTCTCGCCCTGGAGAGCTGACACAACGGCGGTAACCGGCTCGCGCGCGCCTCACCGGAAGGGCAGGATGCTGCCCGTAGCCCCCTGGGGGGTTCCGGACAGACGGAGGCATGGATGACCGGCACGCCCGCGCCCTTCACCGCCGGCGACTACGAGGCCCGTATGCGGCGCGCGGCCGAGGCCGCCGCGGACGCCGGGTTCGACGGCGTCCTGGTCGCGCCCGGGCCCGATCTGATCTGGCTGACCGGCTATCGGCCCGTGGAGACCGAACGGCTCACCATGCTGGTGCTCAGGGCCGGACAGGACCCGGTCCTGGTCGTGCCCACCCTGGAGGCCCCGGACGCGGCAGCCGCGGCCCCCATGCTGACGCTCCGCGACTGGACCGACGGCAAGGACCCCTACGAGGCGACCGCGTCCCTCCTCGACCGGGGCGGCCGCTTCGGAGTCAGCGACAACGCCTGGGCCCTGCACCTGCTCGGCCTCCAGAAGCGGCTGCCGGACACGCGCTACGTCGCCCTCACCGAGGCCCTGCCGATGCTGCGGGCCGTCAAGGACGCGGCGGAACTGGAGCGGTTGGCGGCCGCCGGGGCGGCCGCGGACGCAACGTACGAGGAGATCCGGAAGGTTCCCTTCGGTGGGCGCAGGGAGGCCGACGTCGCCGCCGACATCGCCGATCTGCTGCGCCGATTCGGGCACTCCCAGGTCGACTTCACCATCGTCGCCTCGGGCCCGAACGGAGCCAACCCGCACCACGAGGCCGGCGACCGCGTCATCGAGCGCGGCGACATGGTCGTCCTCGACTTCGGCGGCCTCAAGCACGGCTACGGATCCGACACCTCCCGCACGGTCCACGTCGGCGAACCGGACGACGAGGAGCGCACGGTGCACGACATCGTGCGCGCGGCCCAGGAAGCGGGCTTCCGCGCGGTGCGGCCGGGCGTCGCCTGTCAGGACGTCGACCGGGCGGCCCGCGCGGTCATCGCCGAGGCCGGATACGGCGAGTACTTCATCCACCGCACCGGGCACGGCATCGGCGTCACCACCCACGAACCGCCGTACATGATCGAGGGGGAGGAACTGCCCCTCGTACCCGGGATGTGCTTCTCCGTGGAGCCCGGCATCTACCTGCCCGGCCGCTTCGGGGTACGCATCGAAGACATCGTGACGGTGACCGAGGACGGCGGACGCCGCCTCAACACCACCTCCCGCGAGCTGGTGGTCGTCGACTGACCGCCACCAGGACCACACCCCGAAGCCCCCGACGGCCCCGAAGCCCCCGACGGCCCCACCGCCCTCCGACGACAACGGCGCGACCATGACCCAGGCACCGACACCGACCGCGGACACCGTCCGCCGACTGGTCCGTACCCTGCTCGCCGACGGCGCGGCGGAGGGCGCGGGACCCGACGTCCGGCCCGTCACCGAGGGCGGCGAGCACGCCACCTGGTGGGTCGGTACGCGGCATGTGCTGCGGCTCGCCCCGGACCGCGACGCCTCCGTACGCCAGCGCCGCGCACTGCGCCTGCGTGACCTGGTCCGCCCGCACATCGGGGTCGCCGTGCCGGTGAGCGTCGCGCAGGGTGAGTGGGCGAGCGGACGGAGCTACACCCTGGACACCAGGCTGCCCGGCGGCTCCGGCGAGGAACGGGACGTCTCGGCCGTGGGTGAGGCCGACCTGGCCGGGCTGCTCACCGGGCTGCGCGAAGTGCCCGTACGCCAGGCAGAGACGCTCGGTGTCCCACGCGCCGCGCCGCGCTCCCTGGAGGCGCTGCGCACGGCCGCCGCGCACGCCGCCGAGCAGCTCGCCGCCGCCGACGAGTTCGACCCCGGGCGCCTCGCCCAGCTCACCGCGCCCGCCGCCGTCCAGCTCGCCGGGCCGGGCGCCGCGGTCCTGGTGCACCACGACCTCAAGGGCGAACACCTCGTGGTCAGCGCCGACGGGCGGGTGCGCGGCGTCCTCGACTGGACCGAGGCGGTGATCGGCGACCCCACCGAGGACATCGCCGGGCTCGCGATCGCCGTCGGCGCCCCCGCGGCCGTACGCGCCGCCACCCTCGCCGGGTACGGCGCCCGCCCCTGTCTGCGCGGCCTGTGGCTGTCCCGCTGCGACACCGTGATCCGCCTCGCCGACCGCATCCAGGGACGCGACGACAGCCCCGTCCCGCTCCTTCGGACACAACTGCGCCGCGCCTGGGAGTCGATCCTGCTGGAACGGGTCACGGACCTCCGCGAGGGGCTGGACGAGACGTCCTAGGTGTACTGACCCGTGAGGTTGGGGACGCGGCTGGCGGGTGGTTGGCCCTTGAGCGCGGTGTGTCCGCGGTGGTGATTGTAGGTGTGGAGCCAGACG